>JAPLNX010000147.1 GCA_026400935.1 Planctomycetia bacterium | reverse complement strand
GGACCTACACCGGCAAACCGACACAATCGCAGCCCGTAGCTCGGTTCTGCCCACCGCACCGCCGCATCACCCGCACCACAAAAATCCAACAAGCCGCACTCCAAATCTAATGGCAGGTTATTTCTTGGTCGTGGCACTAGCCGTCATCGCTCCGCGTGATGAGCCGAACGCTCAACACGGCTCGAATCGTCGCAGTATTCCGATCGCTTTGTCGCACTCGGCTCGTCACGCGGAGCGGTGACGGCTACGTACCTGCGGCTTCGCCGTTCGATAATTTGTGACGATTCATTGTGGATCGCCACTGGGTTTGCGACAGCCCACCAACGACTTGCGCGAACCCTGTTCCACCCTCCGTGAATAATCACGATTAACGGGATGAAACCGTGCCAACACAGATCGTCTCGCGACATTCCTTCAAAAGGTCATTCTCTGGTGAGTGTTTCGTCCAAGTTGAAGATTGCCAGACAGACCGCTGCAAGCGCAGCGTGGTCGGTGAGGTTGAGCGATTCGTCGCGCTTGCTGGTACCGACGGTCAGTAATTTCTGAGCGGCAGCAGGGTCGGACTTGTAGATCGCGGACTGGCGTTCGAGTGCTCGGCGGAGGGTTTGCAGATCTCGATCGGTCGGTTTGCGGCCGAGGACTCGGCGGAAGGCGTGAGTGATTCGACCATCCACATCTGCGGCAGCCTTGAGGCTTTGTTCGGCGAGCGAGCGCGCGGCCTCAACCCACGTGGGATCATTGAGCGTCGTGAGGGCATGCAGCGGCGTGCTGGTGGGGATGGCCCGGACACGGCAGGCTTGTCGGTTTGAGGCATCGAACATGTTGGCCGGCCCTACGGTGCGACGCCAAAACGTGTAGAGGCTGCGTCGGTAGAGATCCGTCCCCTTCGACGCGGGGTAAGTGAAGTCACGCTCCTTCGTGATCGCGAGTGCTTCCCAAATGTCGTCGGGCTGATACGGATAAACGGGGACTCCGCCGATGCGAGCATCAAGCAAACCCGACGCAGCGAGCGACCAGTCACGCAGCAAGAGCGACGGCATGCGGAAGCGACTTGCGCGCGCGAAAAAACGGTTTTCGATGTCACGCGCACGAAGGTCGGGAGTGATGCGACTCGACTGCCGATACGTGGCACTCGTCACAATGAGGCGGTGCATCGTCTTCATGCTCCAACCTCGTTCGCGAAACTCGACCGCCAGCCAATCGAGCAACGGGCCGTGAAGCGGGTACTCGCTCTGCACACCGAAATCTTCCGACGTCTTGACGATCCCCGCCCCGAAGAAGTGCTGCCACATCCGATTGACCTGCACTCGCGCGGTCAGCGGATGCTCGGCGGAAACCAGCCATTGAGCGAAGCCCAATCGATTCGTCGGTGCTCCGGTCGGTAGTGGCGGCAGGAACGCAGGAGTGGCGAATGAGACTTTCTCCGTCGGTTGCAAGTATTCGCCGCGCGACAGAATGCTCGTCTGACGCGGCTGCGCGTCGCTCATCACCATCACGCGCGGAGTTTGATCGGCACGATATGAATTGAGTTGCTGCCGCAATGAATCGAGCTTCGGGAGCACGGGGATCTTGCTCGCCAACGTGGCTCGGACTTTTTCATCGAAGTGTTTTCGCAGACCCGTTTCGAGCGACTTCTTTTCGTCGTCGGTCCGCTCACCGTCCGGCTTCTTCAAGATCGCGGCGACCGCATCGGGAAGACCTTTTCCTTCAGCAGGTTTGCCATCGGCGGAGATGCCAATTCGCCAACCTTCAAACGCCGCATTCACCAGCGGCGTCGCCTCCGCATCAGCAGCGGTGATTTGTTTTTCAAAGTCCGCGATCTTCGCTTGGTTCTCTTCCGTCGGCAGTTCGATGAACGGCGCAGCGACTCGTACGCGCGACGAGAAGTACTGCGGAGTGCCGCTCTCCGGCAGACGATTAAAGGCATCGAGCAAGCTGTAGTAATCGCGCTGAGTGATCGGGTCATACTTGTGGTCGTGACACTGAGCACACGCCATCGTCAGGCCGAGCCAATTCGTCGCCGTGGTGTCGATGCGATCGAAGAGAATCACAAATCGCTGCTCTTCCGCGATCGCTCCCCCTTCGCCGTTGAGCAGGTGATTGCGATTGAATCCGCTGGCGATCTTCTGATCGGTCGTCGCATCCGGAAGCAGATCGCCAGCCAGTTGCCAAATTGTGAATTGATCAAATGGCAGGTCTGTGTTGAGCGCCCTCACGACCCAATCGCGCCACATCCATTGCCACGTGTCGCCGTCTTGTTGAAAGCCGTTGCTGTCGGCGTAGCGTGCCGCATCGAGCCACGGCAACGCCATTCGTTCGCCGTAATGACGACTGCTCAATAACCGCTCAACTAACTTGTCGTAAGCTTGCGGATCTGCGTCCGCCACAAACGCATCGACTTCAGCAGGCGTCGGCGGGAGACCGATCAAATCGGCCGACAACCGCCGAATGAGCGTCGCGCGATCGGCCTCTGCCGAGTGTTCCAGTCCTTCCGCTTCGAGCTTCGCCACCACGAAACGATCAATCGGATTACGCACCCAGTCGGCCCGCTTGACGGTCAGTTCCGCCGGACGTTTTGGAGTGATGAATGCCCAATGTGTTTGATAGTCCGCCCCTTCGGTGATCCAGCGTTCTAACGTTTTCTTCTGTTCCGCCGACAACCGCCGATTCGACTTCGCCGGCGGCATCAGACGTTCCGGATCGTCTGACTTGATCCGCTCCACGAGCGACGACTTCGTCACATCACTCGGCGTAATCGCACCTAACTTGATCGCCGCGTCGCGCACATCAAGCCGCAATTCCGCCTGCCGCTTATTGGCGTCTTGTCCGTGACAGTAAAAACAATTCTCCGACAAGATGGGCCGAATGTCCCGATTGAAGTCGAGCCGATCCTCCGCAACGGCGGTCATCTCGCTGTAGAGAACACAGGTCAAAACCGCAAAAAGACTCAGAGTGGTCGAGAGCCACTTGTTGTTAGTTACCATCATGCGAAATCTCCAGATGTTGCTCATCGCGGACACCATTTGCTGTGTCGGAACGATAAACAATCACCGATCGAAGCACAGGGCTACAAGCGAGAAGATTTTGACATCAATCAAGAGTGCCTCGACCAACATTGGATTGCTTTTAATCTGGATCGCAGAAAAGAACTGCGCGTGTTTCAACTCGGCTCGTCACGCGGAGCGGTGACGGCTACGTATCCGTCACCTTCCGCGTGACGAACCGGACGCTTGAGGAAGTGACTGGCAGATCGCACGTTGTGGAATTGTCTCGCCGACGTGAGTCTGTATTCGACCGACCAATTGAAAAACGGGCTCTCCGCCATTTGTGTTGGCCGCTCACAGAACGCAATTATCAACACAGTTGGCGGAGGGCCCTTTAAAACTTGTCTACGTAAGTCTGCCCGCAGGGCACTACCGAGTCGCATGTTAGTTTTAGGATCGGCGAGTTGGCTGAGATTGGCCTTTGCAGACGGAATCAAGCGTGGTTGCGTCCCCATGCCCGAAGTTTGTTCGCCACAAACGCATTTGGCTTACTTCTTGATAGATGCTGCAAGAGGGCTTGAGGCCAGTGCAATCATGTCGTACGACACACATGAAATTGCAGGCTTGCAGCAGTTTCTTGTGCCACTTCTACGGATGATCCCCATTCCCACTCAGTGGATCGAAGTTGTTCCGTGCGCGATGTGACTCAACAAGCCAACGACGTCCGGCAAGTCGTGCCACTTCTGCACACGATCACCGTGGACCGGTCCAGTTATTAGGATCGTGCGTGAGAATCCCGTCAAAATGCCTACCTTGCCGCACTTTCAGGGCACTACTACACTCCGCGCGCGTCTGGGGGTCGGCGATTTTGCGGTTAATCTCGACGCAAGTTCTTCGGTGACTTCGCAACTACGACGACAGCGGCAATCGTCAGTAGCACGGGATACTTGCGTGTTAGGACTTGTTTGCCGTCAGAATTTTCAGGGGGAACAACGCTCAATCTCAAAAATTGCTCTCACTGGCGCAGGCAATGCAATCCGGTGGGCGACTGCCAAATTTGGTGGAGGTGGTCCCACTCAGAGTGAAATTCAGAACCTACACTCTTTGATCGTAGAAGAACGACATCACAAGTCCGGAACGGAATCTGGAACACGAAACACCGCGATGAAAGCAAAACGCTTTCACGCGATACCCGAGGAGAAACGGAATGTACGAGCGATTTACTGACCGGGCTCGCAAGGTCATGCAGTTGGCTAACCAAGAGGCTCAACGCTTCAATCACGAATACATCGGGACCGAGCACGTGTTACTCGGTTTGGTGAAAGAAGGCTCCGGCGTTGCCGCGAATGTGCTCAAGCGGCTGGATGTCGATCTCCGCAAAATTCGGCTCGAAGTGGAAAAAATTGTCCAATCTGGACCAGACATGGTCACGATGGGCAAGCTCCCGCAAACTCCGCGAGCCAAGAAAGTCATCGAATACGCAATGGAAGAGGCTCGCAACCTCAACCACAATTATGTTGGTACCGAACATCTCTTGCTGGGGTTGCTCCGCGAACAAGAGGGTGTCGCCGCTCAAGTGCTGATGAACCTCGGCCTGAAGCTGGAAGACGTCCGGGAAGAAGTGCTCAACCTCCTCGGCCACGGTGCAGAGGGAGGCGAAGGTGGCGAACGAGCGACCGCCGGTGTTGGTGCGGGATCGCAAAAGCCGGGTGGCAAAAGCAAGACGCCTGCGCTCGACAGCTTCGGTCGCGATCTGACGCAACTGGCCAAAGATGGCAAGCTCGATCCCGTCATCGGCCGCGAAAATGAAATCGAACGAGTGATTCAAATTCTGATTCGCCGCCAAAAGAACAATCCTGTTCTCATCGGCGAAGCGGGTGTCGGTAAGACCGCCATCGTCGAAGGCTTCGCTCAAATGGTCGTCGATAGCGCGGTTCCGGAACTCCTGCGCGACAAGCGAATCGTTGTGCTCGATTTGGCGATGATGGTTGCCGGAACGAAGTACCGAGGCCAGTTTGAAGAGCGAATCAAAGCGGTAATGAACGAAGTCCGCCGTGCAAAGAACACAATCCTCTTCATCGACGAGTTGCACACGCTCGTCGGTGCGGGTGGTGCTGAAGGTGCTATCGATGCGGCGAACGTGCTCAAGCCTGCACTCAGCCGAGGTGAGTTGCAATGCATCGGCGCGACGACGCTCGATGAATACCGCAAGTACATTGAGAAGGATCATGCTCTCGAACGCCGCTTCCAGTCGGTCGTGATCGAACCACCAAGCCCAGAACAAGCAGTGCAAATTCTGAAGGGGTTGCGCGAGCGATATGCCACGCACCACCATGTCGTTTACACCGACGAAGCTCTCGAAAAGGCTGTCGAACTGTCGCAGCGATACATCACCGGTCGTTGTTTGCCCGACAAGGCGATCGACGTCATCGACGAAGCTGGTGCTCGCATCCGACTGAAATCGATGGTCCGCCCGCCCGATCTCAAAGAACTCGAGGGCGAGGCAGAGAAGCTCAATCAAGCGAAGGAAGAGGCCGTTGCCAATCAGGACTTTGAGCGAGCCGCTCAACTCCGCGATCAGGCCGACAAGCTGAAGAAGAAGAAGGACACGCTCACTCGCGAGTGGAAAGAAAAATCCAAGGAAGCGGATGGCACCGTCGATGGCGAAGTGATCGCCGAAGTCGTCGCCAAGATGACCGGCATTCCGCTGACTCGCCTTTCGAGCGAAGACGCCGTGCGTCTGCTCGAAATGGAAGCAGAAATGCACAAGCGAGTTATCAGCCAGGATGAAGCAATCAAGCAAGTCTCGAAGGCTGTCCGTCGCAGCCGCAGCGGATTGAAAGATCCGAAGCGTCCGACTGGTGCGTTCCTGTTCTGCGGTCCGACCGGCGTCGGTAAGACGCTGCTGGCCAAGACGCTCGCCGAGTTCATGTTCGGCGACGAAGACGCGCTCGTGCAGATCGACATGTCCGAATACATGGAGAAGCACAACATCAGCCGCTTGATCGGTGCTCCACCAGGCTATGTCGGCTATGAAGAAGGTGGTCAACTGACCGAAAAAATTCGTCGTCGCCCATACGCGGTCGTGCTGTTGGACGAAATCGAAAAGGCTCACCCGGACGTCTACAACATGCTGTTGCAGATCATGGAAGAAGGCCACTTAACCGACAGCTTTGGTCGCAAGATCGACTTCCGCAACGTCATCCTGATCATGACCACCAACGCCGGTGCCGAAGTGATCAAAGCGGGCGGCGGTTTTGGCTTCGCCAAGAAAGACGAAGACACCTCGTATCAAGGGATGAAGGGTCGCTTGATGCAGGAGATTGAAAAGGAATTCAAACCTGAATTCCTCGGTCGTATCGACGAAGTGGTCGTCTTCCGCCACTTGACTCGCGATAACCTGAAGAACATCGTCGAAATCGAGTTGATCAAGGTCCGCGAACGACTTGGGGAGAAGGGCATGAAGTTGGTGCTCACCGACGAGGCGAAAGAGTTCCTTATCGACAAGGGTGGCGATCTCGATTATGGAGCTCGTCCGCTACGCCGCTCGGTTGAACAATGGATCGAAGACCCACTCTCCGAAGAGTTGCTACGAGGCACGTTCGTTGGCAAGAGCTTGATCACCGTCAAGGTGGCCGAAGTCGGAGACTCAAAGCGGCTCGATTTCGCCGGCTCGATCGATCCGGCCATTGCCGCCGCCGCGACTCCCAGCGGCGAACTGGTCTGTGCCGGAACTGCGGCTGCTGAATCGGTCGTCGCTTCGTAGTTTTGAAATCGAAATCGTCGCTAAGTCATCAAGTCGGTAGAGAGATCAACCATCTCTCTACCGACTTTTTTGTTTGCGGCCCTGCTAAGTGAGCGAGTCGGCAACGAACGAGCGTCAAGGCCCACCGCTGATACATTCTGTTACTGAGAAGCGAGGAACTTCGGCCTCAATGCTCGAATGTGACATCCACTATTTCTTCTTGCCTTTTGGGTCTCTGCTCCGTGCCCCTGTGTCTTCGTGGTGAATCTCCCCCTGTTGCTGGTGAAGATGTCCTCCCCAATCACTCACACTTCAGCAACTTACTTTCCCGGAGTGACAGTGCTAAGGCTTATCAGCATCTTTCCGAACTCCCGAGCACTCCACAACGACCGACCGACGCCCCAGCCACGATCAATGATGTTCGGATCAATGTCGATGAAGAGATCATCCTCTTCATGCCGGCGACTGCGGACAACAATCTCGCCGTGTGGGTCAACAATGTAGCTGTCGCCGTAACCGACACCGTCAGACTTTGTGATGCACTCCTCTTTACCGAGCGAGACATTGTTGCCGCGCACGAAATAGACGCTGTTCTCAACTGCACGTGCGACATGATCGGCTCGGACTTTCATAAAGTGGCCGATCAGCCCTTCCTTGGTGATGTTGTTGAAGTGCGGCGCGAACACGACGCGAGCACCTTTCAACGCCAGCAAACGAGTCGGCTCGATGTAGCCTCCGTCCGAACAAATCACGACGCCGAACGTCAGGCCTTTGTGCGTGAAGACCGGAAAGTCGCGACCCTGTTTGTGAAAGTGCATGTAGGCCGAGCACTTGCTGTAGACACCCAGCAAATGGCCTTTATGAATCACTGCTGCCGTGTTGTAGAGGTCCGCTCCGCGACGTTCGTTGAACCCAACAATGAACGCCGCCTCAAAACCACTGGTCTCATGCAACAGTTTCATCATCTGTGGCGAATCAACGGCGAATGCTCCCTCCCGAGCCAACTTCTCGTCGTCGGGATATCCCGTCAAAAAGCATTCCGGGAAACAGACAATCTCGACTCGGTCCCGATCCATCCGCTCCAGTCCGCGCACGACCTTCTTGAGATTTCCCTCAAAGTTGCCAAGCTCTGAATCCAACTGACAGTGACCAATGCGCATGATGAAGCCCTCTCGATTTCGTTTGAGGAATTGGCTCGCGGTGAGTTGATCCTATCGAACTGATCGCAGAATTTCCGGCACCATGTTGCCTCAAGAAAAAAAGCCAAGATGTCGCTACTCGGACAAACTTTATTCGCCACATTTGTCGTGACGCTGGCCGCGTTATTTATGTTGTGGCTGGTCAGTCTAGTGCGGCGCGACGCCAGTATCGTTGATCCATTTTGGGGATGCGGGTTCGTGATCGTGGCGTGGACGGCGTTTGAGCGAAGTTCTCACGACTCTTCACGAGCGATCTTGTTAGTTGCATTGACGACGGCTTGGGGCTTACGGCTGTCGCTCTTTTTGTTGTGGCGGAATTGGGGGCATCGTGAAGATCGACGTTATCGAGCGATGCGAGATCATCATGGGAGTCGCTTTTGGTGGGTTAGCTTGTTAACGGTGTTTGTCTTGCAGGCGGTCATCTTGTGGTTCGTGTCATTTCCGATTCAAGCTGGAATTTCAACAACATCTAGCAGGCCACTCGGCTGGCTCGATGCGATTGGGCTTCTCTTGTGGAGCATCGGCCTGTTCTTTGAAACGGTCGGCGACTGGCAATTGGCTCGCTTCAAAGGCCGACCTGAAAACCAGGGTCAAGTGATGGATCGTGGACTGTGGAGATACACGCGGCACCCCAATTACTTCGGCGACTTCTGTGTCTGGTGGGGCCTCTACGCAATTGCCTCCGCAGGCGGAGCATGGGGGACGATCCTCAGTCCGATACTGATGTCTGTTCTGCTGATGAAAGTCTCAGGAGTCACGCTCCTCGAAAGCACGATCACCGACCGCCGTCCTGACTACGCGATGTATCGGACTCGCACCAATGCCTTCTTCCCGGGACGACCATCAAGCAACACCCCAAGCGAGTGACCTCATCAATATTACCTACTGAATTCACCTCTTTGGTTATGCCTCCGTGGAGAAATTCGCGTTAGTGAAACGTTTGGCATATGCGCCCGGATTCTTCATTGAGGAGTTCATACGCTTATGTCGATCGACTCAAAGTCGCAACCGGCTGATCTCCGACACAACTCATCGACACGCTTGCGGCGTCGCACAAGCACCGGCAAGATGCTCCCCCCTGTGTCCGCTGCTGCGGCGATCTTTTCACTCATTCATCAAGATGGACGAACTATGAACACGACAATTCGAATGAAGTTGTCAGTGATGATGTTTCTGGAGTACTTCGTGTGGGGCTCGTGGTTCGTCACGATGTACACGTTTTTGACGAAGACGCTGCACTTCACTGACCCACAGACTTCCAATTGCTACGCCACCACCAACTTGGCGGCGATGATTGCGCCCTTCTTTGTGGGGATGATTTGCGACCGATTCTTCTCCAGCCAAAAAGTACTGGGGATCTTGCACATCGCGGGTGGCGTACTCCTTTATCTGGCGGCTCAACAAACCGACTTCACGATGTTCTACACGCTGCTGTTGCTGCACACTCTTTGCTTCATGCCCACGATGTCCCTGACAAACAGCGTGGCGTTTGCCCAAATGACAGACTCAGGCAATCAGTTTGCTGGCATTCGAGTTTTGGGGACGATTGGCTGGATTGCCGCCGGGCAAGTCGTCGGAAAGCTCGGGATCGAAGCCGAAAATACGCCAATGCTGATTGGTGCTGGGTCATCCATTGTGATGGGACTCTTCAGCTTCTTCCTTCCAGACACTCCCCCCAAAGCCAAAGGTGAACCAGTCAGTATTCGAGCAATCTTAGGACTCGACGCCATCGCATTGATGAAGGACCGATCGTTCTTCATATTCGTTTTGGGCTCGTTCTTGACCTGTATTCCGCTGGCCTTCTACTACAACCTGACGAACGGATTCTTGAATGAACTGGCCATCAAAGATGCCGCGTCAAAACAGACGTGGGGCCAAATGTCTGAGATATTCTTCATGCTCGTGTTCCCCTTGTTCTTCAGCCGTCTCGGCGTGAAATACATGTTGTTGGCGGGCATGGCGGCATGGGCTGGTCGCTACTTCTTGTTCGGCTTCGGCGATGCCAATGACAAAATCTGGATGCTGTACCTCGGACTGATTTTGCATGGTGTCTGCTACGACTTCTTCTTCGTTACTGGCCAAGTCTATGTCGATCAACAAGCGAGCGAAAAAATCCGAGCTGCGGCTCAAGGCTTGATTGCATTCGTAACATACGGCTTTGGAATGTTTGTCGGATCGATTATCCAAGGACAAGTTGCTGGACATTATGCGATCACAGAAGGTGACAAAGTCGTCGGCCATCAATGGAAAGAAATCTGGATCATTCCTGCCTTCGGTGCCTTCGGAGTGTTAATGCTGTTCTTACTCTTCTTCAGTGAGAAGAAAAAACCAGCAGCGGCCAAGCCAGCAGGATAGCGGATTGGTCGGTAGAACATTTGCAGGAATCAAAAAGGCCCGCCAAGTCACATAACTTGGCGGGCCTTTTGAGTTGTTGCCGTGCTCTGAATTTACTTCAGCGTCGCTGTTTTTTGAGATCCGGGACTTCGGTCAAAATGAGTGACTCGGTCGGAGACCAGTCATAACTAACCACAACAGTACCTATAAAAAAATGGCACATCGATTTGATTCAGTCAGTCGCTCGATTCGAGAAGAGCTTGCGGCCATCGAGCTGGTCACGGGCGACATCGAGTGCTTTGCGGATGTCCGGATCTTCGTCGAGTGAGTTCGCCATCGGACCACGATGCAGCACGACATGTTCTGGAAGCTCAACTTCGACGTCCGGCTTCACACCGATCTTGCCAAGAGTCTTGCCTGCTGGTGAATAAAATTTAGCAGTGGTCAGTCGCAGTCCGACGTTGCGTTGGACCGGGAAGATGCTTTGCACGGACCATTTGCCGTAAGTCTTACGACCTACGATTGTCCCTCGCTGATGATCGCGGATTGCACCGGCGACAATCTCACTGGCACTAGCACTGTTTTCGTCCGTCAGCAATACGATTGGAACATTTGAAGAATTTGGACGATGTGCGGAGTACGCCCAGTTCTGATCCGTCGTGCGGCCTTTGGTCGAAACCAAGACGCCGTTGTCGATGAACCGATCGAGCACTTCAACTGCGGCCGTTAGGAGTCCGCCGGGGTTGCCACGCACGTCCCATATCAGCAATCGCATGCTCTGACGGTTGAGTCGAGCCAGAGCGTCATCAAGCTCTGCAGGAGTACTCTTTTGGAAGCCGGTCATTTGGATGTAACCGATGCCCCGTGACTCATCGACCATTTTCACGACTGGAATGCTCTTCACTTGAACGGCGCGTCGAGTGACGTTGACCGTACGGCGATCAGCGGCGGATAGGCCGCTCAGTTCGAGACGGACTCGGCTGTTCGGAGTCCCCTTGAGTTTGCCTGCCGCTTCATCAGTGGACATGTTGCGGCAATCAATGTTGTCAATCGCCACGATGTAATCGCCGACGTGCAATCCTGCTTCAGCAGCCGGGCTTTCCGGGAGCACGTTGACGAGATACAGGCCTCGTCCCGCCTCAGCCTTCATTTCGATTCCAAGTCCCACGAACTCGCCATCAATGTTGTCATAAAGGTCGCTCAGCCGATCGGGCGTGAGACAATTGCTGTAGTCATCCAGTGCGTTGCAGCCACCAAAGAGATATTCCATCACGACTGCGGTACCACTGAGTCCCGTGGTCTGTTCCGCCATCGCGGCGACTTCGCTCACGGTTTGATGAGCGGCGAACCCGCTGTTGAGCGACTTGTTCCAATAGTTTTTGCGAAGCGTCTCTCGTAAGCGAGCGATCCCGTCTCGTGTTGTTTGTCGGCTGTTGCGATCCGGCAAATGGTGGTCAAGAAACCGTTCGCTGGCCAACGCGAGATATAGACTCTCGGTTCCGTGAGCGACGAACGATGTAGAACTGAGCGGATCTACGAAGCTTGACTTGATCTTGTTGATCACGTCATCGAAGAGAGACAACGCATCCGGTCGCGACAACGTCAACATGCTCTTGCGAAAGCTGTTATCCGAATAACGTCGCTCAATCCCAAAATGAATCTTCGAGCGTCGTAGGCCGTAACTGAGTTCACGGTCATCTGGCCATTTTTTGAGCGACGCTTCGTAATGCTCGATCGCGTCAATCCAACGCCGAGTCCGTTCAAAATCTTCGCCGACTTGTGTTGCTTGCCGTGCGTCTTTGGCATCGACTCGCACTTTGGGGCCAGCAAGCGAAACGCTCGGCACAACCATCAAGGTGCTCAACAACACTACAATCAGCCAGCACCGCTGGCGAAGAAGTCCCAAAGCCATGCCCTGCTCCTCGAAGTTGGATGACACAAAACCAATTCCTGTCGAAGCCCGCTTACGCGTGCTTCAAGCCACACCGGAACAGTTCCATGCCCCGAGCCCAACCTCCGCGCCGCTGAAGAAACAGCTGCTAAGCTGCGTCTTGACGCTGTTCACCATCTCTTAGGTGCTACTCATGTTGGTCTGTGGTGTCACGGCAACAGCGTTGTCGATTCGCCTCATGGCCGTGACGTTGTGATTACTTTAGGCCACCTTTTGCATGATGCAAATTTGCAATTGAAGAACTTGCTGATTTTCTAGCCACGACCGTTACGACCCACATGCAGGTCGTGCATTGTGCCGACCTGCGAGACTTTGCGGTCAAGTCGCATGTGCTTGCTCACTCGTACCAAGCCCGACACAATCTCGCGACCATGACGCATTACATTCAACGCTTACATGCGGCGATACGTCGCACTCGCACGTCTGCATTGGTCGGACTCGATCCCCGATTTGATCAACTCCCGCCTGCAGTGATCTCTGCGGCGAAGCAGCGAGCGACGACGGATCGCGCGATTCAAGCTTCGGCATTTGAAGAATTTTGCTGCCGAATCATCGACGTGGTCGCCCCGCTAGTCCCTGCGGTTAAACCCCAGGCGGCGTTCTTCGAGGAACTCGGTCCCGATGGATGCATCGCGCTGGGAAACGTCATGAGGCACGCGCGGAAGGCGGGACTCATCGTGATCTGCGACGCGAAGCGGGGCGACATCGGCTCGACGGCCGAGGCCTATGCCCGAGGGTATTTGGCAGGCTCGGATCCGAATGCCGCCGCCTGGGCCGCCGATGCATTGACGATCAATCCATATCTTGGTCGCGATACGTTGGAGCCGTTTGTCAAAGTGGCTGCCGAGCGTGGAGCCGGTTTGTACGTGCTCGTTCGAACCAGCAATCCGGGAGCGGGAACGTTGCAAGATCGGACGACAGACGGCACGCCGTTGTATCGCCACGTGGCACAGATTGTTGAAGAATTGTCGCTCGCGACGTTATGCCCATCGACTCAATCGGGTGATGACTTCGGCTGCGTCGGTGCAGTTGTGGGAGCGACTTATCCGGAAGAGCTCGCCGAGTTGCGTGCGGCCATGCCGCATGTCCCTTTGCTAATTCCAGGTTACGGTGCTCAAGGTGGTGCAGCAGCCGATGTTGCGGTTGGATTCCGAGCGGATGGTTTCAGCGCGCTCGTTAATAGTTCGCGAGCGATCAACTTCGCACATACGCGTGAGCCATATCGTTCGCAGTTTGGAGCCGATGGCTGGGAGCAAGCAGTCGCCGCGGCCACTCGCGACATGATCGCCGAACTCGTCAAACACACGCCCACGCCAGTAGCACATTCCTGAGTGCAAGATGGCGGTAGTCTTGGCGTTGTACGCTGCTTGCCCGCTGAGATGGCCAACTCTAAACTACGCCTCCTCTTTGCGGATGGATTTTCAGCGGAACGCGTTGCGAGACTTCAGGTCACGGCGTTTTGGGCCTTCCAGGCTAGGCCGAATTTTGAATCACCCCGCACGCTTGGACTTAGGATTTGGACTTCAGTATGGATTTTTTGTCGATGATTTCATTGCTGGCTGAGGCCGAACCTGCTGCGCAGCAAGCCCCGCAAAACTTAGGCGATTTACTTCGGCAGATGATGCCCATGCTGGTCATGATGGCCATGCTGATGTACTTCATCGTGATCCGGCCACAGTCCAGTGAGCGTAAACAGCGTGAAAAATTGCTGAGTGGCCTCAAGAGGAATGACCGTGTCGTGACGTTTTCCGGAATCATCGGCACTGTCACCAACTTCTCGAGCGATGGCAAAGAGGTGACATTGCGCGTGGACGACAACGTCAAGTTGCAGTTCTTGCGAACGGCCATTCAAGGCCCGCTGTCGGACACGCCTCCTGCGGAAACGAACAAGCCTTCTGCCAGTTAACCTGTCGCCGACTCTCACAACAATTTGAGCTTTTGAAACTGAATTGGGGATAAGACTCAATGAACGATTTTTCGATGGGAATGACGCTTCTGGCCGCAGCGGACAAAGTGGCAGTGACCACTAAAGAGGCTCCGGTTATTGATGTTGGAATTCGATTGTTGGTGTTAGTCGCGCTCTGCGTGATTCCCTATGTTTTGGGAGCATTACTGGCTCGGACATTGCGTCTGAAGGAGTTCTCGAATCGCATCGGCACGGTTCTGCTCTCCTTCACATTCGGTCTGGCACCATTTGTTTTCGCGATGATTAATGCGGGCGAAGTCAGCGGTTGGAAGAACGCGATGCGACTCGGCATCGACCTCGCCGGTGGCACGAACTTGATCTATCAGGTGGAAACGAAGGAAGCGATCGCCGAAAACAAGAACATTGAATCGGCAATGAACCAATTGGTACAGACCATTCAAAAACGCATCAATCCATCGGGTACCGAAGAAGTCGCCGTACGCCGCGTTGGTACCGATCGCATTGAGGTCATTATTCCTGGAGCTGATCAGGGTGTCGTTGCGGAAAAAAAGCGACGAATGGTTCAGCTTGGCAGCCTTGAGTTCGGCATCGTGGCGAACTCCCGTAACCACAGCAGCATCATTAAGCAGGCGCTGGCTCAACCTAAAACGAAGGATACCGTGAGCGATGGCAATCGAGTTGTCGCGGTCTGGCGAACAGTTTCCTCAAAAGGAGAGATCCCTTCGAGTGGCACAGCAACCGTGGCGACACGCACGGTTCAACGCAAAGACCCGAAGCTTGGCAAAGATGTCCCGGCGACGCAGGTCTTGATTATTCAAGAAAAAGAGGACGATGTCGTTACTGGGCGGTACTTGACGCGAGCGACGGTGGGGCTTTCGGAAACAGGTTCAGCGGCAGTCAACTTTTCGTTTAATGGCGAAGGTGCCTCACGATTCTTTCGGCTGACAAATAGCAATCGCCCATCCAACGATGGACACAAGCGTCAGCTAGCGATTCTGCTCGACGGCCAATTGCACTCTGCCCCGAACATCAATTCGACAATCAGTGACAACGGCCAAATCACGGGCAACTTTTCACAACAAGAACTGCAAGCACTGGTCGGTGTACTCACTGCGGGTGCCTTGGATCTCCCAATCAACCCTGAGCCAATCGCCGAGTTTTCAATCAGTCCTCTGCTGGGTGTCGATGTGCAACGCAAAGGGATGCTGTCGATTTGGTTGTCGTCTCTCGGCGTCTTCATCTTCATGCTGGTGTATTATCGATTTTCGGGGATTATTGCGGACCTCTCATTGATCTTGAATCTCGTTTTGATTCTCGGCTCAATGGCGATTTGTAATGCCACGTTCACACTCCCCGGCCTCGCGGGCATGGTGTTGACGATCGGTATGGCGGTGGACACCAACGTGCTGATTTATGAACGAATGCGCGAAGAAATGGCACGCGGAAGCAGTTTGAAAATGACCATTTTCAACGGCTTCGACAAAGCACTGTCGGCAATCGTGGACTCGAACATCACGACGCTAATCGCGGCGGTTGTGCTCTACATGATCGGCACCGATCAGATCAAAGGCTTCGCGGTCAGCCTCTTTATCGGCATCACTATGAGCATGTTTTCCGCGTTGTACTTCGGGCATTTGATGTTCGATATCGCCGAACGTAAACGCTGGGTCAAAGAATTGAAGATGGGCAAACTGATTGGTGTGCCGAAATACGACTTCATTGCCAAGATGAAGACTGCCGTGACATTCTCGGTTTCGTTCATCGTCTTCGGTCTCGTACTGTTGTTCGCTCGCGGAACCGAGAGTTTGGACATCGACTTCAGCGGCGGTTCGATGATCACATTCCAATTCAAGGAAGCCCAGCAGATCGACGATGTGCGAAACAAACTCAGCGCCACCTTCTCGAACAGCATGTCGCTCGAACGATTAGCGTTGTCAGATGAAAGTGCGGCCGCTGAATCGGGCAAACAGTTCCGCCTCCGAACCAAAGAACAAGACGTCAATAAAATTCGTGACGGCATTTCACAGACTTTTAGTAACGATGCGAAATATGAGTTGAAGCGAGTGACACTTGATTTCACTCCGCTGTCAAAACCAGTTGAGCCGAAGGCAGTCTCTAAGAACGACACAACAACAACTGTCGGCAACATCGTGTTGAAAGATTTGTCCGACCGACTCCCAACAGCTCAAGGAGACGACGAAGTCAAAGGGGTGCCAGCGAAGGACGAGGAAAAGAAGTCGGAAGAAAAATCAGAGCAGCCGATTACTAATGAGAAGAAATCCAAGGAAAAAGAATCTGACGCTGAGGACACTAAGAAAGACGCTAAACCTGCGGTGACAGAATCGAAAGAGACTGATAAGCCAGAGTCGACCCCAGAAAAACAAGCTGAAACAACAACGGCCGAGAAGGAAGAACCAACAAAGGACAAGGAGCCCGTTTCGAAAACGAAGAGTGACGCTCCCACGAAGACAAAACCCGTAACGGAGATTCTTGACGAGTCGGACAGTATTAATCCCGATTCGGATGACAACTTCACGGGAGGATTGCGATCTGAGTTGTCGTTCAGCAGCGAAATCACCACGTCAACCGCTACGTCCTATCTGATGGCCGAACTTCAGAAGGTCAACAAGTCCTATGTTGAGCCAGAAGCATTATTTCGGATGACTGGACTGGAAGGTTCTGGAACTTCTGCCAAAGAAGGTAAGGTCCGTAATTACTCCAAGATGTTGCTGGAGGTTCGCTCGACGGTCCCCAGTGCCGATTTGGAAACAGCTCTGGCCACGATGAAGAAGACGATGGCGACGACCCCAATCTTCGAGGAAGTCAGCAACTTCGCGAGTTCGGTCGCAGAAGACATGCGGTACATGGCGATCTTGGCACTGCTCGCGAGCGGTGCAGCCACGATCATTTACTTGTGGTTCCGGTTTACGAAGGCGGACTTCGGCGTCGCGGCCGTGATCGCGGTGTTTCACGACGTGCTCTTTGTGCTGGCGTGTTTGCCAATGGCTTACTACCTGTCGAAAATCCCGACACTCGGACCACTGTTGGCGCTTGATGATTTCAAGCTCAACCTGTCCGTTGTTGCAGCGTTCTTGACAATCATTGGTTATTCATTGAACGACACGATCGTGATCTTCGACCGCGTTCGTGAAATTCGAGGTCGTAACCCGAACTTGACCGCGCAGATGGTGAATGACAGCGTGAACCAAACTTTGTCTCGCACAATTTTGACTGCGACCACCGTCTTTATCGTAGTCGCCATTCTGTATTTCGTAGGTGGTGAAGGAATTCACGGCTTTGCGTTTTGCATGTTGGTTGGAACGCTCGTCGGAACCTACAGCACGGTCTTCATCGCTAGCCCGTTCTTGCTCTGGATGATGAACCGCGAACAGAACCAAGCCCGCTCACTCGCCAACCGCAAGTAGTGCGAATATGTGCGAGCGGGTACTCGGAATGAATGCAATCTTGGCGGCGGGAGAAACCACCGGCGCCGGCAGCCGAGTTCGGAAATCGTCGGCGGGTTATGACCTCCCACATCTGTTTGTCGGTTCGGAAGCAACGCTCGGCGTGATCACCGAAGTGACACTGCGACTGGCTCGCAAGCCAGTCGCGATCTCTGCCCCGAATTCGGTCCGGCAGTCGATGCCCTGCGGGCAATCAAAGCCGCACTCGATCCACGTGGCATCATGAACCCAGACAACGCGCACAAGGCGACCGCTCACCAGTGACTGTCCTCGGCGAAACATATCGCGCGAAGCGAGGGGGACGTAGAAGATATTGTCACAAGTTGTGGGCGGTGATGAGTTGAATCAGGTGGACCTTCCTGCCAAGTGTGCTGCTCATTCGAGCGGTTCGGCAGGCAGAAGTTGCGGTTGCAGGATGCGTTCTCAGGGAATTCACCATTCAGTGAATGGCAGACCTCTCGATACCGCGAGACCAAGGATTGTGTCGAAAGCGTGATTGAGACAACTGGCGTTAATGACTTCAACGTCAGTTGGCGAATTGCTCAATGCCTTGACTGCTCCTGGCTGCGGAATGAATCCATACGGTGGAACCAAACTGGTTGGTCGTACTTGTGGCCCAGGTACGGCTGCTCCACACCATTGAATCGTCCGCATTCAGCGAGCAGCTTGGTCTGAACTATTCCTGCAACAACGTGCAGCCGAGGATATTTCCAATGAGCCAACTGCAGAATCCACAGCCAGAGACTGTTGGCACTGCGACAACATCTGGGCCAGTCTCTCTGCCGGAGATGTTTATGCCTGGGTGTCAGTTGGGACTCGAAGACCTCAAAGCATTCGGCCTTTCCATCGACGTGAATCCGAGCGGTCTATGGCGACTGATTGGCAATTCGACCGGCAGCTATCGCAATCAACCGCGTGCGCTCTTTCCAGTGTAGTTTAATGAGTTGTTGATTTCTGTCGAGAAAAACGCGATGGATAAATTGGCAATTCACCGCCATGACAGGCAGGAAACATGACGATGAAATTGGATTGGCCAACGATCAGTGAGAGCGCCTTTGAGGGTTTGCCTCCGCTGAAGTTGCCGACAGATTTTCGGCTTCCGGCACTGCCGCAGTCGGTGATGGCTTTCACGGCGCTGGCCGACGATCCGAATTCCACGCCGCGCGAGTTGGCGGAGCCGATCCAACAAGATTCGGCGCTGACGATCGAGTTGCTACGACAAGTGAACTCGGTGGCGGTGGGCTTGCAACATCAGGTCGGTTCGGTGAATCAAGCGATCGCGATTCTGGGACTGCGTCGGACGAAGATGTTGGTCCTGACGTCCGCGTTGCGGTCGGCCTCGTCGATGATGACGAGCCGACTGATCAATGCCACGCGGTTTCAAGAAGAGAATCGGCTGCGAGCGGCGTTTGCTCGCGAGGCCGCACTCGTGTTGGGAGGTGACCCCGAAGTCGCGTACATGGCCGGTCTGCTACAAGACTTCTTGTTGCCGCTGCTCACGAAGACTTACGAGGCGGGTTACGTCGAGGCGATGAAGGTCCGTCGTGAATTTGTCGAGGCGGAAAAAGAACTGATCGGCTGGGACCATGCGAGTATCGCGGCCAAGGTCATGCAGGACTGGGGCTTTCCGGAAGAACTGGTCTGTGCGGTGCGGTGGCATCACGATGCGGAGCATGTCGTGTCTCATCCGACATTGCGTCGTTCATCGGTGAGTGCCGCCTTCGCGGCAGGATCGTTGCCGGAGAGTTTGGGTCAAACATCTCGCGGTTTTGAGATGCTGCTGCGGTTACAAGAAGAGGAACCCGCATTCTGTTTCCTCGATATTGCGGCCAAGCTGGATGACGAATCGAGCACAGACGCGGCCAATCCGGGACAGGCCAGTAACCTTGCAGACCAATTGGAGCAGCTTGCCAAGGCACATCTCGACGATTGCCGCCTGCATGAAATCGAACGTGTGCGACAGATCGGCAGCTACACACTGCAAGAGCAACTCGGACACGGTGCGATGGGGGTCGTGTACCGAGCCACGCATGACATGTTGCACCGACAGGCGGCGGTCAAGTTGTTGCAAGCCTCCAAAATCAATCCAAGTTCGCTGGCTCGCTTTGAGTCTGAAGTGCAGCTCACGAGTCAGCTTTCGAGTCCGCATACGGTGGCGGTTTACGACTATGGCGTGACCCCGACTGGGATCTTTTACTACGCGATGGAATACGTCGAGGGGCTGACTCTGGCCAACCTGGTGGAGCGTCATGGTCCACTGCCGGCCGCGCGAGTCATTCACTTGTTGAGACAAGCGTGTGCCTCGCTGGCGGAAGCGCACTCGAAAGGTTTGATCCATCGCGACGTGAAGCCAGAGAACCTGATGATCTGCCGCCGAGGTGGGATCGACGACACGTTGAAGGTGTTGGACTTTGGCTTGGCACACATGATCTCGGCGAACCCAGAGCGAGATGGTGTTCCCGCTGGACTGAGCGGATCGCCGTTGTATATGTCGCCCGAATCCATCTTGTCGCCAGGCTCGGTGGATGTGCGGAGTGACCTGTATTCCTTGGCGGCTGTGGGCTTCTATCTGTTAACAGGACAACCAGTTTTTAACGGAAAGAAGCTGGCAGACATTCTGCAACAGCATGCTTATACAGCTCCGCCACGTCCGGCCGACGTCCTGCAACAGAAAGTCGATCAAGACTTGGGAGAGATTGTGTTGCGGTGCTTGGCGAAAGAGCCGCAGGCGCGACTGCAGACTGCATCCGCATTGGCGAACTGCCTCCAAGTTTGTAATGCCTCTGGAAAGTGGAACCAAAAACACGCGGCGGAATGGTGGGCCATGACGGCGACGGCTGCGTCAGGCTAAGGAATTGGGTTGCCGAAGTCGCAAGAGTTCAGATGCCTGAAGTCTTGCGACTTCAGGCATCTCTGTTTCGAGCTTTAACGGAGCAACACATATACCGCTCTCGGTCATGAATGAGTTGTTTAACCGCACGCCGCAGGCACGCGCGTTTGGAAACGCGCGTGCCTGTGGCGTGCGGTTAAACAATCGTCCGAAACATCACATTCAGGGCCGCGAGCGGTATAGAGACTTGTCACAAACAAAAAACGGTCCATCAAAAAAGTTCAAAAGAGATAAGCCATGCTGGAGCAAACCGACCGAAAATCGACAACAACTGAGGCTGGTCATTCCCAGAATCATCTTGAGCTGGACTCATTGCACCATTTGCTCTCTCCCGATTGTCGATTGGGATTGGATGATCTTCAGCAACTCGGCATCGGGATCGACTATGTGCTGGATCGAAACGTTGGCGTTCTATGGCGGTTCATTGGGCTGCCGTCTGGCAATTACTTCGATCAACCGCGTTGCTATTTCCCGACGTGGCTGAACGAGCTGTTGTCAGTGACGGAAAAGAACGCCATCGCCGACACGCATCCGGGGAGAGTTGGGATTGTGAGTTGGTTCTTGGACGGTGAGGCACGGCGCGGAGAGGCTGTGAATTTTTCGTAGCGGAAGTCGTAAGACTTCCGAATTCGCCGAGAAAACTGAAGTCTTACGACTTCAGCTACCCAAAAATTCACAGGCTCTGAGCGTCGTGCCACAATCAGCACTCACCCGTTTTCCCGGTCCCATTGCGCGGCGGCATGGTTGAGTTCGGCACCGTTAGCGAGGCCGAGTTTTCGTTTGATCTTT
>JAPLNX010000017.1 GCA_026400935.1 Planctomycetia bacterium | reverse complement strand
GGTGATCGCTTGGCGAATTCTCTATTTGACACATCTGAATCGAACCAACCCCAAGACCCCCTGCGACCAAGTGTTTGCAGAACACGAATGGAAATCCGTCTGGTCCGTAACCAAGAGAATTCCCCCCCCCTTGAAGCCCCCGACGCCCGCAGAATTTCTGCGACTGCTAACCTCGCTCGGTGGATACAACAACCGTGCCACCGAACGCCCGCCAGGCCCGCTGCAATTCTGGCTTGGACTCCGCCGAATGCACGACCTTGCGATCGCTTTCCAGATTTTTAAAACTCTGCCAGAAAGTTAGCTATAAACAACAGGGGGCAGATGCCGAGCGCATCTGTAACGACCGCAGCGGCGACCAATCATGACCGTCGCGCGAATGCGTCAGCCACAGCTCATACGGACCGGACGCGAAGCGCTCAGTCGTCAGACGCTTCGACAGGCAGAGCATCCAGATCTCGCCGTCGTCATCGACCAGCAGCGACGGAGCGCGCGTGTCGAAGACGTTGTTGTGAGCGAACTCCCACGGAGCGTCCCATTCGGTGCCGTTCGTGGAACTCGATAGCTTGATGCCGATGTGGTGTTGATCGCCGGATGCGAAGGCCATCAGCAGACGACCGTCGGGCAGTTGGACGAGGCTGTTGGCGGACGGTCCGATCTTCGTGAGCTCGATGCCCGGCAACGGCGTCGCCTTAAACGGATTCGCCGGGCCAACCTTCAGGAAGTCCTTCGCCTCACGCGGTTTCAACGGTTCGCGATCAGGAGTCTTGAGCACGAAGCGGTGATACGGCTGCAATGAATCCTGAGGCAACTTACTCGCGAGTTCTTTCAGATGCGCCGGCTCGGTCGTCGCGTAGGAGGACGGATACACGAGCTTGCCCAAACGGACTCGCGACCAAGTGTCGAAGGCCACAGCGGGTTGATTGAGTTGCTCCTGCGCCATCGCCAAATATCGCTGAGTCTCCAATGAGTCGATGAACTGCATCCCTCGGATGTAATCCGGCTTTCCCTTTGCGGCGGCTTCAGCTTTCGCCAGCAACTCGGCGAGCGGCACCGCCAACTCCGGAGCAAACCGCAGCCCGCGCGACAGCGTCTTGGCTGCGGCCGTCGGGTTCTTCAGTTCGACCAACTCCAGGTGACCAATCAGCAAAACAAGGTCCGGCCATCGTTTCGGAAGCTGCTCCTGGTCCCGTTTGAGGGACAGGTATGGATTGCCCCTCTGGAACTTGATCGACTCATCGAGCTTGACCTGCTCTTCGAGCGGCTTGAGTTTGATCTCCGTCGCCGCGATCTGTGCATCGAGCTTGATCAAAGCTCCGTGATAAGCCCGCACCGCCGCCGGCCAGTTCCTCGCGAGCTGATGCGCGTGTCCGTACCACAGATGATCGTCGATGGTCGCCGAAGTCCGATCACACAGCTCCGCATACGCCGCCGCCATCGACACATAGTCCGCAAGCGGAAAGAACTTTTGCCCGACCCCTCTGAGCCGCACAGCTTCCTCATCAATCGGCTCCGGCTTCACTCGCCCTTCGTCACCGTCGTCGATGTCGCCAGCTCCCACACGAGGCGGCTGCGCGCGACCTCCATTGTCGATCGCGGGAGCACGAATCAGGTCTGCGTTTGGATTTGGGGCTTCTACGGTCGGTGCCTGAGCCGCTTCGCCGGATGCCGTAGCAACACGCGGTCGCTGCTTCCGTTCGAGCATGATCTTGAGCACGTCGCCGGCGGTCGGAGTGCCGAACCAGACGTGATATCCGGGTGCGACCGCGTGCAGCGTCAGTTGGATTCCCTTCGGCGCTTCAATGCGGAACTCCCCTTTGTCGTTGCTGGAGATGATCGAGCCGTCGTCGCGGAGGAGTTTGGCTCCGGCGATCGGCTTGCCGGATTCATCGACGACGCTGCCGGTGACGTTCTGCGTGCCTGATCGGCGGACGATCTGAGTTCCCGGCGTCGAGCGTTTGAGCCACTCGGTCTCGCCCAGCTTCTTGTCCGGAGTTTGCAGAGACAGCATCACGGGTGCGGCATCACTGGTGACCGGAACTTCCACAGGAGCGTGTGCGGAACGAAAGCCGCCGGTCTCGCTGTCTTTGGTCTGCCGAGATTCTTCATCGACGTAGAGGTAGGCTCGACCGGGCGGGACGGCGAACCAAAAGCTGCCGTCCGCTTTCGTCCGCATCTTGTGAAGATATTCGAGGCCCAAAGATTCGGGCCGCGCCGCCGAGTTGCACTTCACAACGGGATACTCAACCGGCTTGCCGTTCCAGATCAGCGTGCCGGCGATCTTGCGAGCATTGACCAGAAACATCTGCGACGCCGTCGCCTTGCCGGCTTCCACGAGAAGACCGTCATCGGCCGCGACAGTCATCCATTGGTTTCTGTCGTACTCGTGGAGCCAGACGTTGTAGATCCCCGGCGACGGAACGTGCAGCCGATATCGTCCTTCGTCATCCGTAACGGCGCTCGATCCAAGCCGTTGTCCCGAAGGATTGATGAGTGCTCCACACGCCACCTTCGCCCCTTCGACCGGCTCGCCCGTCGTGGCGTCGAGTAACACGCCGCGAATCTCACCGTTGGCACCAACCGGCACGACAACCGGCGGCCGAGCACGAATCGTGATCGGCATGTCTCCCGTTGGCAGCACTTGGTGCCAATCGTCTTCTTTGGGGAATCCGTCGTCCCCTTCGCCTTTGTTTCGAGAGAGGCTGCCGAAATTGATGCTGAACCGCAGCGTGTATTTGCCGGGCTTCTTGATGAGGCCGATGCCAGCAGTTCCGGCGTGAAGTTCCGCGATCTCACCAGGCTTCAGCGTCCAGCGAACCATGATCGGCCATCCGGTGGAGAACGCCCCTTCGAGCCGTTTGGTCTCCCCCGCTTCGTCGGTGGCCGTGACTTCATCGAGCTGCCGTCCCGTCTCGCTGACGAACTTGATCGTGCGGTCTGAGACATTCTTCACATGGAAGATCGTTGAGACTTCCGGCTTGGTCAGAAATGTTCCCGGCGGATCATTCGTCGGAGTCGCTCCGGGCGGCTGACGAAACTCGACCGCCGCTTGCAGTCCGTCTTTGACCGGCCCCCACACAAGCTGCGGAGGCTTCGGTGCCGACTGATCATTGGCCACGGTGAAGGCCACTTCGTTCGACGTGACCTCTCCCGACCAAGCCTTCGCATGTGGCCCGTTCGGAAAATGTTCCTTGAAGAACGCCAATCCCTTTTCACCCGCTCCTCGATAACGGATCTTCGCGCGGTAGCTCCCCGGCAGCAGCCGGTGATCCATCGGAACTCCGAACTTGGCCGGCCGGAGTTGAACGACCAACGACTTGCCCGGAGCAATCTCGTGAGTCAACGCCCCATTCAAGAGGTGCGGCATCTCCAAGAAGACGCGCGCCGTCCGAGGCACTGGCTGGCCCTTGGCATCGGTGAATTCACACTCGAACAAATGTGGCGCGAAGAATTCCGGAGCCAGCTTTCCTTCAAACTTGGGTTGCCCTTTCGCGTCATGTCGCACGCCAATCAACGTCACCGGCTTGTCGCTGACGTTCTGCAACTCCACCGCAAACGTCACGTCCTCTCCGCGAGCAAACAGACTCGCAGACTTCGTGAGATCAGGCGCTTCGTCATTCGCCGTCGTCGGCACTGCGACCAGACGCGAACGCAGGCCGTTCGACTCTGGTCCCAATTCACTGATGGCGGCTTCAGTTTCCGCACCGTCCACCGCAGCCAGCGTCTCGAATCTCACCTTCACGTCGGTCATCTCACCCGGATTCAGCGCGACGTTGTCGAACGTGACCCAGTATTGATACAGCCGCATGCGGTATTCAAAGCGTGCGACTCGGTTGAATGGCACGTCGAAGATGTAGGTCGATTTGCGGCGCGCTGCGTCCGATCCAGTCCCGGTCACCGATTCCTTGTCGTGTGCTTTGCCATCTTTGTCGATCAACTTGAGAACCAGATCCATCTGCCGATGGCCCGAAACGGGAGCCTCGAAGGTGATCCACGTTCGCTCGCGGGCATCATCGGCCGTCTGCGGATTGCTGGACTTTGCCCGGACGACGATCTCGACCTCAATGTCTTCCGCGATGTGGTCGGCAGTAGCATCCGCCGGTCTGGGCACTTTCGCGCCACCGGCATCAAGCACACGCACCGGCGACAACGATTCCGTCGCCAAGCCAACTTCGACACGCGCCGTTTTTAACTTGCCGATCGGAAACGCACGAACGTCGCAAAGTACGGCTCCGGGCTCCTCAGCGCGACCAAAGTCCATTCGGACGCCAGCGTAGTTCGCGATGACGTCCAATTTGCGTTTGACTCCGTGAACTCGAATGAACCCGCGTCGTTCGTTCGGCCCGGCGGATTTCACAACGCCCTTGTCAGACAGCGGCACTTCGTTGAGCGGAGACCCATCCGGCTTCCACCACGTCTTCGGCTCGGCCTCCATCGCAGCCAGCCCGACGAATTCGACTCGCGCACCGTTCGGCAACGCCGCAATGAACGTCTCCGGCTTTTGCGTGTTGAGGGCTTGCTCGTCGTCAGGCTTGGAAAAGTCGATCGGCGGGTCGAGTGGCTCGGTTGGTTCGACTGCGAAGCCGGTGAACTCGGTCCAGTGGCAGGGACGGCTCTTGACGAGGAAGTGATCGATCTCAGCCAGGAGGAGAGGATGATCAAAGAAGATTCCGGAATTCAAGGTATTCGATGGCTCGTTGGTAGAGACCGTTGGATTTTCATAGACCGTTGGATTGGACGTGGAGGCGACCACCTTGCCGTTCTTGGTGACGGCGGCCGTCGTCAGATCGAAGTCGCGTGTTGGTGTCCACCGGAATAAGGTCGTCGTCTTACCAATCACCGAGTGGTCGAAAAGAGCCGCCGTGCGAACGGTGAGATCGCCGAGTTTCGCGGTGGCGTCTCGATCGGCTTTCAATTCCGTTTCGGCCGTCCAGACTCCGAATCCCGCGCCGATCTTGAGACTCTGGCGACCGTCCGCGTTGGCGAGCACGGCGGGAACGGTGACGAGTTGGGAACCAGCAGTTGTGTCCCCGCGTTCCGGCAGATCGCGGGCTCCGTTCCCTGATCGAGTGCCACCTGGGTCATGGAGATTTCGTCGAACGCCGTCTTCCCAAATGCGAACCAGGGCGACGATGTCCTCGTCGGCATGAGAAGTGGACGCGAACGGGTTGTGGTCGATGCCCGAAATCGACCGGCCCTCCGGATCCCACCAAATCATCGGTCCCTGCTTGGGTCGGCTGATGGCGACAAGTTGCACATGGCCGCCGTTTGGCATGTTGCGGGTCCAAGCTGGCTCAACCGTGGAGGCAACACGCTTCGCTTTGGATTGCCACGCAGCGGCTCGCGCAACTCGCCGCTTCGTTCCCGCAGAGCCGAGACGAATCCAGTCGTCCGCGCGAGCCAGCGGTTTGAAGAACTCAACCTGATTGGCCGGAACGCGGATCGCCTCGTGAACCATGATCATCGACGCTTGCCACTCGGCACCAGGCTTCAGGCCAATCACGTTGACGATGGCCTCGCCCGGCACGATGTCCGCATCCAGGTTCACCGGAACATTTCCTGAGTGTGTTGAACCCACTCCGAACGAATAGTGAATCTTAAGTCGCACGCCGGCTGCGTTGTTCCGTTCCTCAACGAAATAAAATCCTCCACCGCCATGCGTCACTAAAACCGGATGATCTCCGATCTTGACGTGCTGTCCGAACCCCGAACTGTGCGCGATCCCGGTCGGACGAAAGGCAGGTGCCGATGGCGGAAGAACTTTCGAGTGCCGTGAGAGCAAGACCTGCGCTGGATCACCCAGATGTTTTTTCACGATGGCTCGTAGTTCGTCCGAGTTTCGGCGAATCGTTTCGGCACCGGTGGCTGGGAGTTCTTCTCCGGCGGCTGGCTTCAGCGCCCGAATCTCCTGGACGAGATCGTCATCCACGACAGCGAACCACTCGACGACGAGCAGCGTTTGCGAGTCATCCGGGTTGGCCTTGGTGAGACCCTGCCACCCCAGAACACTCATCCCGCAGATCACTCCGAAGCAGCAGGTGATGAGACACATCACGAGCCACGGAGAATTCGCGGCACCGTTTGTGTTGCTCCCAACGATCCGTCGAATGCGAGACAGCAGTGAACCGTCAGCGGCTCCCAACGCCAGCACCGAACTGCGACCGCGCAATTCTTCGATCGCCAGCAACGCGCGGCCGTACTCGATGCGGTTGCCGAACGAGGCGACCACCAGGTCGTCGCAGCAGTGCTCGCGTTCGACTCGAATCTGACGCGACAGCCACCACACAGCCGGGTGATAAAAGAAAATCGTCTCGACCAGCGTTTGCAGCAGGTTCACCACGAAATCATGCCGCCGCACATGAGCCAGCTCGTGAGCCAAGATCGCTTCCAATTGCTCGGCCGGTAGGCTGGTCATCAAGCTGACCGGCAAAAGGATCACCGGCCGCAGATAACCGACGACGACCGGCACTTGAGCCAACGTCGATTGCAACACGCTCACCGCGCGACGCAGGCCGAGCCGTTCGGACACGCGCCGCAGCGCGGCCAACACATCCTCCGAAACCGGAGACACACCGACGCGTTTCAACCGCCACAGCGTATGCCATCCGAGCAACGGCCTCAGCGAACAAACCGCAACACCGATGCACCAGACAGCGACGACCCAAGTCAGCCACGGATGCAGCGCAGTCTTCGCACGGTGCGACCAAGACATCGACTCTAGCCGAGTGGGGGCGTCAGCCCAATGGCACTTACTTTAAAAGACACTTGAGTTTGGCACGGCGTTTGCGCCCGGGAGAAAGACCTCTTGGAAGGGAGTCATTCTGGCATGGCGGCGAGAAAAAAGGTTGAGGTTGCGGTCGATCCTGCGCGG
>JAPLNX010000220.1 GCA_026400935.1 Planctomycetia bacterium | reverse complement strand
GCATAGTTTTTAGACAATTCGATCAATGACAATCCTAACATCAACAGGCCATCGTGCCATGATGCTTGCGCAGAGAAAGGATTGTTCGCGATTTCATCGCGAGTATCGGAAGTCTTGTGATTTCCGATAGCCCTCTTTTTAGTCGTGACGAGGCACCGGAAGACTGCTGGCTACTTTTGTTTTGAGCCTTCTCAATCAATCTGCACACGAACTGAATGTAGGCGTTGGCGGTCGCCTCTTTGGCGGTAGTCTTCGAGGACTGCTTCGACTTCGGGTTTGAGGAAGTCGTTGAACTTGCGCTTGCCGCCGTTTTCGATGATGAGGCGTTTGTTGAAGTCGATGAGTGTGGGGTTCAACCACAGTGTGAAGGGGCCGTGTCCGCCGACCGAGATAGTCTTCTTGTTGTCTGATTCACCGGCGAGGATTTTGGCCTTGAGGTTGATCGGGGTGGGGGATTTTGCTGCCGCGACGGAAATAGGGATTGGTTTCATCGAGCGATTGTTGTTGAGGCTAGTGTTCGCCCAGCGGACCCAGTGCAGGCGGACGTCGCGGGTGCGAAAGCTGCTGAATTCAAACTCGGTCGGTTCGCTTGGGCGACGATGGAGTTCCATCCAATCGAACAAACGGTGAATCTCGCTGTAGAACGTTTCATGGCCGCGGCTTTTGTATTGGACCAAGACGATGTCGGCGGCCTTGCGCATAATCTCTTCCATGGCTTTCGCATTGCGGTTGTACAAGCCGAAATCGAACTCACCCATGACGACATACCAATTCTGCTCGAAGGCGTTCAAGCGAAGATGTTTGCTATCTCGTTCGATGCCACCAGAGATTGGTATGACTCCGGCAAAGAGATCGGGATGAGCGAGCGACGCATCGAAGGCAGCCTCGGCTCCGCGGCCGTGGCCGGAAAGAAAGATGCGATCGGAGTCGATTGAGAAGCGACGACGAACGTCGCGAAGACATTCCCAGACGATCGTCTCGGTAGGAGCGGGTAGCGGGTCGCCGGATTTGGGCGGGAGATATTCTGGAGCAATCACGATGTAACCGTGACGCTGTGATTGCAGTGGCGAGCCATCGTCGCCGCCCCACCATTTCAACGCGTTCTCGGGAGACAGCCCCCCTTCGTGCAGCGCGATGATTAGCGGGTAGGTGTGATGCGGATTGAATTCCTGCGGGACGAGCACCGAGTACTTAAACGTTCTCGGATCATCGTCGTCTTCATCGCGAGTCCGTCCGGGTTCATTGAGGGACAGCTTCAAAATCTTGCCGGGTTGCAACGCCGTGGTTTCCACGGTTGGCGGTAATCGCGGGATAAGTTGCTCGACGGTCTTCGGGCCAACACCCTCTGTGGCGGTTAAGTCCGCCAACGCTTGTTGACGCTGTTGTGGATGTGTCGCTCGCTGATATTGCAGAATGTGAAATCGTGCCGACCATAATCGAACCGCGTTGGGGAAATCGGTCGTTGCATTCGCATCACCCAAGACCCAGCCGGAATAGGCGACGGCTAGCTTTTGAGCCGCCGTGAGCGTGGCATCCTTTTCCAGTTTGAGAAATGGTTCCAAACGGGGCAGCGTTTCGAAGTCAATTTGTTGGATCACTTCGTCTCGTAACGGAGCGACTTGTGCCAGCTCTTCTTTGTTAAGTTCTGCCTGCAAGTTGCCGAGCAGGTTTTTCACGTGCTCAAGTTTGTCTTGTGCGTCCGTGAATTCAGTTTGAAAGGTTCGTACTTCACGGAGGATGTCAGCACCAAGTTCTTGCGTCGGAAAAGATTTGAGCGCGGCCAAAACGAGTTGATGCTGCCCGGCCGCTCGGCGATGTTTCAGTTCTTGCAGCAAGCGTCGCGCGAGAAGCTGTCGTGCTTCGCGAGCGAACTGATCGCAGTCCGCCTTCAAGTCAGGCTTAGCGACCGCGAGTCGTTCGCATTCTTCCAACGCGAGTTCGTACATCCCCGCTTGCTGCAAGAAGCGAACAACTGCGAAGCGAACGTCCTTCTTTTCCGAGGTCGTCCATCTGCTCAACATGGCAGTGAGTTCTTCACGACGCAACGAGGAAGTCGCGATGCTGAATTCCCACTCGTGATTCAAACCGGTCACCGTGCAAGACTGCGGTCGCAGTTGCGTGATTCCTTGAATCAGGTTGATCGGTGCCCTGTTCGGGCCCAGAACGGACACTTCGCGATGGCCGTTATTGTTGAACGGGCTCACCTTCAGGAACGGACCAACGGACCCGACGACCAGGGCACCCGCTTGCCGCCTGGTTGGGATGTCGAACTTCTCGAATTGATTGAGCAGGACGTCTTCGTTCTTTTCCTTCAGTTGCGTGCGGCTGATCCAGTAGCGACGCATGCCGTCATCGAGCATCCAATACGGATAACTCAAGATCGCGTCTTCGTCTTTGCCCGCTTGCAGCGGAATGTCCAACGTGATTGTCGGATACTTTTTGACGATTCCTTGTGGGATACGGAACGACGACTTCATGACGAGTTCGCCAGCGTCGCATCGGTCAAATATTGCGAGCAGCGCAGCTAGCAAGATCAGTAGAGCGATCCCGCACCACAATCTTCGAAAAAGTTGTAGAACTCGTTTAGTCATGACGTTTCCCACTCCACCGAGCTTGCCTCGGTAGAAACAGCGCTTTGCACTGCGATCGTTTGCGATTGGTCGTCGTAGTCAGCCAACTCGGGACGGCTGGGGCGTAGGCCGGGGGATTTCAAGCCCGACCGAACGGCGCTGGAGTGCCGTTCTACCTCGCGATCTCAAATTCGCGGACCAGTAGTGCAGAAGCCCAATGACCACCTAGGAAACCTCGGTGGGGTTTGTACTAAGAGGCCGATATTGCCAACGGCAAGAATTGCCGATGAACTTGATGCTACGAACGCGCGGACCGTGGAAGGATCGGTCGTTTCATGAACTGTGTTTAAAGCCGTCTGGAATAGCCCGCTTAACTCGCCAAGTTCAGAGCGTCGCAAATCGAGATTACGGATTGGGCGTATCCGATTTGGGCGGGATCGCTGCGGGATTTTCTCGCGCTTTGGACGTTTCGCCAACTTTGTCTAACCCCATTTGCGTTGCGGCAAACTTCATGACAAACGGAAACACTAAATAGGCACCGTAAATCACCCCGCAGATGACGGCGATGTAGACGATGAAACCGACTCCACCGAGCGCCCCCTCGACCTTGTCTCGAATCCAGCGAAAGATCTTGCGTTTCTTTTGCTCCTTCTCGATCTGGGCATACATCTCTTTCATGTTGCCGGCACGTTTTTGGGCAGACTCTTTCGTGACGCGTTTTTTGACATAGGCTTCAAATTCCGGATAGGAACCCAGCGGAGCGAACTCACCTTTTTCGCCACGCTTCGCCGTCGCCTTGATGTCGAGTAATTCGGCTTTGACCATCTGCTGAATTTGAGCCGCCTGCATCTTGCTGATGACTTGCTGCCCTTTGGCGTTCGTGTGTTTAACGTACCAAGAGGCCGAGTCCTTTGCGGCCAGCTTCTCAGTCGCTTCCATCGCGATGTCGGCCGAGGTCATCGCAACCGGAGGAAGTTTGACCTTCGGTTGTTTGCCATCCGGTCCCGCCGCCACTGTTCGCTTCGCAGCAACGCCATCAGCTCCCGTGATGAAGCTCAAAGACTGATGTTCAAGTCCGAGGTTATCGAGGTCTCGAATCAATTCCTCGCAGTTAGAGTAGCGGTGGGTTTTGTCGCGTTGGATCATCTTGTCGATGATCATGTCCAGCTTCTCGGTGACTTCGCGATTATGCTTGCGTGCGTTGTCGTACTTGCCCGCTTCCTTCGCCATGATCAGCTTCACGACGGTGTCGCCACCGAACGGCAACTTGCCGGTGACGAAGTAATACAGCGTGATCCCCAGAGCGTAGATATCGGTACGACGGTCGGCGCTCTTCGCGTCGCGCGCTTGCTCCGGTGCCATGTACAACGGCGTTCCAAGTCCCGTGCCGCTCTGCGTCATCGACATATCTTCGTCGTCAATCACTTTGGCCAAACCGAAGTCGGCCACTTTCACAATTCCCTTCTTCGTCACCAAGATATTGTCCGGCTTGATGTCGCGATGGATCATGTTGAAGTCGTGAGCCGCTCGCAAAGCATCAGCACAACGCAGAACAATGTGGACCGCATCACCGATGGGCAACTTGCCGAGCTTGTCCATCCACTTCTGCATACTGGGACCGTCGATAAATTCGATCGCCACGTAATGCTGACCGTTGACCGAATCCGCCGCGTAGGCCTTCACCGCATTCGGGTGATCGAGTTTTGCCATCGAACGGGCTTCGCGAATGAACCGCTCAACAAAGCCGGGCTTCTTCGCCATTTCTTTGGAAAGCAGCTTCAATGCGACCGGGCGATCAAGACTTAACTGCGTGGCGAGGAAGACCTCACCCATGCCACCTTGACCGAGCTTCTTGCCAACCTCGAAGTCACCGAGAGTCAACTTCTTCTTCGGTTCATCCGAATTGGATTCCGCGTTGACGATCGTCTCGCCCATCTCGTCGTCGCCGGTTGTCTTTTTGTCGGGCACTGCGTGGTCTCCTGCTCAAATAACCCGAAGCGTCAGCGAGGGCAAACGCTTCAAAACACTTCACCACAGGTCAAGACATCCAAAGCATCTGCACTCGCTGACGCTTCGGTTTACTTGGATCGATGTGGCTCGGCATCAAGGTTCTCACTGAAAACTCAAGTAAACTGACTTTCATGCTATTTCCAAGCGAACGCCTCACCCGTCAATCGCTCGAACGCTTCGATGTATTTCGCACGTGTGTGGTCGATGACATCCGTAGGCAACTCCGGCGGATTACTGTTTTTGTCCCAGCCGGATGTTTCGAGCCAATCGCGAACAAACTGTTTGTCATACGATGGCTGTCCTTGTCCCGGAACATACTGATCCGCAGGCCAAAATCGAGAACTGTCGGGAGTCATGACTTCGTCAATCAACCAGAGTTCGCCATCGAGTCTGCCAAATTCAAACTTTGTATCGGCGATCAAAATGCCCTTTTGCCGAGCGATCTCGGATCCCCGTAAGTAAACGTCGATACTCAGTTGCCGCAACGTTTGTGACGTCTCTTCTCCAATGAGGCGACACATTTCCTCGAAAGAGATGTTGATATCATGTCCGCTCTCCGCTTTTGTGGCGGGAGTGAAGATCGGTTCGGGGAGCAGGTCGCTTTCTCGTAGACCAATCGGGAGTTGAATGCCACAAACGGAACCGCTTTGTCGATATTCTTTCCAGCCCGATCCCGACAGATAACCGCGTACGACGCATTCGATCGGCACAACCTCGGTCTTGCGGACGATCATGCTGCGGCCGCTGAGCGACTCACGATCGGTCCCTTTCGGCAGCGGCACGTCATCGAGATTCTGGCTCAGCAGATGATGTCGTACGGGAAGATGTTGAAACCAAAAGCGGCTGAGTTGCGTGAGAACGCGCCCTTTGTCCGGTATACCGCTAGGCAAGACCCAATCGAACGCACTGATCCGGTCAGAGGCAACCATTAACAGGCGGTCGCCAAAGTCGTACATGTCGCGAACCTTGCCACGTCGCGGTGTGTGGCCGGGGATCGCACTTGTCAAAGCCGCAGAACGCATCGCAAGCCCTCAAGAGTTGGTCGAATCGCGCGGAGTCTAGTGCTGAAACCGCTGCTTGAACAACCACCAACGGCTCAATAGACTCCCCGGCCCAAAGCTGATGGATCACTTGGACTTCGCTCGCGTCGAACCCCTCCTGTGCCGCATGAGCGACGGCACAACACGCCCTCAATGGCGACTTTTTGTGCGAGGATTCGCGTGGGTGTCATGAAATTCCTGGTCCATCCCGAAAGCCTGCTTTCGGATTGGCACGAAGTCCAAAATGCTTATGTCACCGGCTTCGATGGCCGCGTCTTTCCGTCGCGCGTCGAGATCGAAGGAAACATCGTTGCCTGCCGACGTCCCGCTTCCGACAGCGGCAAGTTCAACGTCGCTTGGCCAGTCCCAGGATTTGGCCGACCGATCGTCACGACTTCGAGTCTTCGTGAACAAGACCGGATCTACCTTCTGGCCGTGGAGCTTGCTCGCGGAAAGATCTGCCAAGTCCGTAATCAGGTTTCCGCTTGGGAACAATTGGGGATGCAAATTCCCGAAGCGTTCCATCCTGTTAGCAAGATCGCCCACAGCTTGTTTGCAAAAGCCGTGGGGATGCAAACCTCCGATCCAATTCAAGCGAGCGAACTCGCCACTCAAGCGATCACCAAAGCGTGTGAGTCAGCCGCAATCTTGACGAACGGCTACACCGACCAACGTTTGGCGATCCGGCTCAAGAAGGCAACTCAGCTTCCGGTTTCGCTGGGATGCAATTTGGCTCATTCTCTTCCGAAGCCTGAATGGGATTCATTGCTTCCCGGTACGTTCAATGCTGCCGCGATTCCGATTGAATGGCGATACGTCGAACAGGCCGAAGGTGAGTATCAGTGGGACTGGCTCGACGCCCAAGTTGAGTGGTGCCAGCAAAACAAACTGGTGATGCGCGGTGGACCACTGCTTGATCTCGGCCCGAATGGCTTGCCAAAATGGCTGGAGCAATGGAGCCACGACTTCTTCAACTTGCAAAGCTTCTTGTGTGATTTCGTGGAGACTGCGGTCTCGCGTTACGCCGGAAAGATTCGGTTGTGGGAAGTGTCATCGCGCGTGAATACCGGCGGAGCGCTCAACCTCACCGAAGAAAACTGCCTGACGCTTGTCGCACGAACGTTGGAGGTCGCTCGGCGTATCGACGAAGAATCGCAGTTCTTAATTCGTATCGAGCAACCTTGGGGCACTTATCAATCTCGTGGCCAGCATCGTTTGTCGCCGGTTCAGTTCGTCGATGCGTTGTTGCGTTGTGGTGTCGGACTCAGCGGTGTGAATCTGGAGATCGCTGTCGGTTATCGAGAACGTGGTTCCGCGTCGCGCGATGTGCTCGACTTCTCACGCATGATTGACGTCTGGAGCGCACTCGAAGTCCCGATCCATGTGACACTCGCGTTCCCCTCGTCGGCGGCACTCGATCCGCAAGCGAGCGGCGCACTCGAAGTGGACAGCAACAGTTGGAAGACGCCCTGGAGCGAACAAGCCCAATCCGAATGGATCGACACGTATTTGCCTTTGCTCGTTGCCAAGCAAGCGGTGACTGGAATCTTCTGGACGCACCTCAGCGACGCCGAGCCACATGAATTTCCTAACGCGGGTCTGCTCAATCAAAACGGCCAACCAAAGTCCGTCTTTGAGTCACTGCGTCGGCACAGCCGGAATCACTGGTAATAACGTAGACCAGTCACAATGTAGGTCGTTCACTCCGTGACCGGAATCTTCCAGTCACGGAGTGACTGGTCGTCTTACTTTGACGGCTGCGGTCCAGGTGCCATCCGCAACCAGCCTTCGATACGAGTCGGGGCATAGCCAACCACGAACGCGACCAACGACAATGATCCTGCCAGCCGAGCATATTGCCCCGGCGTGCTGTCTTTGAACGGATCATCCATCGCGACATACAAGCCCGCGACCAAGCAGAGATAGATCACAAAGCCACGCATTGTGGCCGCCAACGGGTTCTCACACAGAAACGCCAGTTGCCTTTCCGGGACTTTCTTAAGCTCTTCTTCCTCCATCGTGGTGACGACCGCGTTACTAACACAGCCCCCCAAGAATCCTGCGACGAGCGTGAGCATTGCCATATTCGTCGGGCTGTAGCAAAAGAAGGCGACAAAAAAAGCCCAAGCAACCGATGGACCTGGTTCCGGCAAGGCAGTGGAATGCTGTGGCGAAATGACTGGCGGACTTTTGGTCGCCAAATCTGCTGCCGACTTCGACGTTAAGTCGGCTGTTTGCTTTGTCACTGGGTCTGTTGGTGGCTTCACCGCCGGACTAACAAAAGTTGAGTCTTTACCAGCAACCTCACTCGGCGGGATTTTCATCACTTTGTTGTACAGGTCTTTGCCCGCGTCCCCCAATTGCTTCTTCATGTTAACTGGAGCCAGCACGATGCGATGCTCGACCGATTCCAGCAGTAGGCCAACGGCATACAGCATCAGCCAAGAGACCAACGCCAACGCTGTCACCACGATCTGCCTTTTCGGGATATTCTTCATGCAGCGCTTACCCATCATGCCGGAGGAGAACTCAGCCGTGGTCGAAATATCAACGACCGAAAGCAGTTAGTTCGCGTTGTCGCCGAAGGCAAATAGTTTCCGAGAACTCGCGCGGCCAGAGCTGCTTTTCCGAACGTATGGGCGAGTTGTTTCAGTATTGTCGATTTTCCCGCCCGCGCGATTCAAACATCGTCAAAACAGCTTGCCTGGGCCGCAATCTAACCGCGGTAAACTCTCAGCCGGATTTCTCATCGAACAGAGGGAATTTCGTTACAGGCTGTTTTCAAACCAGCGCGACACCCAAGCGAATGGCTTTTCACGAACGACCATTCGCTTGCGCGTCGTGCTGGAACGCTCCGACTCCGAGCGCTACGATACGCCGCCTCGTCAGAATCACCTGCCTTTGGATAGCACTCATGACACCCCGCGAAGTTTTGGCTCTTTGTCGCGAACGCGAAATTCAGGCGATCGACCTGCGTTTCATGGATTTCCCTGGAACCCAAAAGCATTTCACGATTCCGGCGAAGACGTTGAAGGAAAAGAGTTTCGAGGACGGCTTCGGCTTTGACGGTTCTTCGCTACGCGGTTGGCAGGCGATCAACGAGAGCGACATGCTCGTCATCCCGGAGCCGAGCACTGCAATCGTCGATCCGTTTCTCAGCCACACGCTAGCGATGACCTGCAACATCCTCGACCCAATCACGCGACAGGATTATCCGCGTGACCCGCGCAACGTCGCGCGGAAGGCGACCAACTACATGCTGCAAACGGGGATCGCCGACATTGCGAACTTCGGCCCAGAGGCAGAGTTCTTTGTCTTCGACGACGTCCGCTTCGACCAGAACGAACATGAAGCCTACTACCACGTCGATAGCATCGAGGGACAATGGAACCGAGGTCGCGGTGCGAAGACGCCGAACGCCGGTTATCACATCCGCCACAAAGAGGGTTACTTCCCGACTCCACCTGCGGACACTCTGCAAGATTTACGTACCGAGATCATGCTCAAGCTGATGGAGTGCGGTGTTGAAGTTGAAGGTCAGCACCACGAAGTCGCGACCGGTGGGCAGTGTGAAGTCGATATGAAGTATGCACCGTTGCTGCAAACGGCCGACAACCTGTTGCTCTACAAGTACGTCGTCAAGAACGTCGCGGCTCGACATGGCAAGACTGCGACGTTCATGCCTAAGCCGCTCTTCAACGACAACGGTTCGGGAATGCACTTGCACTTCTCATTGTGGAAGCAAGGGCAATCGTTGTTCGCCGGATCGGGATACGGTGGCCTCAGTGATCTGGCGATGCATGCGATGGGCGGCATCTTGAAACACGCTCCCGCGCTCATGGCTTTCTGCTGCCCAACTACCAACAGCTACAAGCGGCTCGTTCCCGGCTTCGAGGCACCGATCAATCTGGCTTACAGCTATCGCAATCGCTCCGCAGCGATCCGCATCCCGGTGCATAGCCCGAACCAAGAAAGTAAGCGGATCGAGTTCCGAATTCCGGATGCGTCTTGCAACGGTTACTTGGCGATGTCCGCCGTGTTGATGGCAGCGATCGACGGCATCCAAAGCCGCACGCATCCTGGCCCGCCGTTCGACAAAGACTTGTACGACCTCGAACCTGAAGAATTGAAGTCCGTACCGAAAGTTCCCAGTTCGTTGGATGAATCGCTCGCGGCACTGCGTAACGATCACGAGTTCTTGCTGCGCGGCGATGTTTTCACCGAAGACGTCATCGATACGTGGATTTGGTACAAGACCACACAAGAGGTTGACGCTCTTCGTCAGCGGCCACATCCATTTGAATTCACGATGTATTACGACGCGTAATTCATCGGACGGCCATTGAGGTTCAGATTGATGCTTCCGAATTCTCCTGATATTGAAGTCACCACACGTGCTTCGGTCGAAGCCTCAATGCAACCTCAGATGTCAAATACTGCTTCAACCGCATCTCCCCGAACAGAGATGGTTGATACGTTGCTGGAAATGATCAATGGAAGTTGGATCGCTCAAGCGATTGCCGTGACGGCAGAGTTGAACTTGGCTGACTTGCTGCGTGAGGGGCCTCTATCAAGTACGGACTTGGCAGCAGTCACACGTACTGATGCACCGTCGCTGCATCGTTTACTACGAGCGTTGACGACGATCAGTATTTGCCACGAGTCGGACGATGGCCGGTTCTGCATGACCGAGATGGGCCGGTTGCTCGGCAGCGATTCGCCTGATTCGCTGCGGTGCTGGTCAATGTGGTGGGGCAAGCACCTTTGGCCTGTGTGGGGCAACCTGCAATACAGCGTTACTACCGGCAAGAGTGCCCGCACATTGCTAACCGGAACACAGGGCTTTAAGCATCTCGAAAATGACCCGACTGCGGCTTCGACATTCAATCAGGCACTTGTGGAACTGACGCGACTGACCACGAGCGGCGTCGTTCAGGCATACGATTTTTCGGGTTGCCAACTCATCGTTGACGTTGGTGGCGGCTATGGAGAACTACTCTCAGCCATCCTTTGCGCGAACCCTAATTCGCAGGGAATCCTCTTCGATCTCCCTCATGCGACCGAGGGCGCTCGACGACACTTCGAGCAGTCTGACTTGAGCAATCGCTGCAATGTTGTCGCCGGTGACTTCTTTCAATCTGTTCCGCAAGGAGCCGACGCTTATGTTTTGAAGAGCGTCATTCACGATTGGAATGACGATAAGAGCCGCGAGATTCTCACGACCTGTCGCAACGCGATGCCCGACGACGCTCGCTTGCTTTTGGTCGAGCGAGTCATGCCCCAACGTTTGGAAGCAACGACTACACACCAATCCGCCGCCCGCAGTGACCTCACCATGCTCGTCGCTCTGGGAGCTCAGGAACGAACCGAAATCGAATTCCGTAACCTGCTCCACTCCGCCGGTTTTGAACTGACTCGCATCTACCCCGCCGGAATGGTCAGCGTGCTTGAGGCACACCGAATATCGAAGCTCCATCGCCAGTAGCCCAGGTTTGCAAAAGCGGAGTGCCACAGGCACACGGCCTGCCTTAACGGCAAGCCGTGTGCTTCCCGCTGTTCTCGCCTCGGTCGAGTATCTCGTTGGAGGACTTCTTCGACCGTTAGTAGAGGCACAGCACGTCGTTGACGAGCGGCAGCGGCTTACAGATTGGTCATCTGTCACACGATCGTCACGACAAGACCCCATCTTCAAGATGTTGATGATGGGGTCTTGTTGCAGAAAGAGATTCATGGTGAGCAGATTCCCGCCCAAAAAGCATTAAGCTTGGACCTGATCGAGGTGGAGTATGGGGTTACATCACACCGGAACCGAACGATTCGTCATCTTCGTGACTCAAGCGGATTGTGGCATTTGACGGATCAACCTGCGGCATTTTGAGGACGTGTGGCTGAGCCGGGCCACTGCTTCCGCAAAGCGGTTGGTCGATTCGGTGATTTGTGTCGCGGCGAGTGAACTGTGTCGTCAACGGCTGTTCGTCGTCGTAATCGTCTTCGCCGTAATCGTCGTAGCGGCAAATGTAGTTGGGTTGCTGAGCCAGGATGAGTTCTTGCTCATAGGCTTCCATCACTTTGATCTGGATCTGCTCACGACAGTCGCTGTTAATTGGGTGAGCGATGTCGGCGTAGAGCTTCGCACGACCATCGCCATCTTTGATTGACCGGTCTTCGCGGAGAGTCTCTCCACAGTGATTGCAGTATCGAGAGCGAAGATGGTTCTTATTGTGACATCGCACGCAACGATCCATCAGACGACGACTGGGCATGGCGACGAACGAGCCTTTGCCTCCTTGAATGATTTTCAAATCACGAATAACAAAGCTGGCATCAAACGTAATCGAGCAAAATCCCAGCAGCCGATCGTTGGGGTCATTCATTAACTTCACGCGAACTTCGGTGATTTGCACAGCAGTACTCCTTCACTGAACGAAGACCAATCCGTCGCTTTGATGATGAGGGTTCGTCGAAGCGGCGGTCGAGGCATGCCGGTCCAACGACAGAAATAAAGCCGAGCCCTGCAAGTGCGGAGTTCGGCTAAAAACGTGGTGCAGAGTTGCTTGGCGATAGGAAATGTTGCAGGTAGAAAACTCAACAGATTGATCGCCTCGCATTGTCCCGCTGCTTGCGAGAAACACGGTAGCTGGCGAAAATTGCGGATCAAGATTGTGTCGAAGCCACGAAGACATGGTCGCGTCCTGTCGAACGAACTTGAGCCGCGAGCGACTCCGCTTGTTCTCGTTGGGAGCAGATCCCGAAATAAGAAGTTCCGCTGCCGCTCATCTGATGTGCAACAAACGGCAGGCGAGCAAACTGACGACGCAAGCGAATCACATCCGAGTTCAATTCCTCGGCAGGTTGCTGCAGGGCATTGTGTAGCCGAGTTGCGGCGAGACTCAGTCGTCCAGAATAGAGTGCGTCCACGAGCGGGCGAACCGAACGCGGTTCAATTGCTGCGTGACAGTGCCGAAAGACAGCTGCCGTCGAAAGCCCACTCGCAGGTTTAGAAATCACAAAATGCAGTCTCATCGGTTGCGCCAAAGGTTCAATCAACTCGCCCCGACCGCGACAGATCGCTACCGGAGTTTTCCTCAAAAAGAACGCCACATCACTTCCCAGTTGAGCTCCCAACTTCAGCAATTGCTGGTCGGAAAGGCCCAGTTCCCACATGCGATTCAGTGCGACCAAGGTTGCTGCACAATCACTCGACCCTCCGGCCAAACCGGCCGATAGCGGAATCCGCTTAGTCAATTCCACGTGAACCCCGCGGCAAGTCCCGCTAAACTCTCTTAGCAATTGAGCGGCCCTCATCACCAAATTATCCGCGCCCGTCGGCAACGAACCCGGCGAGCAATTTGGTGCCCCTCCCCAATGACAAGCCAGTGTCATCGGCAACGAACTGTCGCTCGCCGAACTGCTCATTGATGATCGAGAAGCCGAAGAATGTGCCGGAAGATTTTCCTCCGTAAACCGTAGCGTGTCGTAATTCCCGACGGTCATCATGAGCGTTTCCAACTCGTGATAGCCGTCCGGTCTCTTCCCCAAAATCTCAAGAAACAAATTCAGCTTGGCAGGGGTGCGAACAACCAGCGCTCGGCCTTCTTGCCTCAGAAGCATGGCCGCAGATCCCGTGAGCCGTTTAACAAGAACTGTTCAAAGACGCGTTTAAATCGGGACAAGATTACTTGAGGACTTGGAGATGAATGTTGGCAACTTTCGTGTTCCCACTGATTCATCAAGAACCGAACCGCTTGCGGAAGGCCTCGATGCCCAACCACATCGTTAATAACCTGCCTCCTCAAAACTATCCACCGGTCAGTGAAATGCTACGAGGCGCGCGCGCGACCGTCAAGATGGCTTTACACGCGTGTCAGATCAAGAAAAAACGTTACAGAGTGCGCCAACTTGGAAATGTTTCATTGGTGCTCCGGAGAGCCGGCGCGTTCCGAATGTCAGCCGAATCGTCCCATCCAGAAGCTCGCTCACCATGATCTTCTGTCCGCACCAAACGACAACGTCTGATGTTCCGGCCCCAACTGAAATATCCGGTTGTGCCACGACACCGTCTTGTCGTTCTGAACCACACGCGGTTCTTGGTAACACAGCACATGATTCAGGTTCAAGCCGCATGGAAGGGAGCGATGCAGATTGACCGACGACCTCGCGACAACGTGGAACTGCTCGTTCAACTCATCCAGGTATTTGGCTCTCCAAGTACGAATTCGCCGACTCCAGTGTGTTGATCTGTTGCAGGCAAACACCGTCATCGCGGCCGCCGTCGTCTCGCTCTCGAAGAACTTCGCGTGAGTCCAATTTGTGGCGTCGTCGATCATCACCATCATCGACGCCTTCCCGCGACGACCCTCGAACCAGTCGTGATCCGATCCGTCCATTTGGACCAACTCACCCCAGTGCTCGCGACGCTCACGCCATTGACGATGCGGCGCGCCTCGCCGACGAGGCGACCACATTCCCGCCCCGATCAACCATTGCCGCAGAGTCTCTTCACTCAACGTTTCGCCATCGCATTTCACCAGGTACTCCACCGCCAACGTCGGTCCGAAATCGCCGTACTTCGCCCGATACAATTCCAGCCCACGCTCGCGACGACCGACGTCGAACCGCCGATTTGAAGCACGATCACGCAGCCCGTGCTTCCAGCCGGAAACCCCTGCCGACTGATACCGCTTCCAAATCCGCAGCACCTGTCGGTAGCTCACACCCAGCAGTTCCGACGCCTTCGACAAACTGATCGAAGACTGCGAAACCTTCAACAACACTTCCGACCGCTCCCGCTCTTTGACACTCAGACGTAACTTGCCCATCGGTCCCTCGGAAACGGCACCAGGGTGACATTTCTATCTTGGACTCACACGGTGAGTGTGCAAATGGAACAAGTGCCTGATCTCGGTGTATTGATTGTTTGCACCACGATGAAGCAATCGCATTTGGCTATTCAAGCGACGGCGACTTGCGTCGATTGCAAAGAATGGGAAGCACGGGCAGCTTGAGTGGGCATATTGGCCATCCGTAGAATGACTTCACGGCGTGGCGAGAATCATCCTCATGCGAGCGGAGAACGTTAGATGCGACGACTTCTATCATTAGTGGTGTGCCTGTGCGTGATTCAGGCCACAAGTACCATCGTGCGAGCGGATTCTTGCCCTCTTTACCCGATGGGGTTCCAGGGCGGTTTTGTGACTTACTACGCGCTCCGATCTTCACCGGCATGCCAACAGCCGCATATGTATATGGGCCCATTCGGGCTCACCTCGAACTGCAGTAACGGAACCAATTGCCTCCCGTCATTGATAGAAAAACCACTCGCCAAGTCTACGAGATACGCTGGCGAGAAAGGGTCCGATCCAGATCTAGCGGCGGGGGTTTCTGATATTGAGGTACCTGAAACCACGGTCTGGCATAGTGGCTGGATCAAGAAAGTCAAAACCTCGCTCGTTTTCTTCAAACTAACACCAGAAGGTACCCCGATTTATTTGCAGCTTCATTGGGTTAAAAGTGACCCAGCAAATTATGACTTCCCCGGATTGAATGATGACTCCAAGAAGGCAATCAAGAACGCAGGACGCAAGCCATTCTTCTTCGGACACGAAGTGGAGCCGGTTCACGGGGAAGATTACGAGGAGATTACTGATCCCAGAGCTATTCAAGTGATCGAAGAAGGATTTCAGTACCGGATTAAGTATCAAGGACAAACTTACTCCGCGGTTATCCAAAAACGCTAATTTGCGTTGCTGGCGTTTGCTCCAATGTGTTCAAAATCACCTATTTGGAGCCTCGGCTTCGCGCTTCTAGCACAACGGAAGCCGAGACCGGGGCTCCATGTGTGTTTAAGCAGAGCGAGCCGTGATCGCGGACCGCGCTTAATTTCCAATGTAATTGGCTTGCCTGCAACCACGGAGCTTCCACCACCTGCACCGCGAACCATTCTGCGGTCGAGATCGCCAAGACTGGAACGTAGCCCTGCTTCTTTCAATTTGGGATAATAAGTCACCCACGACGAAGTCCATTCTGCAACATTCGAGAACAGACCAAAGACAGGGGGATCAATGCTCGTTCGATCCCAGTTCGGCATCCCTGCTGGGCCAAAATCCCACGGTTCGAGCCGTCCGCCATTATCGCCCCAAGGAAATTTGCTATGGCCGGCGTTTGTGGCGGCAAATTCAAACTCGACCTCTGACGGAAGTCGCATTCCCGCTCTTTCCGTGAGGAATACCGCCTCGTCAAATGACACATGCGTTAGTGGTCGCAGCGGGTCGTTGTTGTACTGTTTGAAATGATTGAGCGGCATCGCCCGTGGCTCAAGGTCTTGCGTCTGTTTCACGGTGAACTCGTTGGAGGCCAATAGGAACTCAGGGAGCGAACGAGAGTGTGGCGGCGATTCAGTCAATTCAGCGGCTCCGACTACAAAAGACGGCGCTCCAGAAAACTTGACCATGCCCTCGGAAACATTTGTTGGTGGAAGCTCTATTTCAGGGAGTTCCAGACTTCCATCTTCCCGAACCACCCACCGTTCGTGGCGATAGGCTCCAGGCAATACCGTCGGTACGGTAGGAACTCGGCGATAGACCTCGTGAAACGCGTGTTCGGAGTCCGCCGGAACAGCAACAACGAGATAGTCGCCAGGCGGAAGTTTCACGGTACACGGAGATGGCTCAGACGCACGAATGGTCTCCTGAATTTCTAACTCGCCATCGGTGGGACTCAAACGATGAAAGACGACCATTGCACGTGGAGGCTTCGTCTGCAAATGCACGGTATGCCGGATCGGCACGGGCACATTTGACTGATTTGCCCAGAGTCCGACGAAACCGGCAACCGCCAGAGACGCAATTGCTGTTGCAGAAGCGAGAGCTGGATTTCGACGCGACCACCTCCAGCCACGCTCCACGGTTGACATCCGACGCGCCAAGATAGATTCATCATTGAGGAAGCGTTGCAGATCTTCGGCCATTTCTTGGGCGGTGGCGTAGCGGCGGTGCTGTTCTTTGGCCATTGCTTTGAGGCAGATGGTTTCGAGGTCTTTCGGCAGGTCTTGAATGATCTTGCTCGGGGCGGCGGGTTCGAGTTGTTGGATCGCCTTCAACAGAAGATGTGTGGAACCCTTGAAGGGACGCTCGCCTGTCAGCAGCTCATAGAGGATGACGCCCAGGGAGTAGACATCACTTCGGCGGTCAGCGAGGTGGCTTTCTCCGCGGGCTTGTTCGGGCGGCATGTACGCCGGTGTGCCGAGAATGGCTCCCGTGGCGGTCAGACTGAATTCGCCGGCATCTTGCTTGGCCAATCCGAAATCGACCAAGTAGGGCTTATTCTCTTTGTCGAGCATGACATTGCTCGGCTTCAAGTCCCGGTGAATGACACCGGACTCGTGTGCGTAGTGCAGGGCCAACGCTAACGTCGCGCAAAGTTGAGCGGACTCACGTGGCAGAGGGCGCTGCAGAGCGATCCGATCCGCCAGCGTCATTCCGTCGACGAAATCACTGACGATAAACAGCATTCCTTCGTCACGTCCGACTTCCAGGACGCGGACGATGTTGTCGTGCCTTAACTGCGAGGCCGTCCGCGCTTCACGGATGAAGCGTTCCCGGTACTCTTCTTCGAGATCCTGTGTCCGAGGAAGCTTAACGGCCACGGTCTTACGTAGGTCGGTGTCGCGGGCCTTCCAGACTTCGCCGAAGTAGCCGCGTCCGACTCGCTCAATCAGTTCAAACCGCCCTAACAGGCGAGTGTTTGGCTTGATGGAAATGAGCGTCTCATTGACGCCGTCCAACCCGCTACCGCATGAGGGGCAGATAATGGACGAGACCGAGGTTTCGGGAACAATTTCCAATGGACTTTGACAGTGCGGACAATGAACTCGCATGGCTCAGTCTCCTCGGAACGATTTGAGCAACTGGTTCAGACTGGACAAACTGGCGTAGATTCTAGCCACGCAGCTTGCCAATGAAACAAACCAAGTCACGTGTGGAATAAATCCTGCATCCAGTCGAGATGTTTCGAACGGCTTGTCGATCAATGTTCGTGAGTGATACGCTGTTGCACCAAGTTGCCCCGCCCGCCCTCCCCCGCTGACCGCTGCTAGATAATCCTCTTTAGCTCACGACAAAGGAACGACGTATGAAATCGCACTCGAACGATGTTGTTACTTGGGCCGATGATCCTGCTCACTTCACAAAGCCAGGACGACGCGATTTCTTGCGAGTCGGAGTGCTCGGTGCGTTGGGGCTGACGCTGGGCGATTTCTTGCGAATGAAAGAAGTTCGCGCTGACCAGAAGTTTTACGAGAGTAAAGAAGGTCGCGCGAAAGGGGTTATTCAGATCGTGCTTCCCGGTGGCATGGCTCACCAAGAATCTTGGGACCCGAAGCCAGAAGCTCCCTTGGAGTACCGCGGCCCGTTCGGTGTGGCAAAGACGGCCTTGCGTGGAGTGGTCTTCAACGAGAACTTCGGCAACCTTGCCAAAATTGCTGACAAGATGACGGTCATCCGCTCAATTGCCGGCAAAGAAGCGGACCACGGGCGAGCGAGCTACGCGATGTATACGGGCTATCGTAAGAGCCCGGCGATCGAGCATCCGAGTCTCGGTGCCGTCGTGTCGCACGAGCTTGGTCCGAAGAACAATTTGCCTCCGTATGTGGCAGTCCCCAACGCGACGGAATACGGCGGAACAGGATATCTCGGTTCGCAGTTTGGTCCATTTGGCATCGGTAGCGATCCGGGCCGTTCGGGGTATCAAGTCAAAGACCTGATGTTGCCTCCGGGTGTCGATGACTATCGCTTCTACAAGCGTCAGCGAATTCGCGAAGTTGTCGACACGCACTTCCGCCAAATCGCGACGAAGGCCGAAGCACTCAGCGCGATGGACGAGTTCTACCAGCGAGCCTACGCAATGATCAGTTCCCCTGCCGCTCGCGAGGCGTTTGATATCAGCAAAGAGTCCGGTTCAACCAAGGACAAGTACGGCCAGAACGAAGCGGGAATGCGTCTGTTGCTCGCTCGACGATTGGTCGAAGCGGGAGTTCGCTTTGTCACGGTCAGCTACGGCGGCTGGGACCATCACGCTGGCATCGAAAACGCGATGCGCCGACAAGGTCCGACACTCGATCAAGCAGTCGCTGGCTTGATCAGCGATCTCGATGATCGAGGACTGCTCGACAGTACGATGGTACTCGTCACCAGTGAGTTCGGTCGCACGCCGAAGATCAACGCGACCGCCGGACGCGACCACTACCCGCGCGTGTACTCGATCGCCGCAGCCGGTGGCGGACTGCAGTGCGGTTTGGTTTATGGCTCGTCAAACAGTACGGCCAGTGAGCCGGAAGAGAATCCCGTTCGCATTGAAGACGTGCTGACGACCGTCTATCAGCAGATTGGCATCAATGCCGACAAAGAACTGATGGCTCCCGGAGCCCGCCCCATCGAGATCATCGATGGTGGCGAGGTCATCAAAGACTTGGTGAGCTAACCACACGAAACTAACCCGCCATCGAAGCACTTTCGGTGGCGGGGCTCTTTCAGTGACGCCATTTCGGTCAACTGCTCCTCGACTTCTGAGAGACGCTGCTATGCTCCGAGTTCGACTTATCGCTGCATGCCTATTGGGAGTTGCCGCCGTCAGTGTTGCTCAAGCTGGCTCTCCTCGCCTTGTCAAAGTCTCACCTCCCGGCGGGCAACGAGGGACATCGGTTGAGGCATACTTCCAGGGGAAATATCTCGAAAAGCCAGATGAAGTCTTGATGTATGGACCGGGAATCACGGTCGAATCGGTCGAGGCTCTGGAGGGCGAAGTTCAGATCAGTGGTCGAAAAGAAAAAGTCGAATCGGGGACGCGAGTACGAGTCCGATTGAAGCTCGCGGATGATTGCCCTCTGGGGGCACACGGCCTGCGATTGCGAACGGCAAATGGCCTCACCGACTATCAACGATTCTTTGTTGGCCCATTCCCGACAGTTGAAGAGGATGAGCAGAATCAGAAGCGAAACGACAAGCGTGACGCGGCGAAGGTTGTCCCGTTTAACAGCACGGTGCTCGGTCGGATGAACGAGCAGACCGATGTGGACCTTTTTCAAATTGAAGTGAAACAAGGACAACGAATCTCGGCAGAGATCGAGGCGACTCGCCTGGGGGTTGATCGGGGGCTGCCTGATTTGCACCTGGCCGTACTCGACGCGAACGGCAAGACGCTCATCGCCGCAGACGATTCGGCACTGTTTGTCCAAGACCCGGTTGTGTCGATCCTGGCTGATCGAGACGGCGTCTATTTCATCGAAGTTCGCCACAGCACCTACAACGCAGCGAACGAAATATACCGGCTGCATGTCGGCACCTTTCCGCGACCGACCGGCGTTTATCCGGCAGGCGGTCAAGCAGGCAAAGAGTTGTCAGTTCGATTGCTCGGTGATCCAAAGGGCGATTGGACGCAGATCGTGAAGTTGCCGCTGTCCTCCGTAGGACGGTTTTCCAAACCGTCCGAACTAGCGACATCCGATGCAACGTCGAATGGCAGCGTGCCGAATACGAACGTTTTGGAAAACCGTTCCACAATGAGCGAGTCATTCGACTTTGCGTTCGCGGCCGTTGATGCAGATAATCTGCCAACGCCGACCCCAAACAGATTACGAGTTTCACCTTTCCCAAACGTGCTTGAAGCCGAGCCGAACGACACAGCAGAAGCGGTTGCGACCGTAAGTGCATCGACGTTGCCAATTGCCTTCAACGGCATCATCGAAAAGCCAGGAGATATCGACTGTTTTCGCTTTCAAGCCAAGAAGGGGGAGCGTTTCAAAGTTCACGCCCTCGCCAACGTCTTGGGCTCACCGCTCGATCCCACCATCTGGATTAAATCGCTCGCTGCAAAACCGGGAGCACCAATCCGAGCGACTGAATCGCGTCCCAATCAACTTGGCTATCCACCAATCGGCGGACTGAATCGCGATACGCTCGATCCTGTCATCGAATTCACCGTCCCCGCTGACGGAGAATATCTGTTGGGTGTCGAAGACGATCGTGGTAACGGCGGCAAAGATTTTGTCTATCGCGTTGAGATCACAGCGGAAACAGACGCCGTCCTCACCTACATTCCGTTGGAAGCCGAGAACCAGTTTACTCCACAGGCTCGGCAGGCGATCAACGTTCCGTCGGGTGGGCGATACAACACGTCGGTGTCGATCCTCAACACCAATCGGCCCTTCAATGGCGAGTTGGAATTGGTTGCTGTCGGGCTTCCAGAAGGAGTGAAGATGATCGCTCCACGAGTCACAACAGCGATGCCTCGTGTCCCCGTCGTCTTTGAAGCGGTTGCTGGCGTGAAGCTGCAAGGCGGCTTCATCGACATCGTGGCGATGCCGGTTCGTAGTGCAAGCACGCCGATTGCAACTCCCGAAGCAACAACATCAACCACAATGAATGACTCCTCTAAGGGCGATCAAACAAAAGAAACAAAAGAAGGGGAGCAAGCCGGCAGCTTACACTACGTGGCGAGTGGCTTTCGACAAATGGTCGCCATGAATGCCTACGGCAACAACGACTATTACTTGCACACGATCCTCGACAAGTTGCCGCTGGCCGTGACGGAACCTGCTCCTTTTTCTATCGAGATCGAAGAGCCGAAATCAGCGCTCGTGCAAAATGGTGAGATGGCGTTGAAATACAAGATCCACCGAGTCGATGGCTTCGATGGTCCGGTCACCGTCAGCATGGAATGGAAGCCGAACGGCGTCACAGGCGCAACTCCCATCACGATCAAGCCGGGACAAATCGACGGCGAGTACCTCATCGGCGCCTCACGAAGTGCGACTGCCGGAACGTATCAAGTCGTGCTCACCGTCGTCAGCGGCGGTGATCGTCCCGGCTATTACGATGGAGCGAATCGCACATACGTTTGCTCGCAGCCCTTCAAGCTGATGGTCGCCGAACCGCATATCGACGCGAAGATCGCTCGCACTTCGATCGAGCGAGGTAAGACGACAAACCTCACCGTCAAGCTGAATCACCTGAAGCCATTCGAGGGGACCGCCAAGACGACGCTCACTCGCTTACCGCGCGGTGTGGAACTGGTCGAGCCAATGCGAGAAATCACCTCTGCGGACAAAGAAGTCACCTTCACGCTCAAGGCCACGGAAGATTGTCTCGTCGGTAGTTACCAAGGAATCACGCTCGAAGTCACCGTAGTCGAAGACGGCCAATCCGTCCGCCAGTTGACCGGCTATGGCCTCCTTCGCATCGACGCCGAACGCGGAGTGAAGGCGACGATGAAGTGAGACCATCTTGAGCCGCTTCGCTGAGTCATGCTAGAAGCCGCGCGGCACGCGATGGTGCGTGCCAACTTGCGAGGATGTGAAGCATGGATGCGAAGCAGATGAATGGATTTCGCTGGAGTTGGGTTTTGTGGGCGGGTGCCTTACTCCCGTTTTGTGCCTCGCTGATGGTTCATGTTGGCGGAGTCAAAGCTCAGCCGGTTCAAGCCACGACAGAACGTGACGGTTTGGCGTTTGAGCAATACCTTGTGAATCTCGGATCGCCGCCACCGCGTTCGGAATATGCCGCTCGCTTTGCGTTTCGGAATATCGGGACCAAGCCACTCAGGGTTTTAAAACTTGAACCGAGTTGCGGTTGCCTGAGCCCCCGATTGGAAAAGATGGAATTTGCTCCCGGAGAACTTGGGGAGTTCTATCTGCGAGTTCGCGCGGCGAATGAACGGCCCGGTCTGCACGAATACACGTGCAAGCTGATCTACGACGATGGACAGACTCGCGAATCTGAGGTTCGATTCAAGATCACTTTGCCGACCGAGCGAATCGAGATTCGACCGCGAGCGTTGACCATTTATCAATTTAACAGTGAGACGACCAATCGGGAGATCGCGATTACCGATTTCCGTGCTGCTCCTGAAGACCGACCGCTGACACGCTTGGAAATCATGGACGTCACCTGCTCGCTCAGTTGGGTTCAGGTCGCAGCAGGTGAAGCACACTTCGACGATGCTGGGCAACGTCAGCAAACAGTGATCGTAACTCTGACCGAAGTTCCGCCGGGTGCTCACAACGGATCGATCATCGTGAAGACTAACATTCCGGAATACTCCGAACTGCGTGTGCCGTTGCACATCGAAGGACCGACAGTCGCCGGCAAATCAAGTGGCAAGAAGACATTGAGTCCGAAGGCCGACGATTCATTCCGAGAGTCGAAGAAGCCCGTTGCAGATTGATGCGTTTTTTCGTGGAGCACGTTTTCAACGTGCTCGTTGCAGAGCAATTGGCACGTTAAAACGTACCACACGAAAGTATTCCGGCCACTGAGTGAGCGGTCTACTTTGTGGTTTTCAAAGCGATAGAAAAGTGAGCTGTTGTGATAACACGAATTACTGGCCGGCTCGTTCAACTGACCACAACCGCGGCAACGATTGCGGCAGGAGCGTTTGAGTACGAAGTCTTCGTTCCCGAATTTGTCAGGCGGCAAATTCAAGGGAGCATCGGCCAAGACGTCAGCCTGAAGACGATTGAGTATCTCGAAGGGAACCCTCAAAAAGGGGGCCGCATGACGCCTCGTTTAATTGGCTTTCTCAATGACGCCGAGCGGGAATTTTTTGAGGCGATCTGTTCAGTCGACGGTGTCGGCGTGAAAACCGCACTGCGAGCGATGGTCCGACCGGTTCGTGAAGTGGCGACAGCCATTGAAGAACAGAACGTCAAAGAACTCACCGCACTGCCTGGCATCGGTGGCGCAACTGCAGAACGAATTGTCGCCAAGCTCCGCCGTAAGATGGCAAAGTTCGCGCTCATGGTCGCTCGCGATTTGCCGCCCGATCAAATGGCACAGCACACCGTCATGCAGGACGCCTACGAAGCGTTGGTCGGCCTCGGACACTCGACGGCAGAAGCTCGTCAAAAGATCGACGAAATGCTCGAAAGCGGCAAGAAGTTTAAGTCGGTCGAAGATGTACTCGTTGAGCTCTATCAAAAAGAGCGGAAGTAATTCGTACTACCTCATTCAATCGTTGCGATCGAACCATGAAGTTTGCAACGAATTGAGGCAGGCGGCTTGCTTGTTGAAAATGCGACCTAGAGTTTTGCGTTCGGTCGTTGTCGCCTCGACGTGCTGATGCCCTTTGGTATCGAGTGCTGATCCTCTCAAACGACCGCGAACAACAACGAGGTCTGCAATGTTGGCTCATCTGAAAAAACTGCTTGATGACGAAAACGGCTTTGTGGTTTCCATTGAGCTGGTCTTGATCGCCACGATTCTTTGCTTAGGCATGATCGTCGGATTGACGGAAGTCTCTCGTGCCGTGACCAACGAGTTGGTCGATGTGGCGAACGCCTATAACCACATGAATCAGGGCCGCCGATATCAGCAAATGGGCTGGGGACAAAACCGTCAGGATCGCCCGGATATTGAAGTGACCGGTTCTGGTGCTGTTGCTGAAGAGTAAGCGGCCATGTTGTTGAGAGATGGCACCGCGGTGCCTGCTGCCGCGTCATTGGCCTCATTGCGACGCCCCATCGCTCATGCAAGGCATTCTGGTGTCTTGAAGGCTGTCGATTCCTGACTTCGTCTTTTCTGAACGGCAAACACTGCCTCAGAACCAATTCTGTGTAATCACTGGATTGTGCTATCGTGTCGCCAATTAAGCGGTTCAGACACGAGAGCCTCAAACATGAGAAGTCGGGCAGCTATGCCCGTCCTACAAATCAGTGAGTAATGTGCCATGATCATCGATGTGCATAGCCATGCGTGGGAATATCCGACTCACTTCAGTGACGACTTTCGTCAACAGGCGAAGCGAGCGAAGGCGGGAGTCGAGATGGATCTGACGGTTCGCTATGCGGACTATCGGCAACTGGCTCCTGATGACATGCGGACAATCGTCTTTGGCGGGAAGGCTCGCTTGAGTGGTCTTTGGGTCGACGATCGATACGTTGCCGATTACGTCGCGGCAGACCCAGCACGGTTGATCGGCTTTTTGTCAGTCGATCCAACTCAACCCGATTGGGAAGACGAACTACGATTCGGGCATCAAGAATTGAACCTGCGCGGAATCAAGCTGATGCCGATGTATGCGGGATTCTGTCCGGATGAATCACGTCTCGATCCTTTGTGGGAATATGCGACGAAGCATCGCATGCCAGTTCTATTACACACGGGGACGACATTCGTTGCTCAAGCTCCGTTGGAATGTACCCTTCCTCGGCATATCGATCCGGTCGCGACTCGCTTTCCCGAAGTGCGGATCATCATGGCTCACCTCGGCCATCCGTATGAAGGAGAGGCGATCGTCACCGCTCGTAAGCATCCGCACGTTTTTTGCGACATCAGCGCATTGCATTACCGACCGTTTCAGTTCTATCACAGCCTGATGTTGGTCCAAGAATATGGCGTCTGGGACAAGCTGTTGTTCGGAACCGATTACCCATTTACGAACGTTAATGGAACGGTCGAGGGATTACGGACGCTCAACAACATGCTTGCCGGAACTTCGCTGCCACGCCTCAGCAGCGAAGCGATCGAATCGATGATCTACCGAGACTCATTGCCGCTGCTGGGTCTTGCGGATGCCAAGTAGACTGGTCATTCCGTGACTGGAAAGCTTCGAGTCACGGAATGACCAGTCTACCTTGTGATAGCAAGTTTCTGGCATCAGCCGCGCCACGAATTCAGCACTTCATCGAGCGAATCGCGAATCTGTTCGCGAGCTTCTCCACGTTCGACTCCGTTCATCAGCAGGGTGTCGTAGCTTGTATGGACATGTCGAACATGAGCGATGACTGCGAGCGTAATGGCCTTCGGGTCGAGTTCGCGGCCAGCAGCGGAGCGACCGACTCGACCGCTTCCTCGCACAGCCGCATGTGCGGCGATTTGATGCGCTTCATCCGCAGGGCAATTCGGGAATTGCTCCAGAATGGCGGATGACATTTGCTCGACCAGTTTTTGATCAACCACAATTCGCTGAACTGCCGCGACTTCACGGCGAGCGGCACGTTGATCAGCGTCGGCGATGCAATCATCTTCCGCTTGAGCCAACGCCGCGTTTGTTACGAGCAGTCCTTGTCGCTCATAGCGTTTCCTTGAGCGATTGAACTTCATTACGACGGCTGACAACGGGCTGTGTTTCTTGGCACGACGTGTCATCGCCGTGTCGCCGGATGGTAAGAAGACCAAGCGGTCCAAGTCAGCACACCTGACACACAACGGCATATGTCCTTCAAGAAACAAGAACTCACCAGGCATAATTTCGTCGTCGCACTCCGAGCATTTCGCGTCGTCGGACGTCGTGACAAAAACCACCAAGTCCGGGGCCTTCGTCAGCTTTTGTTGCAATCGTTCGGACTTCTTCTCAGACAATTCGGCGGGCGCGTAATGAGTTCGATAAAAGGTTTCTCGCTCAGTGTTGTTGTCGGTTGTCAGCGGCAAGGCTTCGACGCCGTTGACCGTTCGTCGTGAATACTCCGCCTCGATCGTCTTCAGTCCTTTTTCGGTAACCCATTCAGCGAAGAGGCGATACGTGTCCGCCAACTTCTCCGTCCCACATTGAATGCGCGACTCGATCGGCGAATCGAGCTTTAATCCTTTTCGCCAGTCTTCGAAATATCTCCATTGAAGAAAATCGAGTTCCTGAACCAGTTCTAACGGTCCCACTGAACCGTTTCGCTTCAACACTTTTTCAGCAGCAATGAGGACTCGTTCGCGAAGTTGTGTGACGGAGTAATTCATAGACCAACTCCGCTTTGCTCCAAGATCTCGGCGATGTGCATGACCTTGATCGGCTTCTTCTGTCGGCGAATCAATCCATCCAGGTGCATCAGGCAAGACATGTCGTTCGCCGTGAGCACTTCGGTCCCCGCTTGTTCGTGATCGTGGATGCGGTCGAGTCCCATCATGGCGGAGACTGCTTCCTCTGCCACGGCAAACGTTCCACCGAAGCCGCAGCACTCATCGACGCGAGTCAGTTGCGAAAACGTGATCCCTTCGAGTCCTTCCAACAACTGTTTCGCTTTGTTGAATGACGGCCCGACTCGCTCGCTGCAACTGCCGAGTCGTAGCTCACGCAGCCCGTGGCAACTTTGATGCAACCCAACTTTGTGTGGAAAGCGACCAGCAGGCTGAGTCACCTTCAGCACATCGGTGAGGAACTCCGTCAGTTCAAACGTCTTCAGCTTGAGCTGCTCAAACCCCGGCTTGCCACTGAGGTAATCGTCGTAGTGCTCGCGAACCATCGCCGTGCAACTTCCTGACGGGCAAACGACGTACTCATACGGCTTGAAGATTTCAAAGAACCGTTCGGCCAACGGACGTGTTTGCTCGCACAAGCCGGTATTAGCCATCGGCTGACCACAACACGTTTGAGCTTCCGGGAACTCAACTTCGCAGCCAAATCGTTCGAGCACCGCCAATGTGGCCATGCCAATCTGTGGAAAGAGTTGGTCAATGTAACAGGGGAGAAAAAGTCCGACCTTCATGAATGCCTTTCATCTGCAGCGTACTTTCAAATCAACTTCAACGGACATTTTGTAACGCTCGCACAGCCAAAATGTGAGCGGAAGAGGTGTTGTCCGGCGTCGCCGCAGAAACAGAACGACAGAATCAGTGATGGCCGAATCAACCTAAGCACACATCTCTTGTCGGGTGGTCTGATTGAGAAAATCGCGTGAAGTTTGTCGTCAATTGACGGTCAACGTCTCGGTTAAACTTTTATGTGACCTCTGAATCAAGCGACCTCACGATGCTCAACCTTCACCAAGAACTCCACCAGTTAAAAATGGATTCGGCCATCCTACGCGCCGGAAGTATTTTCATTGAACGAGAGGCCGTCCAACGGTTCGGCTTCATTCAGGAACATCGAGGGACTTGGTCGGTGATGGCGATGTGTCGCGTGCTCAATGTGTCTCCCAGCGGATTCTACGCTTGGCGGACTCGACCGCCCAACCAGTGGACTCAGCGACGCGGGGAGTTGCGTCAGCAGATCAAAGACATCTTCGTGAAAAGCCGCAGCACTTACGGCAGCCCGCGAGTTCATGCCGAACTGATCGCACGCGGAATCCCGTGCTGCCAAAAGACCGTAGCGAAGATCATGCAACACGCAGGACTACACGCCATCATCCGACGCAAATTCCAAATCACCACCGACTCAAATCATTCCTTGCCCGTGGCCGAGAATCTGTTGGAGCGGAAGTTTTCTCCAGCTCGCCCCAATCAAGTCTGGGTGAACGACATCATGGCCGTTCCGACGTTGAACGGCTGGCTGTATTTGGTCGCGGTGCTGGACCTCTTTTCTCGCCGCGTCGTCGGCTGGTCACTGGGCAGCAAGCGAACCAGCGAATTGGTCATCACTGCCTTGCAGATGGCACTGACGGAAAGAATGCCGCAACCGGGCCTGCTGCATCACAGCGACCGAGGTAGCCAATACGCCTGCCACGACTTTCAGAACCTACTTGCGAGTCACTCCATCGTTTGCAGCATGAGCCGCAAAGGAAACTGCTGGGACAACGCCGTGATGGAAAGCTTCTTTGGGACGTTGAAACAAGAACTGCTGCAACATCACCGCTTCGCAACCCGCGACGAGGCCGAACAAACCATCGTCGAATACATCTCGGTCTTCTACAACCAGCAACGCCGCCACTCGACACTGGGCTATCTCACCCCCGCCGAGTACGAAGCCCGCCATGTTGCTGGAGGAGTTTCTGACTGAATACTGAATGCACTGTCCACGAATCATAGACAAGGTCAAGCCCGCATCAGGAAGCTGTCGAGAGACTTCCATCTCCAACGCATTGACGGCCAGACGGCTATCGATCCGCTCCGACATCGACCAGCCCACCACCTTGCGTTTGAACAAGTCGATGACCGCCGCCAGGTACAACCAACCTTCCAGAGTGGCGATGTACGTGATGTCCGCCACCCACTTCTGATTGGCCCGCTGTGCCGTGAAATCCCGAGCCAACACGTTCTGGGCCAGGGGATGCGCGTGATTGGAATCGGTCGTCGTCACGCCGAACTTCCGCGAGGTCTTCGACCGAATTCCCGCCTCACGCATGACTTTGGCCACCGTCTTGCGATCGCACTTCGTTCCACGCTGGTCTACCGCTTGATGCACACGCACGGCTCCATAGGTCTCACGGCTGATGCGATGCACTTCGCGAACTTCCTGAGTCAACGCGGCACGCCTCGTGGCGGTCACGTT
>JAPLNX010000342.1 GCA_026400935.1 Planctomycetia bacterium | reverse complement strand
TTGGTGGATACAACAACCGTGCCACCGAACGCCCGCCAGGCCCGCTGCCATTCTGGCTTGGACTCCGCCGAATGCACGACCTTGCGATCGCTTTCCAGATTTTTAAAACTCTGCCAGAAAGTTAGCTATAAACAACAGGGTTGTAGTACCGCGCACTGAAGAGAAAGAGATCCGCTTGATACACACCTTTCGGGCCGACAATGCCGTTGATCAGCGGGTCTGGGACAGAGTTCGCCGGAGCCACGATGCCGCCAATGGCGAGGCCGTATTGGGCGAAGAGTTCGGCGTTCGTCTTATCGAGCATTTCTGTCGGCACATACGCAGCAGCCTTCGGGCCGAAGAGGCTCGTGTTGCCTTGCACCGTACTGGGGAACGGCGTGAAGCCGGCGGCCTGCTCGTAGAAGTAGACCTGCTGGCCGTTGTGCGACACGAGTCCGATCTGAATGACATCCGGGTTGAACAACGTCGTCAGGTCATTCATCAACGGGCGGAAGTTCGCTTCCATGTAGATGTCGAACTGCTTCACCGGCGTCGGGACACCGTTGACCAGCGGCTTGAGATTGTTGATGAACTGGACCGGATCGGTCGGGCTGGCATCGTTGATGTTGAGGACCCGTGTGCGATCGGACGTTGTGACGATGTTGATGTTCTTCAGGTTGTTGAATTTGCCGCCGACGATCGTGCTGACTCCCCGCAACGGTGCGTCGATGCCGACCGCGAAGCCCTGCGCGTTGACGTGATCGTAGGTGATATTTTTCGTGATCGAGTTTCGCTCAATCCCGACAAAATTCGGCTTCACGAAATTCCCGATGAGCGTCACGTTCTTGAAGGTGACGTTGCTGGTGTAAGGAATCTCGATGGCGTTGGCGGTGGTGTAGCTGACTTTGAAGTCTTCGATGACGGTCTGGCTGGTGTGGTTCACGGCGAGCATCGTGAACCACGACTCGTAACCATCTTCGACACCAAACGCCGTGTTCCCTTGGAACTTCAGCAGCGGCACATCGGCCACGTCGTAGTTGAGAGCCGGATTGGCCCAAGCGTAGGTCTGCAAGTTCTCACCGGAGATCGTCGTGATGCCGAGTCCCTTCTGATCGAGTCCGCGGGGGAAGAAGACGAATCCCGAATGACGCTGCCCGGCGGCGACGTTGTTCGTCAGCGACACGTTGCCACCTTGCAACCAGAAGCCGTCACCCTGATGTCCGAAGTCTTGGAAGGTCTGCCGAGCCAGAATGTTCTGCCCCGAACCTTGCGAGTGCATCGCGAGGTTATGATCAAAGTTGCCGATCTCGTCACCCGCTTCGGTGACGAAGGCCGCTCCGACTGCGTTGAAGACGACGTTGTCGGTCACATTGACGTAGCTGCTGTGATTGACGATCCCCCAGCCTGGGCTATCGACGACCGCGCTGTCGTTGATCGTCGCGGGGGCGTCTTCGTAATCGGTTCCCGTGCGATGGAAGTGGACCGCGTATCGCCCACGGACGTTCAACCCGGTCTTGGCAATCTGCATCTTCGGTTGATTGGTGACAGGGTCAATGACAGTCTTGCCGCTCGCATCGACAACCGGCACGAGCACTCGATGTCCCAGGGCCGGGTTCGTCGGGTTGATGTCCTTGAGCAGCACGTCGGTCGTCATCTGGCCTGGATTATCCGGGTCGGGCGAGTTCACGACGTCATCGATTACCGTCCGCTTGTCGGTACGACCGAGTCCATAAAAGCCCGCCGCATCGACATGCACGTTGTCGCTGTGCATGAACATGACGTGGCCACGCTTGGCGACGACGCCGGGGGTCTCTGACTCGAACGTCGCACTGCGATTCATGTCGGCAACGTAGCTAGCGTTTTTGACGTGCGTGTATTTGAGCGGCGTACTGGCGCTGAGCGTAATGATGTTGCCGTTGATCCCCGCAATCTTCACTTGATCGTCAGTGTTCACGTTGGCCGAATTCGTTGGTGATGTGCCTGAAATAATGAGCTGATCGCCGACTTTCCAATCGGTCGGCACCGGGACGCCGAGATCAAACGTCGTGCTTCCCGTGAAGTTGGCCTTCTGGCCTGAGACAAAGCTAGTGCCACGACCAAGAAATAACCTGCCATTAGATTTGGAGTGCGGCTTGTTGGATTTTTGTGGTGCGGGTGATGCGCCGGTGCGGTGGGCAGAACCGAGCTACGGGCTGCGATTGTGTCGGTTTGCCGGTGTAGGT
>JAPLNX010000384.1 GCA_026400935.1 Planctomycetia bacterium | reverse complement strand
TGGCCGAAATCAACGAGGCGTTCGTCTTACCGGCGAGCCTCCGCAATCTGCTCGACGCGATCTAAGGTCGATCCTGCCGACGAAGTCGTCAAAGAGATTTGGTGAGCCGGGCGATATCAGCCCGGCTCACTAATGCAATCGTCGACTGGTCTGAATCGCAAGCTGGCAGCTTGCTGCTACGGTGGGGCCTCGTCGAACGGAGTTCGTCCGCGTTATCCTCGCTACATGACACACATCGAACTACGCGGAGTTCGCGTACACAATCTCAAAGAGATCAATCTGCGCTTGCCGTTAGGGAAGCTGATTGCGATTACGGGCGTCAGCGGTGCGGGCAAGAGCAGTTTGGCATTTGATACGCTCGTGGCGGAGGGGCAACGGCGATACATCGAGACCTTTGCGCCGTCGGCTCGGCAATTTCTGGAGCGGATCGAGCGACCGGATGCGGAGGGGATCGAGCATCTTCCAGCAGCAGTCGCGTTTCGTGCGGATGAGTCATTTCCATCACGAGCGACACTCGGCACGTTGACCGAAACTGACGACCTGTTGCGGATGTTGTTTGCTCGGTTGGGGCAAACGTTCTGCCCGCAATGTGCGGCATTACTAACCGCGCGGACTCCGGATGATGTCTGTCATGAGTTGCTGTCGTTGCCAGAAGGAAGACGATTTGTGGTGGCGTTTCCAGCCAAGGCAAGCTCACGCGAATCGTGGCAGCAACTTGGGTTTGTCCGCGCGATCACGGCCTCAGCACCTGCGGCAAAGGGCCCGCAGCAGCAAGTTGCCGATCGCAGTGACGCCAATACCTTGTTGTGGGTGGTTGTGGACCGTTTGATTGCCGGGAAGACGGACGCCGCGCGTTTGTTGGAAAGTGTTGGGCAGGCATTTCTGCATGGTTCCGAGCAATGTGTTGTGTTGCTTGAAACGACGGCAGACTCCGTCACAAAGAATGCCGAACAACCAGCGAGAACAGTCGAGTGGGACGGACGACTTTGGGAGCTGCTGAGATACTCGCGGGAGCGAACTTGTTTTGGTTGTGGCGTCGAGTTTCCGTTGCTCGAACCGGACTTGTTCAACTTCGACAGTCCGATTGGGGCATGTGAACAATGTTGCGGTTCGGGCACGATTGAAGCTCAACGAGCAACGAAAGTCTGTGCCGCCTGCGACGGATTGCGACTGAATTCCTTCGCGAACTGCGTGCGAGAAGCTGCAACCGGCAAGAACATTGCAATGTGGCGACAGACACCGATCAACGATGTATCTGAATTCTTGCGTCAGTGGGAAAACGGACTCTCAGAGGTTGATCGGGGGTTCGTGGCGAATCTGTTTACGGAGGCGGTGTCGCGATTACGAGTTCTGATCGAACTTGGATTGGGTTACCTCACGTTGGGACGATCGCCGCAAAGTTTGTCTCGTGGCGAACGGCAGCGTGCTCGATTTGCGGCTCTGATGGCGAAGCGATTGGATAATGCGTTGTACGTGCTTGATGAACCGAGCTCCGGCTTGCATCACGCAGAGCAACAGCGTGTATTGCAGGCGATTCAGCGATTGCAACAAGCGGGCAATACCGTGGTCATGATTGAGCATCTGCAATCATTCATCAACGCTGCAGACGAAGTGATTGACCTTGGACCAGGAGCTGGCCGCGACGGCGGGCGAGTGGTGTTTCAAGGGAGTGTTGCAGAGCTGTCCCTGTGTGCTGAGTCGCTTACGGCTGAGTACTTACGTCGTCATGACCAGCAAACAAGCGAGCTTGTAACTGCACCCCCACCGTCTCATTGGTTGAAGTTGTCGGGAGTACGGCTGCACAACGTGCGCGGAATCGATGTCGAGTTTCCGCTCGGCGTGTTGTGCGCGGTGACTGGTGTGAGCGGTGCAGGCAAGAGTTCGTTGATTGAGCAGACGTTGTATCCGGCGCTCTGTCAGCAGTTCAAAGTCCCATGTGCGATCGAACCGGTCGGCGAATTCTCCGGGCTGACGGGGGCACACCTGATCGACGCAGTGGTGTTTGTTGATTCGGCACCGATGCGACGTTCATCGCGTACGAATGCCGCAACAGTACTGTCGCTTTACGGTGAACTGCGTCGACTATTTGCGGAGACAACCGAGGCGAAGGTCAAAAACTTTTCGGCCCGGCATTTCAGTTTCAATTCCGCGGACGGCGGCCGGTGCCCGCGCTGTCGCGGGCTGGGTTCAATTGAAATCGATATGCAGTTCCTCGCCAACTTGTCGGTCACTTGCCCGGAATGTCACGGCTCACGTTTTCAG
>JAPLNX010000299.1 GCA_026400935.1 Planctomycetia bacterium | reverse complement strand
GCAGGATCGACCGCAACCTCAACCTTTTTTCTCGCCGCCATGCCAGAATGACTCCCTTCCAAGAGGTCTTTCTCCCGGGCGCAAACGCCGTGCCAAACTCAAGTGTCTTTTAAAGTAAGTGCCATTGGGCGTCAGCCCCCCGGTTTTCAGCAACTACCACGACCACCGGGGGGCTGACGCCGCCCCGCTCGCCAATTTTGTCACACGCTCTTCGTGAACTGAGAAAGCCGCGCCATGCCGAACACGACTGAGACTCCCACACTGACTCCCGCGCCAATCGTTGCCGATTCCGCCGCTGCGGCCGAGCGCCCCGATCCGCGCGTCGTGCGTGGCTTCTGGTTCGCCAAACGCGAAGAGTTGCTGACCCCGGCCCGCGCGATCATCGAGTACTGCCAGATGTTGTTGGCGGAAACCGCCGTCGCGCACCATCCAGACTTTGTCGAGGACGTGAAGAAAATCCACGCCGCCGCCGGAGAACTCCAACTCCTCACCGACGAAATCCTGGTCCCCAAAGATGCCGATGGGGACTTCTCTCAAGAGGATCTACAGCACATTCACGGTTGGTTGCGGCACGATCTGCGCAACAAACTCAACCTCATCATCAACTACTCGGAGATGTGGGTCGAAGACGCGGAGGAGCATTTCCTAGATGCGTTCGTGGAAGACATGCAATTGATCGGCCGCGAGGGCCGACGCTGCCTGCAAATCGTCGAGCGACTCCTCTCCGGCAGAGACTTGTCCTCCAAGAGCAACAGTTCGCCCACAGCCGACGGTGAACTGCGGAAATCCATTGAGAAACTCCTCCAGGCTCCGCCGATCGTGAACGCCACCATCGAGATCGGCCACATCCTGGTCGTCGATGACAATCCCACCAACTGCGACATCGTCCGCCGCCGTTTGGAACGCAACGGCCATTCCGTCACCGTCGTCAACGGCGGACTCGCAGCTTTGGAGATCGTCCGCCGCTCGCGCTTCGATCTCGTCCTCATGGATATCGTGATGCCGGACCTCAACGGCATTGAAGTTCTCTCGCAACTGAAGGCCGATCCGGCCACGCGCGATCTGCCTGTCATCATGATCTCCGCGTTCGATGAAGTAGACCTCGTCGCCCGCTGCATCCAACACGGGGCCGAGGATTACATCCCCAAGCCGCTCGATCCCACGTTGCTCCGCGCTCGCATTGCCGCCTGCTTGGAAAAACACCGCTTGCGCCAACGCGAAGTCGAACACCTCGACCTGATCGAGCGCGAACGCCAACGCGCCGACGATCTGCTGCACGACATCCTGCCCGGCAAACTCGTTCAAGAATTGAAGGCCACTAAGACCGTCGCACCTCGCGGCTATGCTCAAGTTGCCGTCCTGTTCGCCGACATCCAAAACTTTACGCCGTACTGCGAACAACACTCGCCGGAACACGTCGTCGAACAACTTCGCAACTTGGTCGAAGCTTGGGAACATTCCGCGATCACTCACGGCGTTCAGAAAATTAAAACGATCGGTGACGCCTTCATGGCCGCCAGCGGCCTGCTTGAACAGGTCGAGAACCCAGTCATCGCCTGTGTGAATTGCGGCTTGGAAATGATCGCCGCCACCCGCGCGCTGCCGACCGGTTGGGATCTCCGTGTCGGCATTCATTTCGGAAACGTCATCGGTGGCGTGATCGGCCGCCGCCAGTACCTCTTCGATTTGTGGGGCGACACCGTCAACACCGCCGCCCGCATGGAAAGCCACGGCATCCCCGGCCGCATCAACCTCACCGCCGCCGCGTGGAAAGTCATCGCCGACCGCTGCGCCGGCACACCCCGCGAGAAGTTACAGGTCAAAGGCAAATCGTCCGTCGAAATGGTGCTCTTCGACCGCTTCATGAACCAGTAGCACGACGCGCAAGCGAGTGGTGTTTCGCGAACAACACTCGCTCGTATGTTGAAACCACAGCCCAGCGGATGTCAGAGTTTGGGGTTGTGGTTGTTCGTGAGGAGCGTTGAACACTCGCTGTGGCTGGACCACTCGCGCTAGATTGCTCCCTCCGAACTTTGACCTGAGAGATCGTTACATCTTGGCCCCTGAGGTCTGATCACGAGCGTTTCCGGTCAAAGGCCAGCGGAGGAGTCTCATGACAATCGTTTTTCCGGTTCTTTCTGGGGGAGGTTGTCATGTCTTCGGCGAATGTTCCTGCGTCAGTCGGAATGGTG
>JAPLNX010000370.1 GCA_026400935.1 Planctomycetia bacterium | reverse complement strand
GGGTTATTCGATTGCGGGCGAGCATCTCGATCCCGTCCCACTCGGTGGAGAGGCGAGCGTCCACTCACCTCCCCAGAGCCGAGAGAGAAGGTTCCCAGGCGAAAGACTAACCTCGCAACAGACTGAGAATCTGCTGCGACGATTGGTTGGCCATTCCCAGCACCGTCGAAGCGACTTGCGAGCGGATTTGCTCGCTGGTGAAGGAGGCGATTTCTTTTTGGTAATCGGTATCACGCAAGTTGGATTCGGCCGCTTGCATGTTGACCATCTGCGACATGTTGTTGCTTTTGGTGGCTTCGAGAGTGCCTGACTGGAAAGCACCCAATGTCCCACGAGCAGTGGCGACGGTACCAATGGCGGCGTCAATCGCGGTGAGTGCGGAGTTCGCACCACCAGCGGTCGTTACATCGATCGTGTCGATCGATAGGGTTGCGGCGTCTGTGTCATTAATCGACAGCGTGGTGTTCTCGCCAGAGAACGCTCCCAGTTGAAACTGCTGACTGGTAAACGAACCGTCCAACAAGTTCTTCGTACCGAACTTCGTGGTGTCGGCAATTCGCGTGATACTTAGCAGCAACTTGCCCACTTCCGCTTGGTTGGCCGTCAATGAAGCGGTGTCTTGGGTCGCGGCGTTGGCAGAATCGACAGTAACCGCGCGGATCTTCAAAAGCAAATCGTTGACCTCGCCTAAACCGGATTCCGCCGTTTGAACGGCGTTGATGCCTCGTTCGATGTCCTTGATCGCTCCGCTCAGGCCGGAGATTTCTTTCTTTTGCAATTCCGAAATCACCAAGCCTGCAGAGTTGTCTGAGGCCTTATTGATCTGCATACCAGTCGAGAGCCGTTCCATCGATTGGTTCATACGGCTGGTGCTCTTCGACAAATTAGCCTGAGCGTTTAGCGATGCGACATTAGTGTTAACTGACAAACCCATGATGAAATTCCCCCTTCGCGTGTGATGTGACCGTGCCTTTTTTGAGATCCAGGACGAAGGGGTGAACCACTTCGTCGTTCCACAGAATGAATCGACGGCAATTTCTGCCGGTTGCCAAAGCTTGAAAAGAATTTGAAAACAACCGCACGTGCAAATTTGGAAGAGTTCGATTGAAGCGAATCGTCACATTGTGAGGAGGCGTGAGTGGATCCGCAGAAGTGCCGCTAGGCAAGCGGGCCTCAAAACCGTCTTAAAGCCGCAATAACGCGGTCGTCTGGCACATTGCACAGACCAAGACTTGAGTGTCTTAAAGCATCGCCCATGAGATTCTCGAAAGGGCTGAGAATGCTTCACGCTGTTCGCGGACTACTCAACTAGAACGCAGCAAACAAGTCTTGAGACTTTTAGCGATAGGCCGGAAACAGAAATGGTCATTGGTTATTGAACGTTGTTCTTCACTCGGTTCCAACGAGCAAAGATCAACGTTCAATAACCAATGACCATTTTCTTCGAACCAACTCGCTGAGGATCGCTCGAAGCGAGTCACAATCCTTTTTTCATCAAGCAACAGTCACCGGATCGCCAGTCAGATTCAACGCATCGCCGAAGGTGTTGCCAACAGAGTCGAGCGTAATCGCTGAATTTCCCGAGTCTGCGATTATCGTTAGCACGCCAGTAATATGCAGAACGCCGCTATCAATAACAGCACCACCGGCTGTGATTGATAGCGTTCCTGTCGTCGTGATGTTTCCGAGATCAGCGCCGCCTGCATCGGTATCGGTAATGGCTACGTTCTTCGCGATCACTGCGAGTGCTCCACCATAAGTGGACCCCGCAGAATTCAACGTGACGTCCGTTGCCCCCGCATTGATATTCGTCGTGCCGGTGACGGAGATGTCGCCAGAGTCAGTGACGGCACCAGTGGAAGTGACGGCGAGGTTTCCGGCGGCGTCGGTGGCACCGAGGTTGATGGCGCTGGCGGCGGCGATGGTGATGTTTCCG
>JAPLNX010000437.1 GCA_026400935.1 Planctomycetia bacterium | reverse complement strand
TTGGTGGATACAACAACCGTGCCACCGAACGCCCGCCAGGCCCGCTGCCATTCTGGCTTGGACTCCGCCGAATGCACGACCTTGCGATCGCTTTCCAGATTTTTAAAACTCTGCCAGAAAGTTAGCTATAAACAACAGGTTGGTGATGCCGTGCCACCCACGGCATAACGCGCATGCCCGCGTTTGAGGCTCACAAGCTGGCAGCTTGTGGCTACGGCGTTACGAGGATTCGAGAGTCTCGATTGCATACGCGGCGGCGGCGCGGACGGAGGGGTATTTGTCGTTGGACAGGGCTTTGATCGCGGGGATCGCGCTCGCTGCTGCGGGGCCGATGGCGGTGAGAGCTTCGGTGGCAGCGAGTCGGACTGTCCCTCGATCGTCTTGAAGTTGTCTCATGAGTCCTTCGATGGCCGGGGCACTGGCTGGGCCGATGGCGGCGAGCGCTTTGCAGACCGCTTCGCGGACGCCAAAGTCCTTATCGTTGAACAAGTCAATTAAACGCGGGACTGCCGCTGCTGCTCCGGGGCCGATGGCCGCAATCGCTTTCGTGCAAGCGGTTCGGACGGCTCGATCGATGTCTTCAAATTGCGCGATGAGAGCGGGAACTGCGGCCTTCGCTTCGGGGCCGATTCCGCCGAGTGATCGTGCGACGGTTTCGCGCACGTCGCTGTCGACATGAGTCAGCTCCGCAGCGAGCTTCGGCACAAAGATACGTGCGAGCGAACCGATCTTACCGATCGTCTCCGCCACCGCTTCGCGAGCGGGTTTGTCAGGATGTGTGACTCGATCGACGAGCACGGGCAGCGCATCTTTGGCGATCGGGCCAATGCCGCCGAGTGCTCGCGCGGCAACTTCGATCTGGCGCGGTTCGACATCTTTCAGCCAATTGATGAATTCAGGAATCGCTTCCGCCGAACCAGGGCCGATCCGACCAAGGGCATCTCCCACCTTCAGGCGAACACCCATGTGCTTATCAGAGAGCAAGCGAAGCAATTGCGGAACGGCTGGTCGTGCGTCCTTGCCGAGCAGTCCTAAGCCTTCGGCAGCGTGAGCACGCTCCGCAGGGGCCTTGCTGTTCAAGAGTTCGAGCAGCGGTTGCAGTGCGGCTGATCCGAGTGACTTCAGCGCGGTGACGGCTGCTTCGGAAACGTAGTTTTCGTCACTCGATCTCGCTTTCAACAACGCTCGAACGGAGCTGGGTTGTTTTGATTCACCGAGTGCCTCTGCCGCGCGAACACGAAATTTTGACGGCACCGCGTCTAACGAGAGTACGATCCGCCAAAACCAGTTCATCTTGATCTCCCATCGCTAGTCATGTTGCCCTCGACTGGAAACGCCCCTTCGAGCTTGCCTCGATGGATTCGGGCCTCTGCACTACGCCATGCTCCACTCGAAATCATGAACGCCGTAGTACAAAAGCCCGCGAGCCACCGAGACAAGTTCGGTAGGGGCGTTTATCCGAGGTCTTATCGAGGGCCGCACGATGGTCAGTCTAGTTCTTGTCGTCAACTGGTCCGAGAGCCAACAGAGGCGACTGGTTGATGTTGAGCGTCGAGAATATAGTCGGCGCGAAATACCGTGACCCACAAACCGTGCGTCCGTGTGGTCATTGAATACTCTAACTTTGGGGTGAGATCATGAAGTGCTCGCGTTGGCTGTTGTCAGCATTTCTGGTTCTGATGACGACCTGTTGGCTGACGTTATCCAGTCGAGGTGAAGACAAACCGACGAAGGATACGGCAACACTGGCGGATTCTCGCTATGAGCTTCGCAAGGACCACGACCCGAATGGCATCGGTAAGTTTTTTCTGGGGCGTGAGATCGCACATGTGATGGGCTTCGGCCCGATGGGGCAGGGAGCGGAGTGGCTCGAGCGAGCGGTTCGCGAGAAAGAAGAAAAGCTCTCACTGCTGATCAAGTCGCTCGACTTAAAGCCCGGCATGGTCATTGCCGACATCGGCGCTGGAAGCGGCGTGATCAGCGTTTTGATGGCAGAGAAAGTTCTACCGGATGGAAAGGTGATCGCTGTCGATGTGCAGCAAGAGATGCTCGATCGTCTGCGAGACAACCTCAAGAAACTGAAAATCTCAAACGTGGAACCGCTCAAGGGGACACAGAAGACAACACAACTCAAACCAAGTTCCGTTGATCTGGCCATTATGGTCGATGTCTATCATGAACTCGAATTTCCCTACGAAATGCTGCTGGATATCTCGAAGTCTTTGAAATCGGGAGGACGTCTGGTCTTTGTCGAATATCGCAAAGAAGACCCCGAAGTCCCAATCAAACTGGTCCACAAGATGACTGAAGAGCAAGTAAAAAAAGAAGCCGCGTCTGCCGAGTTTGGACTCAAATGGTCGAAGACCATCGGCGCATTGCCGTGGCAGCACGTCATTGTGTTTGAGAAACAACCTGCAACAACCGGTGAATGACCCTAGTCGATGAATACTCAACAGAAGAGCCCGCCGATGGTTGAATCTCGCAGTTCGATTTTGAATCGCTTTCGCCTACAGGTTTCCGCAGGTCAACCAATCGTCGGTGGTGGTGCCGGTACTGGCATCAGCGCGAAGTGCGAAGAGTCCGGGGGCATCGACCTGATTGTGATCTACAACTCCGGTCGCTTTCGCATGGCGGGGCGCGGTTCGTTATCTGGCATGATGCCTTATGGCAATGCGAACCAGATCGTCAAAGAGATGGCGTTTGAAGTTCTGACCGCCGTGACTCACACGCCTGTGCTCGCAGGAGTTTGCGGCACCGACCCGTTCATGATCCGCGATTTTTTTCTACAAGAATTGAAAGCACTCGGCTTCGCGGGGATTCAAAACTTTCCAACAGTTGGCCTGATCGACGGCACCTTCCGGCAAGGTCTGGAAGAAACCGGCATGGGTTATTCTCTGGAAGTCGATTTGATCAAAGCCGCTCGCGATCTCGATCTGCTGACAACGCCGTATGCCTTTACGCCTGATGAAGCGCGCTTGATGACATTGGCGGGAGCGGACATCGTCGTCGCACACATGGGGCTGACGACGAACGGCTCGATCGGAGCGAAGAGCGCGAAGTCGCTCGACGACAGCGTCCGCTTGGTTGCATCAATCGCCGATGCCGCGAAGTCCGCTCGCAGCGACGTCTTCGTCCTCTGCCACGGCGGCCCGATCGCGATGCCGAACGACGCTCAGTATGTCTTGGATCGCGTCCAGGCCTGTGACGGCTTTTATGGAGCCAGTTCGATGGAACGACTACCGACTGAGATCGCCGTGACGCAGCAGACGTGCGATTTCAAAGCCTTGCAACTGCGCCGAACCTGAGCGTTATCTGTCATGTCGAGCACGTCGCAAACCCCACTGAGCTTGCCTCAGTGGTTCCTGGGCTTTTCACTACTCTGAGTTTTCAATCGAACCACTCACCGCGTAGTGCAAAGGCCCTGCTCCACTGAGGCAAGCTCAGTGGGGTTTGTGTCGCGTCAGGCTCAATCGTTCCAGCCGTGTGCGTCGCGCACCTTGATCATCGCGCCGAGGATCGTGTTCCAGGTCTTCGGGTCTTCGAGAGTCGCGTTCGGGAACATGCAGCCGTCCCAGCAAAGATGCCGGATGCCACGGTCTTTCGCTCCCTTGAGCCAGTACCCGGCGGTCGCGGTGATGTCGAGCTTGCCGTTTGGATCATCTGCTCGGCAATGACGACCAGTCTTGTCGTGATCGCCAGAGCCATGCACTGTGCCGTCGTTCTGAGCGACGTGGAAGTCGATCGTCCACGGACGCAATGCGTCGGTCAGCTTTGTGTACGCCGCATCGAACTCGGCTTGTGAGTAGCCCTCTTTGAGCAGCGCGTGCTGCGGCGCGTTGTAGCCCATCAAGTACAAATACGTGTGAGCTTGATCGGCTTGGAAACCGACTGTTCCCGGCATGTCGGTCTGCTCCAACAGATCGAGCATGTCCTTCCACGAGTGCATACCACCCCAACAAATCTCACCTTCTGCAGCGAGTCGTTCCCCATGTGCCGCCGCAACGATCCCCGCTTCGCGAAACGTCGACGCAATCTTCTTCGTGTTGCCGACCGGATCTTCCAACCAATGAGCCGGTCCATCGGCCGCATCGATCCGAATGACGCCGTACTTCCGCACTCCGTGCCGGTTGAGAATGTCCGCGACCCGACACGCCTTCTTCACCGCGAGCACGAATTTCGCTCGCTGCTCCGGCCCACCCATCGAACTGTCACCAACTGTCCCCGGCCAAACCGGAGCCACCACCGAGCCAACCGCCAGTCCCTTCGAGGCGATCTTGTCCGCCACACGTTTCACGTCGTCTTCACTGAGATCAATGTTGATATGCGGATCGAACAAAAAAAGATCGACGCCATCAAATTTCTGCCCATCAACCTCCGCCTGAGTCGTCAATTCCAGCATCCGATCGAGAGCAATAAACGGCTCCGCACCGGGCGATCCCTTACCAACAAGACCTGGCCACATCGCGTTGTGAAGTTTCGGGAATGCGTTCGTCATGTTGAAGACCCTTTAAGTGAGTTCCGAGTTGAATGTCAGACTGCATGAATTCATTTCACAACGGAGGCACTGAGCACATTGAGAATGCAAGAAGGCCAAAATCGCAAACGGCCTGCTTCGTGTCCTCTGTACCTCCGTGGTGATTCATCTTGCTTACTTCTTCTTTTTCTTCGTTGTCGCGACTGCAAGCTTCTTGTAGTCGCCGACGTTTGGCAGCAACGAATCCGCAAACGCATCCGGGCCGAAGTAACGCAGGCCGACAAGCGGTTCGGTGCCGGTGTTTTCGACTTCGACACCTTCCGCAGCGGCTCGTTGAGTCACAAAGACTTCGTCCTCGGTCATCGCTCCAAAGCGGATCATGACCGGCGTTTGCAAAGCCATCTTGCCAATGCGGCCTCGGCCTTGGGTCGTGATCCAACCAAATGCCGCTCCGTCCTTGATCGTGCATTTCGCGCCGGGCATCACCGTCAGTTCTTTTGACGAGAACAACTGTTTGCCGTCGACACGACCGTAGACAACCCAGCGGTCTTGGTAGCCTTCGCCTGAAGTGTCGCCGATGTTGATCGGTTCGAGGTAATTGTTGTCTTTGAAATTCGGATCAACGTTCTTGTCCCAGTCGAGCGCATCGACAAGGTATTCCAAGTCGTTGTGCTTTTTCTCCGGGAAATCTTTCGTGAGCAACGCACGTGGAACCGCCCGGCCTTCGACCATCGACTGGTACATGCCGAACACGTCCGATCCCCATTGCGGTTCGTAAGTCACGAGGCTGCCGGGCGCGTGCAGCACGCAGGGCGGAATCAACCAGCCGGTGCCGGGCTTCAAGCGGTACGCCTTCGACAGATCCAGGATGCCGTTGTCGCCATCATTCCAACGAGCGAGCGCGTCGATCACGTCTTGCTTTGTCGTTCCAGGTTCCAAACCCATAAACGTGTATGGGAAGTTGTTGCCGATCTGATTCATCTGCGGCGGGAAGTAATAAGACTCAGGCTTCCCTTCTTGCCCAACGAGCTTTGCTTGTTTCTCGTTCTGGTGCATGTGGTGCGGAATCGGACCCATGTTGTCGAAAAACTTCGAGTAGACCGGCCACTTCTTGTACTTCTTCCACATCGCCGCACCGATGACGTCCGAGCCGATCTCTTCGACCGCGTCACGCAGTGTGAACTTCTCTTTGCCAAAGACGACATAGCTGAGTCCTTCGTCCGCAGCACGGTTGTCGTTCATTGCAAAGGTCGTCGAACCAAACCAGCGTTCGTCGATACCACCACGATGTGTGCCGAGAGCATAGTAGTCCGCCGGATGCAGCTTCAGTCGCTTACCGGGTTGCAAGAATGACCGAGGCACCCAAGTCGGAGCCAAGCGAAAGATTCCGTTACTTGCACTCAACGCATCGGCTGCCAGCTTTGCCACATTGGCCATGTCGAACGCTCCTTGATGTGAACTCGTAGCAACAGGCGGCTCGCCCATTGTGTTCTGTGATTGATGATGAATCCGAACTGAGATGAGCCACAATGCTAGCGGCTCAGACCGGGCGGGCATTCTGGTCTTGAGGCAACTCAAATTCAACGACCGGAATACGCTTCCTTGTGACTTCTTGAAGAGGAATTCATCGGCGATTGATTTCGTTCCAGACGGCGTTGAACCAAAGCAACGCCGCTCGGCGTTGGCCTATGCCGCTGAAATGGCGGCGAGTTGTGGGGCCGCCTCGGTTGTCACCGGCGAGGATGTCCGTGTCGGGACCGGGGCGAAAACCAGGCGTTTGCCAAAGCTGGTCGATCGCTTCGCGAATGCGCTGCTCACGATCAGGGAAGTTGTAGACCGTCGGGTGCAAAGTTGATTTCGCCGCTAACCACGCCGGCTCGAAGCCCCACGCTTTGACCAGTTCGCCGCGAATCGTCGTCAGACGTTTGACATACGTTTCGGTCGAGAGATCTTCGATCACATCCGATTCGCCCTGTTGCCAAAGGACGGCTCGAAAACGACCGATCTTCAATCCTGCGGCCTTGAGATCTTCAAACAACTTTTCGCCAGGCATCCATTGCCGTGAAGCGGTGCCGCCGACTGCCACGTTTACAAACCCGATCGGCACGCGAGCAGTCGGCACCAACAGATCGCCCAACGGAGGCCAGATCGAACCCCCGTCTGCTTTGTTGGGAATTGGATCGTGAGCCACCTGCCACTTTCCTTTGATGATGTCGAAAGCGACCACTCGACCAAACTTGTCTTCCACACGCAACCGCTCATCGTTCGTCCCTTCGGCATACGACTGCCCGGCAACGACGAAGACCTCGCCTACACCGATCGGTTGCACCGAACCGGTCGCAACCATGCTGTCGCCCCGTCTCAACCGCACTTCGAGTTGGTACCAACCTCCTGCCGGCGCTCTCAGACTGCTCGACCAACGCGTGCCATCACGTTTTAAACGGCACGCCGTCCAGTCGAGGTCACGACCAAATGAACCTTCGAGCCGCTGCAACTTCGCTTCGCAAACGACGTCATCCGCTTTGACATTCGCCAATTCATTCGGCCACTCCCCTTGAATCGAGACATCACCTTCACCAAGTGCCGGTCCACCGAGGTGATGTTCGTGAGCGAACCGCGGATCGAACGCCTCCCTCTGAATCACTTGATTCGTGGTCGGAGATGACAGCATCAGTTCCGCAGCGACCGCTTGTGAACAGGTCATCGTCGCAAGCGTTACCAGGAGCAAAACAAACTCGATTCTCAACAACTTCGTCTTCATCGGACGTTTCTCCTCAGTTTGTGTTCTCGACAAAAAATTGTGGGCCAACGCCGACAACTGACGCATCGCACAAACCTCGGGGCAATTCGTCAATCGGCAAGCTGTGAGCCACGGTCTTGAATTCTTCTGCGAACTGTTTCATCGGCGGCTCAGTACGCTGCGTGACTTTGTCGGAGCGGTCTGGTATTTAGCTTCGTGGTCAGTCTATTCAATGTGTGCGGCGACCAACGTTGGTTACCGTTATTCGTGTTGTGGTCTCAAATCATGGTCTTCTGAAAGGTAGTCGCGGCAAAATGGAAGCTGGAATCGTTGGGTTGCCCAATGTCGGGAAGAGCACGCTGTTTAACGCACTCACGAGTTCCAAATCGGCTCAAAGCGCGAACTATCCCTTTTGTACGATTGAGCCAAACGAGGGAGTTGTCAGCGTACCTGACGATCGGCTGCGACGGATCAGTCAATTCATCGTTCCTAAGAAACTCGTCCCGGCAGCGATCAAACTCGTAGATATCGCGGGAATCGTCAAAGGGGCCAGCGAAGGCCAGGGACTGGGCAATAAGTTTCTCAGCCACATTCGCGAAGTGGATGCGATTTTGCAGGTCGTCCGCTGCTTTGAGGATCCCGATGTGATCCACGTCACCGGCAAGGTCGATCCGGTATCCGACATTGAGGTCATCGAAATCGAACTGATGTTGGCGGATATCCAGACTCTGGAGAACGCACTTCCAAAAGCCGAAAAGATGGCTCGTGGTGGCGACAAAGAAGCAAAACTGCGAGTCGAAGTCAGCAAGAAATGTCTGGCACAACTGCTGGCCGAAAAACCGCTGCGAACGCTGGAGTTCGATGAGAACGAGAAGAAGGCGGTCTCCAGTTTTGGGCTGATGACCGCTAAGAAAATATTGTACGTGGCCAATGTTGACGAAAATGATTTGGATGGCAAAGGCCCGCTCGTACAACAAGTCCGCGACTTCGCGGCGAAAGTTGGAGCGGCCGTTGTTCCCGTCTGTGCTAAGCTCGAAGCCGAGATTGCCGAACTCGACGAAGCCGACCGAGCCGAGATGCTCGCGTCGTCTGGACTCGCCGAACCCTCACTCGCGGTACTCGCTCGCGCGGTGTATCGAGTTCTCGGATTGCAAAGCTACTTCACCGCAGGCGAGATGGAAGTTCGTGCGTGGACGATCCCGGTCGGCGCGACGGCACCGCAAGCTGCTGGTGTCATTCACACTGACTTCGAGAAAGGTTTCATCCGTGCAGAGGTCTACACACTCAATGATCTCGAAACCTACAAGACTGAAAAAGATATTCGCCAAGCCGGAAAGCTCCGCGTCGAAGGGAAAGCCTACGTGATGCAAGACGGCGACATCTGTCACTTCTTGTTCAACACCTAGCGAACGTGGTGTCGTCGCGTGCTCTCCATTTCTTCGGGCGCACGCTTAGAAACGAGAGGGCAATAACTTCTCGATTGGTGACGACTCGTTTTAGACGCACGCCGCAGGCACACGAGTTTCGGTACTGTCACCCGGCTCGAAACGCGTGTGCCTGTGACCTGCGGTTAAACACGGAGGTTATTGCCCTCCCGTTCCTTAAAGCAAAAAAGCCGCCACAGAAGAGTCTGTGGCGGCTAATACTCAATCATAGGTGCTTTAACACCGACAACGCTTAGTTGCCGTCGTTCGCCGCACCGGTGCTGACG
>JAPLNX010000323.1 GCA_026400935.1 Planctomycetia bacterium | reverse complement strand
CAGGATCGACCGCAACCTCAACCTTTTTTCTCGCCGCCATGCCAGAATGACTCCCTTCCAAGAGGTCTTTCTCCCGGGCGCAAACGCCGTGCCAAACTCAAGTGTCTTTTAAAGTAAGTGCCATTGGGCGTCAGCCCCCGAACGACGAACGAATCACATGTCCGGGGGCTGACGCCCGCTGGTTCGCCCAACAGTCGCTTGAACCAATTCCATATGTGCAACCGCCGCACGTTTGAGCGATTCGGACGGATTCATGTCCAAAACGCTCTGCAGATCAACTCGCGCGGCTTTGTCGTCTCCCAACACCGCATTCGCTTGGCTGCGGAAAAAATAGCTCCACTGAAACTGCGGCCGTTGAGCAATACACGACGTCAGCGCCACCTTCGCTTCACCCGGCCGGTTCTGATTCAAAAAACAGATCGCCTGAAACAACCGAGCGTTGAACGCATCCGGCTGAGCATCCAAGACCATTTCGAAATCTTTCAGCGCGAGATCGAATTCCCGGCGACGCGCGCGAGTCATACCACTCAAGAACCGGTCGACCGATTGATCTGGCGGAAACTGTTCGGCTTTTTGCCTGACTTGCTCTACTTCAGCGCTGCGGCCCAGTTGTTCCAACAACGCGGCTCGGCGTTCGTGAAACAGTCGCGATGAAAACTCGTCCGTCGCGTCGAGGTGCGTCAGCGCCTTCTGGGCGTCTGATTCACGAGCGATGAGGTCGGCTTCGACAAGCGCCAGTTGCTCCCGCTCGTGCGTCCAACCGGGGTCGGCCGGAATCGTCAAATCGATCGCCGCGTGAATTGCGTCTCGCGCGATCGACACCTGCTGATCGGAAGTTGGTTCGAGCAGCAAGCTGAGCAACAACGCCTCGTCGCGTCGCTCATCGAATTCGCGAGGGTGTGCTCGCTGCTTCCATTGCTTTTGGATGACCGCGCGGCGGCTGTGGTCCAGCCAGCCGGCGACTCCCGGCTGATGATCGACAAGCGACGGCTCCGCTTGCACCTTCATCCACGCCGCGAGGAACCGTCCATGCGCGACATCCACTTCGTCGTCATCGAGCGCCTTCTGCCCCGACTTCATCAACTGAGCGATCTCGGCTTCAACGGTCGTGATCCGCTTGTTTTCGCGGTGTGCTCCGACGACCAACGAAACTCCTCCGACGATCAGCGCGAAGCTCATGATCGCCGTCAGGCGAGCATGACGCCGAGTCCATTTCTGGGCACGCTCGCGCAGCGACGGTTCGCGAGTGTGCCGTAACGGCAGTTGCTTCAGATGCCGTTCGAGGTCTTCGTGAAGCTCCGCCGCCGTTTGATAGCGCCGATCCGGATCGGGTTCGAGGCAGCGGCGGATGATCGCTTGCACGGCCGGAGTCACGACGGGATTCAACGAACGCAACTTCGGCGGCGACTGCCTTCGATCCTGAAGCATGTTCGCCAGCAATTTCTCCAATGAACCGTGGTGAGCCGGAAACGGATTTCGTCCCGCCAGCAATTCAAACAAGATGACCCCCAGCGAATAGATGTCGCTGCGAGCGTCGCCGCTGTGAATCCGCTGCTGAAACGCATAGATCTGTTCGGGAGCCATATACGGCAACGTGCCGCCAACCAGCATCTCGCGAACGCTGGCGCTTTGCTTGATGTCCGCCGACAAGTTGAAGTCCAACAACATCGGCCGGCCATCGTCGGCCAGCAGCACGTTCGCCGGCTTCAAATCGCGATGCAGGATGCCTCGCTCGTGAGCGTGACTCAGGCCATCTGCTAACTTGGCACCGATCCACAGCACCGCTTCGACGTAGCTCAAGCCGGAGAGTGTTTTCAAACTCCCATCGTAGCTCGCTCTCGCTTCTCGGCTTTCTTCATTCCGCTGTGGATCCGGCGAAGCCACGTTCGCCAGAACGTGGGGGTCTCGTCGGTTCGCCCACGTTCTGGCGAACGTGGCTACCAGCGTTTCAACGATCACTCGGCCCGACGACGGCAATGATCTCAAGCCGTGAACTTCGCGCACGACATCCGCCAGCGTCGCCGCACCAAAGTACGGCATGCAAACGGCCGAAAGATCGCCGGCAGGATGCACCGAGTAAATCGGGACGATGTTCGCGTGCTGAAGCTGAGCCAGCTTATCCGCTTCGGCAAATGATTCGGCGGAGACCTTCAACACGACCAAGCGATTGGCGAGATCACCTTGCCGAGCCAGATACACGCGGCTGAACGCGCCGCGACCGAGTTCGCTTTGCAGATGAAAGCCCAACAGGTTGGAGCCAATCTCCGGAAAGTGATTCGACGTTGTCTCCCAACTCGCACGACGCGCCAGCGAGTGGTTTGATCCGTTACGAGAGCAACCACTCGCTGACGCGTCGTGCTGGTCTGCTGACGCGCTGGCCGGCCAGTGGTCGGTACGAATGCCGAAGCGACTCGCATATTCGCCGACCGTTATCGATTCCCCCGCTTGCCGGCGTGCTCGGAATTCTTCAAACGCGATCTGGCTGAGCGACTCGGCATCGTCGAACAACTCCGGAAACTCGCAGCGATAGTCGTCGATCGTTTTCGCACAGCCGTGTTGCCATCGCAGTTCGAGATCGACGCGCACCAACTCCAGCAACGTCTCGCGGAACTGTGGATGCTCTGCCGGTGGGAGGAAGTCCGCAATTTCGGGAACAGCGTCGGCGGTCCAGGCGAGTTCGAACGCTTCGACGAACTCGTCCAATTTCAACCACACTTGCTCGATGACGCCGCTCACCATGTCATTCGTCCTCGCGGATCAATCCCGCCATCTGCTCACGAAACCCTTGCAAGATGCGTTCAACCGATCGCTTTGATCGACCGAGTTGTTCGGCAATCGCGGCCACTTCATGTCCTTCGATTCGCAGTTGGATGATGTCCCGATGTGACGGCGACAGCTCGCCGAGCACCTCGTCGATCGACATCTGTAAAACGCTCAGCGAGGTCGCGTCAGTTTCCTCCGCCGCTTCGGCCGCGTGATCGAGCACATCGCCACCCAACGACGACCGGACATCGCGTTTTGCCGCGCGATGAAACGTGCCTACCGTTTGAATTTTGTTGAGGCCGATCACGAGGAACAGCTTCCACAACTCCTCGCCGTCCGGAACGTCGTACTCTCCTTTTCCCACTCGCCGAAAGAACGTGCGAAACACCGACTGCACGATGTCATCAGAGTCCACTCGCGCCGCCAAATCGGGCGAACACTTCGCCCGGCTCAGCGCATGCAGACGCTTGGCGTACCGCAGATAAAGCTGCGTCGCCGCATCTTGACTGCCGGTTCGCAGCCTCCGAACCAACGAACGATCTGAAACGTCGCCCAGATGTGGCTCGGCTGAACGGACTTGTCCGAACATGATTGAGCCCTTCAGTAAAGAGGAGTCGATTTGAACCGACCGACCCGCCAAAGATTTTGAAAACAGAACGGTAGATTGAGAGAATATTCGGTCTTTGACTCAGTTCTGACCCAAGGATTCAACTGCTGATGGCACGCACTGTCAAAGCCGCAGCGTGGTTGCCACGGCAATCCACCGGAATCGTTTGGCGACACGGGGGAACCCCGTCACTAAGGGTCACGCAGCGGTCGCGAATACCCGACAGGCGTGTCGGGAACATCATCGCTCAGTCATTCGCCTTCGCAGTTGAACATGCACGCGACTGGCACTGCCTGTACCGCCTCTCTTCGTCATCAGGTGAACGGTGAGCCGGAATTTGTCGTAACAATGTGCGTTCCCCACGTTCCTTCGGCGACATTGAGAAAGCCTTTCGTACACAGTACTGCCGCCTGCGACACGATTCGTTTCCCACCTGCGGTAATCGACGAGTCTCACACCGCGTTGACACTTTGCCGAAAGCCGCCCTAACTTAGCCACCTCAATTCGAAGATCGGGCAGGGGGGAAGCATGGTTCAATTTACTCATTGGAAAACGATGCGGGGCATAGCGGTAGCGATTGTTGTGGTTGCCGGTGTGGTCGCAATCGGGCTGGGGCAAAATCTTCCTAGCGAACCTGGCCCCGTCGTCATTCGTCGAGAGCCCTTGCGCCTCACGCCACCGGAAACTTATCGATTTGCCTTTCAGTTGGAGCCGATCAAGCAATTGGTCCTCACTGCACCTTGTGACGGGACGATTCAGTCGGTTGAGGCTGAAGTTGGCAAAAGTGCGAAGGCTCAGGAAGCGCTGATACGACTGGCTTCGACCGAGCGGCAATTGCTTCTCGACCGAGCGATCGCCCAACAAAAAGTTGCCGATCTGGAATTCGATCAAGCGAAGCGGGCAGGGCAGGGGAGTGAGCTGGCAGAAGCTCGTCAACAACTCTCTCGTGCTGATGTCAAACTGCTGCAATGGCAAGTCGAACAACTCGTCTCGCGTGCACCGTTTGAGGGCACGGTTTTAAAGGTTCATGTTCAGGCGGGCCAGCTTGTTAAAGCTGGCGATCCGCTAGTCATTCTGGCCGATCTTTCCAAATTGAAAGTCGAAGTCCCTGTTGACCGAGAGCACCTCAAAGAGGGCGAAGCGTTCAAGCTGCGTGTCGAAAACCAAACACTCGATTCAAAGATCGACAAAGTGCATCCAGCCGATCCAAAGTTTGAGCGAGTACGCGATCTTGCGACTTCTTTAGCGACAGCGACCATCGTGCTCGACAACCCGCAGCAAAAGTGGCATGTTGGCCAAGCAGTCTTCGCTCCACTCGTGCCACGAAACCCCGTGACTGACGTGGCAACAATTGCAGTCGGTGCCAACGAGCAAGGTCATCGTCGAGTTCAAATCGTGCGACAGGGGGTCGTGCGAGATATTGAAGTCGATTTGTTAGGGCAAGTTGGCGCGGAACGAATTCACGTCACCGGTCCGTTCATCGACGGCGACGTGGTCATTCTCAGTTCATCGCGAGAACTGACCGATGGGACGCAACTTCGAGCGAACCCCAACGCGGCATTGCCAGCAGTCGCCGACTCTCCGGCACCGACTCCTGTGGTTGGAAACAATGCAACCAAGTCGGCAACGAAACCCACTGACAAACCCGCCGCGAAAGAGAAGAAGACGCCAGCAGCGGGGTTCTGATAGCAATATCCCAAACCTCGAATTTGAAATGCCAATGCCCAGGATGAAAAACTAGGCATCACATCAACCAACTCGCGCCAGATTTCGGGAGCCTATTGTGGCAGACAAAGAAAAAGACAAGCCCGCCGATGACAACAAGATCGACCACTACGTCAAGCAGGGACTCATTGCGTCTGGCAAGCACGCTCAAGTTTGGGAAGCCCAAGAAGAGAACACCGCGAATCGCTTCGCGTTGAAGGTGCTACTACCCGAGGCGATGCTCGATCCGGAGCAAATTGCAATTCTTAAGTACGAAGGGAAGGTCGCTCAGTCGCTCGACCACCCCAATATCGTCAAGTGGTTCGCGACGGTCCATCGCAAGACCAACATCTATTTGGTGCTCGAATTGTTTCGAGCGTTGAACATCAAGAACTTCATCTCCAACGATTTGCTCGGCGTGCAAGTGCGTCTTCGCAAGATCATTGATTGCACGAGCCTCGCGTTACAGCACATGCATGAGAAAGGCTGGATTCATCTCGACGTGAAGCCGGACAACATCCTGCTCAACCGCTCATCGGAAGTGAAGTTGATCGACTTTTCCCTTTCCAAAAAGGTGAAAGGGATGTTGGGCAATTTGCTCGGCGGAAAGAACACAGAAATCGGCGGAACACTGACTTACATCGCTCCCGAAACGATTCGCAAAGAGGCCCTCACGCCGCAAACAGATATCTACAGCTTTGGCATCACGATCTACGAATGCCTAACCGGAACAACGCCTTTCAAGGGAAGTTCCCCAAAAGATTTGCTGATGAAGCATCTCGCGACAGTGGCTGCTCCGCCATCTGATATCAACAAAAATGTCACGCCCGAAATGGATCGCATGGTACTGCGGATGCTCGCTAAGAAGCCGAAGGATCGGCAGAAAAACATGCAGGAAGTCATTTCGGAATTTCGCAACGTTCAGATTTTCAAAGAAGATCCTGAAGCCGTGTTTGCCAAGAAGGCTCAGGATGCCAAAGACGGCGATATGAAACAGTCGCTCGGCAAGCGACTCGATAGCCGCACGGACCATTCGCGCTCTGAGGTCGCCAAGACGAATCCCGAACTAGCAGCCCAAATGGTGGCCAATGCGAATCCTCCGGCTCAAGCTAGACAGTCAGCACCCGATCCGAAGAAGCCCGAACCGAAGAAGCCCACACCTCCGGCAGCACAGCCTCCACGTCCGACCATGCCCATGCAACCGGCAATGATGCAGCCACAGATGATGCCACCTCAGATGATGCCCGGCTATCCGCAACCGCAAGCACCGTTCTCGCCAATGCCGGGAATGCCAGGCGGCTACATGCCCAATCCCGGCTATTATCCGCCGCAAATGCCTCAGATGCCGATGCCAGGAATGCCGCAAGCGATGCCAGGCTATCCGCCAGGGGCAGGGGGGATGCCGGGAATGTTCCCGCAAGGAATGCCGCCGCAAGGCTATCCCATGATGGCCAACGCTGGGCAAATGCCAGGAATGCCTCTCGGTATGCCACCCCAGATGCAGATGCCTCAACAACCAATCGCACCGCATCAGCAACCAATAGCGCCACAACCACCGGCTCAAGCCAAGCCGGTTCCACGCGCACTCCAACGTCCCGCGCCACCGCCGGTCCCTGAAAATGTTGGCGAGCTACCTACGATGGATGAGCTTCCTGACGTGATGTGATTGATGGCGTTTACTTAATACCCCAAAAATTGCTCCAAGTTTGATTTCAGTGAGAGGAAGAAGAACAACATGTCTGGTGCTGGCGAGCCTAATCTGGGCGACAATCACGATGATCAATCTCTGTCACCTGATGACTTTCCGGCGGTGCCACCACCGCATCGGCCAGATGGCAAGCGACATGTGCTGCCGTTCGAGAAACCGATTCATGAACTCGAACAGCAGCTCCTGAAGTTGGAAACTCAACCAAACCCAACGGCGACGACCAAGGACGCCATCCAAAACATGCGCGTCGAAATCGCGCGGATGCAGCGTGAGGTCTTCGCGAACCTCGATCCGTGGGATGTTGTGGAACTCGCTCGCCACGAACACCGGCCACAGACACTGGACTATCTGGAACTGGTCTTCGACGAGTTCATCGAATTGCACGGCGATCACGCCTATCGCGACGATCGAGCGATCCTCACCGGCTTCGCGAAACTCGAAGACCAAAAGGTGATGTTCATCGGCCATCAGAAAGGGCGGAACATCAAGGAGCGGACCGAGCACAATTTCGGCATGGCGCACCCTGAGGGATATCGCAAAGCGTTGCAGAAGATGGAACTCGCTGCGAAGTACAAGCTGCCAATCATCTCCTTCATCGACACCGGCGGCGCGTATCCCGGCGTCGGTGCCGAAGAGCGAGGTCAGTCTTACGCGATCGCCTTCAACCTCCGCGAAATGTCCCGGATCAACACGCCGATCGTTTGCACGGTCATCGGGGAGGGCGGTTCCGGCGGCGCGCTCGGAATCGCAATTGGCGATCACATCGCGATGTTGCAGTACTCGTACTATTCGGTGATCAGTCCCGAAGGCTGTGCTGGCATTCTGTGGAAGCACGCCAAGCACAAGAACCTCGCCGCTCGTGCTTTGAAATTTACTTCGAAAGATTTGCTCAACTTCGGCGTCATCGACGAAATCATCCCCGAACCGCTCGGCGGTGCTCACCGCGACCATCGCCGAATCGCCGTCACGTTGAAGATGTCACTGCTGCGGTCGCTCAGAAATCTTCAGTCACTCCCCAGCGATCAACTCGTACAACGGCGCTACGACAAGTTCCGCAAGATGGGCCAGTTTGAAGAGACGGCGGTTTCGTGATCGCGGGACGCAACGGCGTCTCAACGCGGCGAGGCCGCCACTACGTAGCCGTCACGCGGAGCGTGACGGCTACGTAAAATCTCGTCGCTACTGAAACTTGGAGCAGCACAAATGACTCAACGACCTCTCGCGCCGGCCAGCCTTGCCGCTCAAGGGCTGGGCTGGATCGAGCCGACGACCAAGGCGATCGTCTCGCCGATTCATGTCTCATCCACTTTTCTGCGCGACGACGACAATCAGTTCCGCTCCGGTCGAGTCTACGCGCGAGCGGACAATCCGACGTTCGATCAAGCCGAGGCGACCGTCACGGCGCTGGAACACGGTGTCGCGGGACTCGTCTTCGCTTCGGGCATGGCCGCCGCGACCGCCTGCTTTCAGGCGCTCGAACCGGGGCATCACGTCATCGCTCCGACGGTGATGTATTGGGCGCTGCGAAATTGGCTGGCGACTTTTGCCACGCGCTGGGGTTTGGCGGTCTCGTTCGTCGACACGACCGATCTCGCCGCCGTCGCCTCGGCGGTCCAACCGGGGCGAACGAAACTCATCTGGCTGGAGACACCGGCGAACCCGCTGTGGCATGTTTCCGACATCGAATCAGTCGCCGCGATCGCTCACCGCGCCGGAGCGAGACTGGTCGTCGACTCGACGGTGGCGGCGGCGGTCTTCACTCGGCCGCTCGATTTGGGAGCCGATGTGGTAATGCATGCCGCGACCAAATATCTCAACGGCCATTCGGACCTTGTGGCGGGAATGCTGGTGACCGCGCGCGACGATGACTTCTGGCAGCGTCTCCGGACCATCCGGGCTCAGATCGGCGGCGTGCTCGGATCGTTCGAGGCGTGGTTGCTGATGCGCGGGCTGCGGACTTTGTTTCCGCGCATTCGTTGGGCCGCCCATTCGGCTCACAGTCTGGCCGACCGGCTGGCCGCTCATCCGGCGGTTGCCGAAGTCCTGTATCCGGGTCTCCCGAATTGCCTCGGCCACGAAGTCGCGCGGCGGCAAATGCGCGGCGGTTTCGGAGCGATGTTGTCGATCCGAATTCGCGGCGGCGAATCCGCCGCGATCGCGACCGCCGCGCGGGTCGAACTTTGGAAACGAGCGACCTCTTTGGGAGGCGTCGAAAGTCTGATCGAGCACCGCGCCAGCATCGAAGGTTCGGGCTCGCCGTGCCCGCCGGATCTGCTCCGGTTGTCGGTTGGAATCGAAGACTCGGACGACCTGTTTGCGGACCTAGATCAGGCTCTGCTTGCCGCCCAGTCGTAGAACGCGTGAATGACCCCGTAGCCAAACTCGTCAGAGTTCGGTTGTCGGCGCGAGAAGTCCGAAGCGACACGACTTCGGCGACCGGCGTCTGTGGGACTTCGCCAAGGTTTCGGCGTTCATCCGGTCTAAGAATTTGTGTCGCCGGGTCAGCTCGCATTTGCCGCAACGCGATTGTCCGCAACGTCCGATAATGTCTGTTATGTTGTTTTTCGCCTTCAAGAAATGCCGGGAAAACGAAGGTTTCCCTGAACCGCTGCGTCACCAGTCAGCACATGTGCCGTCCAGTTACAGCGGATGATCGCTGACCAAAAACCGACCTCAGCCAAACAGTGAAAGAGGCTGTCGAACATGCCGCAGATGATGCGGCCAATCGTTCCGAGCACCGCTTTAAAAACGTGCCAAACGAAATCCCAAACAGCTCGGCATCGAACTCGCCAAAGTGGGACTTCGTGGGGCATAAAAGTGAGCTTCACTCAGAACTGTTTGTGGCTGTCGATTAGCAACGTCACCGGGCCGTCATTGACTAGCTCGACCTCCATGTGAGTCTGAAACCGGCCGGTCTGAACCTCGATTCCTTGGCCTCGAATTTCGGCGACGAACGCGCGGTACAACTCGTCGGCCAACTCCGGTCGAGCGGCCTGAATGAAGCTCGGCCGACGCCCCTTCCGGCAGTCCCCCAAAAGGGTGAATTGGCTGACGACCAACATCGTGCCGCCGACCTCGGCCAACCCCAAATTCATCTTGCCGTCGGCGTCCTCGAAGACCCGCAAGCCCGCGATCTTCTGAGCCATGTAAACGACCTCGACTTGGCCGTCCCCTTCCTCGACCCCCAGCAGCACGAGGAAGCCTTTACCGATCCGGCCCGTGACCTCATCGGCCACAGTGGCCGACGCGCGGGAAACTCGTTGCACGACAGCTCGCATCTCATCCCTTTGAATCCAGAGCGGTGCGGACACACCGCACTCCAAAGATCACCACCGCCCTCGCCTGCGTTCTTTCGCCGGCAAGATTTCTAGGCACGTCGTCCACCAGCCGGTGAGGATCGTCTCGATGAACTCGTTGGGCAAGTGCTCGACGGTCATCTCTCGCACGAGTTGATCGTGATCGTAAGCCAGCGGGATGAATTCCACTTCACAGGGCAGGGGAGACCGCCCTGCCCCAGCATCGTGGCCGGTTCGCAGCATTGTGTACCAGACGTTGGTCGTACCATCGTTCTCCGGTCGACCGAGCACGCCCACGTTGATGAAGTGGCGATTCATCGTGGGGCACGTTTCCAACGTGCCCGTCGAATCTGGGCACGTTGGAAACGTGCCCCACGATCGTTGCCAGTGCAGCCCCGTGTGAGTTCCCAAGATCAGATCGCACGCGAAGTCATCGCAGAGCTTGTTGAGGAACTGCGTGCTCGTTGCCGACTCCCACAAGAACTCATTGGTCCGACGCGGACTGCCGTGACAGAGCAAGATGCGAAGACCATCAACTTCAAAACGAATTTCGGTCGGCAGAGAACGCAGCCACGCTCGATGTTCGTCGCTGGTGTTTGCCAACGTGTAGTCGTAGCTGAGTTGCGCGAAATGGTTGTCTCGCGGATCGGTGTAGCCACATTGGCAATCGTTCAACGCATGACCGATGCTGTGATCGTAGTTCCCTTGCACGACTTCGATCTCGTGCGCGCGAATCAATTCGCAAGTCCGATTCGGATGCGGTCCGAATGCTCCAAGATCGCCGAGGCAAAATATCCGCTCGGCCCCGCGTTGGCGAGCGTCCGCAATCGCCGTCTTGAATGCGATGTGGTTGTTGTAGATGCCGCCGAAGAATGCAAATATCATGTTGCGACGTCTTCATTTCCCATTCGATCAGCATGTGCTAGATCAAAGTATTGAACCAACAATTTATCGGCGCGCATCCCAGTCACAATCGCAATGAACGAGTGAAGAAAATTTGCTTCGCATTTCCCGATTAGCACGCCAAGAACGATGCCTACCATAAATCCAGCCGCTATCGCCATCTGCTGGATCGGTACGTTATTTCCAAATGGCACATTCTGAAGCGCGAACACCAGAAGGCATCCCGTTACTGAAATCAATGCGAGGTTGAGAGCGGCAAACGAAATGAGCCCCGCGATCCCCCATCGCTGAATTCGCTCTGTTCGTTTCCGAACAGCTTCAACGTACTCCTCATCTGGAAGGAAGCGATACGGTAAGTACCGACGGAGGAATCGCTGACACGCTGTAATGCCCCCTTCGGACGAATTGTCTGAGGTATTGGTATTCATCGTTCGCTTTCTAAGCTCGGTAACGAGTTCCTCCTTCAGCGGTCGCCGAAGGATTCGTGCAGATTGCTCCGAATTGATAGCAGGTCGCGCAGGCTCCGTGAGTGATCGCGAACGCGTGATTCGCTTCGGCGAGCGTTTGCCCGAGGATTGCCTCGTGTGAGTCGATCAAGATTGGGCAAACGGCGATGCCGCGATCGGTCACAACTCGGCTGTGTTGGCAGACGAGTTGTGAGGTGTTGTAGCCGACGAGCATCTCAGCCGTCACTCGGTCCGCTGCTGAGTAGCCGCAAGTACGATTCGCTTCGGCACCGAGTTGTAATCGAGGCAGCACTTTCAAGCGCGCGCGGACGTAGCCATGTTGACGCAGCACTTCGCGGAACTGACCGAGCACGGCATCATCGTCCGTATCATCCCAAACGCGGGTCATGGTGATGATCGGTAGGAAGCCGCGTTGCACGAGCATCTCAACGCCGCGCAACGCTCGCTCGAAGGTTCGCGGTCCACGGATCGGATCGTTGAGTTCCGGAGTCGGGCCGTCGATCGAGACGCGGAACTCCAGCGAGTAAAGACTCCCCTGTTCTGCTGCTCGTAGGCGTTCGAGCCATTCGGGTTTGAGCACCGTTCCGTTCGTCAGCACCGTCGCCGGGCCGAAGTCGAGCGTCCGTTCGAGAATCGGCACCAGATCGGGATTCAGAAACGGTTCGCCGCCGGTGAAGTAGAACTCTTTCACGCCCCACTTGATTGATTCGAGCAGCCGTCGTTCCACTTCGTTGAACGACAGAAACCCAAACGAGTCGTTATGCGGGCTGCACGAAATGAAGCAATGTGCACAGGTCAGATTGCAGCGCGTGCCGGCGACTTGAAACCACAACTCGTCCAGCGAGCCGAGTTCGACGATGGGCAAGGTCATCGTGTTCTCACCTTTTCGTAGTGCAAGCTTCCAGCTTGCCACTGTTGATTCGGTTTTGATCGCACTATTGGGCCGCAGCGTCACGGCCAGTCGGTTGAGTTGCAAGCTGGAAGCTTGCACTACGGACCGCTCACGATCAGCGTCATCACTTCACGCACTTGCTCAAGGCCGGTTCGCAGGAGGAAGTTTGAATTGCGGCCATAACTTTTCGAGCCGAGGATGAAGAAGTTGGGTTCGGGGTTCCTCAACACGTCGCCGCCGTGACTCGTTTGAGCCAGGCAATCGGGAGACGTTTCGCCGAGCAACTTCGCCGCCAGTTTGATCGGGCCTTGCGTGGCGTAACATTCGTGGATGTGCAGCTCTTCGTAGAGCGAACGATCGGGGCGATAACCGACGTTGGCGATGATGCGGTTCACGTTCAACGTGGATTGCTGAAGTGTGTCACTCCCCGGCCCTTGTGTTGGCTCGAAAAGTCGTTGCGCGATCGTGATGCGGAAGTCACTTTCGGTAGGCCGAGCGATGCCGATGACTTGAGCGTCCCGGCACCAGACGACAGTCGGCTCGCCGTGAAAGGCGAGTTCATTTGCTCGCTGCGCGATTCGGTCGCGTTCGGGAAGCGGATCGTTAGGGATTCGTGGAATCGGGACCTCACGACGTGAGCCGCCGAGCGACGGTCGCGTGAGCCAGATCGTTTTCGTTTTTGGGTGCGACGTCGCGAGTTCACTCAGTTCGATGACTGCTGTCGCCGCCGAATAGCCCGCTCCGACGACCAACGTCGTCTGATCGGCGAAACGATCCGGCGTGACCGGGACGATGCGATAGTCCTCTTCGTCGAGCAAGTGGGACTCGAGCGGGCAGCGCTGCCCCCCTGCCCCGATCCAGTTGTGATGCGGGTACGTGCCGGAGCAATCGAGCACGACATCGGCGGTGGTCATGAGCTCGTCGTGTTCGACGTTTTGTGTTCGACGCAGCAGCAATTGGAACGGATCGGCAGCACGAGCACTTTGACCGCTGTAGTCGGTCTTGCCGAATCGTTGGCGGCTAATCGAAACGACTTCGCACTGCTCGCGGATGCAACCGGCGAGTTCCGGTACTCGGCTCAGCGGGATTAAGTAGCGCTGCAAGAATTCACGACCGGTGAGCAACTCATCCACACGCGGCAGTGCCTCACGACCGAATGCTTTCGTGACCGCCCCCCTGCCCTGCTCGGATGAGTTCATTCCGAACGGCGTGAAGAGCCGCACGTGGCCCCAGTCGAGAACGTTTTCGGCGACGCGGCCCTTCTCGATGACCGCGACGTCAAAGCCCGCCTGCCGAGCGAGCAACGCGGCTTCGAGCCCAATGGGGCCAGCTCCGATGATGGCGATGCGAGACATACTGGCTTTCGTAAATTGAGCGTCGAGTTCAGACGTAGCTCAGCTGCTCTACAACAGTGCTACCCAATACGTATTCGATCACAGGAAAAAGTGACCTCGAGGGTCGTTTGACCTTCGGAATGCGAGTCGCGGAAAGCCTCGTCTATGTTGCAGCAGCTTTACTGCACGATACTACTGGCATCGGCATTACCAGTTCTTGTCGGAGAACTAACTGACGCATCAACAAACCCGTAATCGGCGAGAGCATCAGGCCGGAGCGGAAATGGCCTGCGGCGACGAAGAGGTTGTCGGTCTCTGGAACTTGTCCCAAGTACGGCGAGCCCCGTTTGGCGTGCGGCCTCAAGCCCGACCAAAAGCGATCGACGCGAGCGGACTTCAATGCGGGAACAAGATCGGTGGCGAAGCGAATCAGATCCGCGACGGACTCGGCGGTGTTTCCTTTGTCGAAGCCGGTCCACTCTTCGGTCGAGCCGATCAAGATCTTGCCGTCGGCACGCGGAACCAGATACCGCACACCGACTTCGATGATCCGTCGCAGCGGTTTTTTCAAATCTTCCAGTAGCACGATTTGACCACGAACCGGCTCGATCTCAACAGAGCACCCCACCGCAGCGAGAATCGACTGAGTCCATGCACCGCCGCAGACGACGAATTGGTCGGCTCGGATCGCACCAGTTACCGTATGCGCGGCGGTGACGCGCGAACCTTGTCGTTCAATGCTCATGACCGCCGCTCCACTTGTCATCACGACGCCGCGAGCATGACAAGCCGCGATGAGCGCTTTGAGATGCCGAGGATTTCGCACTTGGCACATTTGCGGCAGATAAATGCCGTTCGCGATTTCGCGATTGATGCTTGGTTCGAGTCGTCGCAGTTCGTCGGCGTTCAGTTCTTCGACGACAGCTCCGTCCGCTCGCAACTGTCGGGCACAACCAGCCAAATCACTCAGTACTGACAAGTGGGGTAGCGTCACCGTCTGAGGAAAAAGGTGGATGCCGCCGCAGTTCACAAAGCCGTTGTCGATACCGGTCTCGTCGAAGAGTTGTCGCGACCAAGCGGGCCAACGAACGAAACTTTCCCCGCGCAATTGAGCTTCATAAGTCGTGGCTCGCTGCGGGTCAGCGGGAATGATCATTCCCGCGCCGGCCCACGAAGCTTCTTGGCCAAATGAACCACGCTCCAGAATTTGAACCGAGGCACCCTGCCCTGCCACTTCATAGGCGATCGACAGCCCAATCACGCCGCCGCCGATGATGACGATGTCTGCCATGAGTTTTATCGTTCGCCGTCAAGCCGACGACTTGCTGGCATGAATGTTTGAGTTGATGAGGGATCTGAGGAACACAATTGGTCGTTGACCATCAGTCATTAAGTTTGACAAATGACCGATGATCAATAACCAACGACCAATCCCTTTTCAACGAACGACTGAAGAACCGATGAATTCACGTCCCGTCACTTCTTCGGCTTCTTCTTCACCACACCGCTGGAGCTACCCAGCGCGTTGAGGTAGCCGATCGCCAGCGATTGCGTTGTGGCTGGTTTGTAGACGTTATTCACGGCGGTCTTCAGGTCAGTGCCGGTTTGTAAAGCGTTGGCGAACTGTACGAACTTCGGCACCGAACCTTCGCGGATCATGAATGTCACCAGAGTGAAACCGACGGGAGCCATGTCGCCTGGCGAGAATTTTCCTTCGCCGAAGAGGTCGTCTGGTTTTTCAAGACCTCGGACTGCGTCCTGTGCGGCAGATCGCAAACCCTTCAGGTACTCGTTGTCCCCGCCGACTTCCTTGGTCGCCATCGCCAGCCCCGCACCACGGATCAACCATTCGGGCATCGGTTTTGTGGAACGCTTCAAAAACGCGCCGGTCATTTGGTCGATCAAATTGAGCCGTACGTCCGGCTTCTGTGCCGTCCCGGTATCGCCGACATCTTCAATCACGATGTAAGCATCGTCGTGACCCGTGGTGACGATCGAGTGACCGGCGATTGCCGGATCAGGCTCGCGGTTGTTGATCGTCTGGCTGAACTCTCCGTAGCCGAAGCGATCTTTGTAGACGATGACAGCCAACTTCCCTTTCCAGATCGTTTCGTTCGAGAGTTTGAACGTTGAGCGCAACAGCTTGGCGTGCTCTTCGCCCCATTCGGCAATTTGCTTGAGACGTTCTGGTGTTGCGTTGCCGTAGATGTACAGTTCGGCGGTTTCGACTTCGGTTGCTTCTTCTTTCGCAAGCGCCTTCTTCCATTGATCGTGAGTCTGCTCTTTGCGTTTGACGAGGAATTCGTCGGGCGTCAGTTTCGACAATTTTGCTAACAGCAGGTCTTCTTCGGTCGGGACCAGTCGCGCGAGCGGAATCTTCGGATCATCTCCGTCGTACTTGGCTCCCTCTTCGATCCAGGTCTTGAGTTTCGCATACCATGTTCTGGTAATTCGCAATTGACCGGGAGGCATTCGCGGTGTTGATGCCGTGCCGTCGCCTCCATTGATCATGAGCCACAAGCGACTCCCTTCGAGATCACCCGGAATAACCACGGCCCCGCTGTCACCGCCACGCATGATGTCTTCAAAAGTGACCATGCGAAATCCACCGCGAGGATTCGCACCGCTGTGGCAGCGAACACACGTGCTGACAATGTCGGGTGCGACATCCTTGATGAAGTGGACCTTTTCATTGCCGGTGGCTTTGGCGATCTTCACGGGAGCAGTGTTCTTCGGCTTCGCCCCTGGCTTGCCGTAATCGCTGAGCTTCGTGTTTTCGTCGTCGCCATCAAACTTCGCCCCCTGCTTGATCCACGTCCCAATGAGATTCAGCTCATCATTGGAAAGCGCGGCCGCATCCTTCGGCATTCGTTGTGGGCCAGGAGCCGTCAAGCGGCCCATGAGTAAGCTTCGTTGTGGCTGACCGATCTGCAACAGCGCCCCGCTCTTGCCCCCTTTTTTCATTTCGGCGAATGAATCAAGAATCAGTCGTCCGGCAGCGTTGTTGTCGTGGCAGGCCAAACATTTTGAATTAAAGAGCGGAGCGATCTGCTTCGTAAAACTGACCTCATCGCCACCTTCTTTCCCTTTCCCGGCACCGCTTTGCTTAAGCAAGATCTGACGTTGCTTGTCGATCAGCGTGTTAAACGGAACCAACAGCTTGTCGGTAGGCTTGAGGTCCGCATCTTTCGCTATCTTTTCGAGCTTTGACGTCAACTCATCGAGCAGCTTGCCCGCTTCGTCGAACTTCTTCTCTTTGACGAGCTTCGAGGCATCGCCGACATCGTCCTTAATTTGATTGAGTTCCTTGCGTTGATCTGGCGTGATTGCCGCCCGCACCGCTGGAATCAAGGCGGATAGGCTGCCCGCCAACAAGAGGATCCCGAAGACCAGTTTCCACAGTTTCATGTCCACGATCCTTATCGAACTCAACCGCCCACGAAGGTCTCGGCGAGAATCCCTTTGATCCCCGCACCATTAGCCCCCACGTCCAAGCGGCGGCGAGTATAGGCAGACCCGTAACACGACGAAACGGTGCGTCAGTCGGTTACGATTTTCCTAATCGTTGCGGTAAGCCGACTGAGTAGCCTTAAGCGTCAGCGACGGGCGAGCACCTAAAGACGCTCGAAAACCAATGCTCAGATTTCAATTCCGTGTGAGACAATCCCCTTGCTCATGCTGCGAGTTACTTGGCGATACTGAGCGTGGTGTCAACGGCTTGACCGAGCAACTACAGTGACGCCGTGCCGCTCAACAATCCCTCAATCAAACAACCTCACCGAGCTTGTCTCGGTGGGGTTGGTGGGCATCGCCTGTTTGAGGACGAATCCTTCCCCTTTCTTCAAGACCAACTCATGAGTGATCTCTTCCAAAAACGCGACGGCCTGCTGACTACGCTCGCCAGTTATGGTCGCGTTGCCGTCGCCTTCTCCGGCGGCGTTGACAGCGCGGTAGTGGCAAGAGCTGCGTTTGAAGCTTGTGGCAACGACGCGGTGGCCGTGACGGCGGTCAGTTTCAGTTTGGCGACTGGCGAATTGGAAGAAGCTCGCAAGCTGGCCGCTTTGATCGGAATTCGACACACCTTCATCGAGACGCTGGAGTTTCAAAACGACAACTACTTGGCGAATCCGTCGAACCGCTGCTATTTCTGCAAGACGGAGTTGTACTCGCAGCTTGAAACACGTCTCGACGAACTGGGCGTGGACGTCATCTGCAACGGCGCGAATGTCGATGACCAGAGTGATTATCGCCCCGGCATGACGGCTGCCACAGAGCACAAGGTCCGTAGTCCTCTGATCGAAACGGGGCTAACGAAGGCCGACGTGCGAGCACTCGCGAAGCACTGGTCATTGCCATGCTGGGACAAACCTGCGATGCCTTGCCTGTCGAGCCGCATTGCTTACGGCGTCTCGGTGACATCCGAGCGTGTCCACCGCATCGACGCTGCCGAACAATTTTTGAGACGCGAATTCGGTCTGCGAGAATTTCGAGTCCGACTTGAAGCCAACGACCTTGCCCGTATCGAAGTTTCGCTCAACGAGATCGCTCCGCTGCTTCGCCTGCCAAGTTTTGAAGTCATCTCGCGTGAGTTGCGATCACTTGGTTTCCGCAGCGTGACGATCGACCTAGAAGGCTTCCGATCCGGCAACCTCAACCTGCTGGTGCCGTTGGAAACTTTGTGATGCGAGCGAGGCAAAAGGCACGTAGCCGTCAGCGATCCGCGTAACGAGCCGGACGCTTCACAGAGAGTTCGTGAGCTCTCGGTCGTCACGCGAAGCGATGGCGGCTACGGCTGACACTACTTCGCATTCGGCAGCAGCCGAATGTTTTTGTCTTCGACTCCGTCGAGCAGAATGTTCGCGACAACCGGTTCGCTCTCCCTCATCGTCACCCAGACGAAGTGGTCGAAACGGCCATCCTTGAGTCCGGTCAACGTCGATGCTCCGCCGGTGGTGGCCAGAATGTAGTAATCCATGTCGTTCCGGGTGGTCTTCGCGTAAACGTGATTGTGCCCGGAAAAGACTGTGTATTTGCGACCTTGCAACGACGCTTCGATATCTTCCCAACCGAGTGCTGCTGGCGTATGTTCAGGCAGCTTTGATTTGATCGCCCAGACCGGCTTGTGCAGAAATACGAAGGTCCAACGAACGTCTTTGTTGCTATCGAGCGTTTGCTTGAGCCACGCTCGCTGTTCCGGTTTGAAGAAGTATTCTCGGTCCTTTTGCGGCTCATCTTCCGTGTTGAGCACCACGAACAAGCAGTCCTGATAACGGAACTCGTAATAGGTGCGACCGAACTTGCGATACCAATTTTTGCTCATTGGCATATTCGCGATGTCGTGATTGCCGGGGCAGAAGAAGAATGGCATCTGTAAGCGAGTCAGCTTGTTTTCAAATTCACTCCACTCCAACGCCCAAGCACCGGGGTCTTCGGAATAACCTTCAATCAAGTCACCGACTGAGAGCACGAATTCCGGCTGCAAAAGGTTGATTTTCTCAACAGCTCGCGAGAAGACGCCGGGACGACGTCCGCCGGTACGATCCGACACAATGGCAAACTGAAAGCTGTTAGGACGGCGGTTGACTTCGAGACTTGTGAACGGGTTCTTCTGCTCGACCCGGATCTGCAAACCTTCTTTCGTAGCAGATGTTCCCGCAGACGGAGCGCCGGTTACTTTCCAAGTCACCGCTAAGCCAAGCAAACCGACCATTGCCAATAAAATCGCCAACTGTCGCATGTCATTCTCCGTGTCGAGCGTTTGAAGGATGCCGAATGGGCGGCGGAAGATAATCGCGAGAGATTCACTCGGCAATCAGCGTCACTCTTGCCATCTGGCGGATCTGTGTTGAATCCGTGGTTCACCCGTGGCCAAATTCAATAAACTCTTTAGCCACGGATGGAACACGGATTAAGAAATCGAGCATTTGTCCGAATGATGTGTTGACACACACTCTTTTGGTTGCTGTTCCGCCGCCTCACCCCCCCCCTGCCTCGTTGTTAAATCTTGAAACACAGAGGCCCCGGAGATCGTCGAATGTCATCATCAGGTCAACTTGGCTTGTAATGTGTTTGCGATGCGAGCGCTGGCGGCATTGGTTCTCAAACGACACACTGCCCTGCCCTGCGAAATGCAGGAGTTATCAACCAGAGTTCTGAGACACACATGGCAAAGCGTAAGAAAAGTTCATCCGGCGTCTGGCCCTGCATCATCGTCGGTGCGGGTGCGGCGGGCATCGGCATTGCGCGAGCTTTGCAAGAGATCGGCGTGCCATTTGGAATTTTGGAGCGGCATGAGATCGGCGGTTCATTTCGTCGCTGGCCGCGCGAAATGCGTTTCATCACTCCCTCATTTCCTTCGAATTCCTTCGGCACGCTCGACCTCAACAGCATCGCCATCGGCACATCCCCGGCCTTCACGCTGGAATGCGAACATCCGACCGGGGATCAGTACGCCGACTATCTGCTGTCGGTCGTTGATTACTTCAAACTGCCGATCAAAACGGGAATCGATGTCTTGTCGGTCACGCCGCAGCCGGGCGGCGGATTTGAACTACAAACTTCCGAAGGCCCGATCAAAACGCAAAACGTCATCTGGGCCGCAGGTGAGTTTCAATATCCAAAACTCAAACCGTTTCTCGGATCCGAGCACTGTGTTCACAACAGCCAAGTGAAGTCATGGAAACGACTGCCTGGAGACGACTTCATCGTCATTGGCGGTTACGAAAGCGGCGTGGACGCAGCCGTGCATCTCGCCAATGCAGGTAAGAAAGTAAAAGTACTCGAACGTAATTCTGTTTGGACAACCGAGGCCAGCGATCCAAGCATCTCGCTCTCGCCGTTCACATGGGACCGCTTGATGGAAACTCCGGACAATCACATTGAGCTGATTGATGAAGTGGAAATCGACCGTGTCGAAAAACAAAAGGGAAAATACGCGGTGATCGCTGCGTCCGGCCACAAGTTCTTGACACCGCGAAAGCCGATCCTCGCTACCGGATTCGAAGGGAGCGTGCGTCTGGTTCGCGACTACTTCGACTGGCGTGACGACGACTTTCCACTACTGAGTGCGGTCGATGAATCGACGATCGCACCGGGGCTGTTTCTCGTCGGCTCGCTCGTACGGCACGAGCGGCTTGTCTTCTGCTTTATCTACAAGTTCCGGCAACGCTTCGGCGTGGTTGCGAATGAAATCGGCAAGCGGCTTGGAGTAGATACGTCAGCGTTGCAGAAGTACCGCTTCTGGGGAATGTACCTCGACGACCTATCCTGCTGCGGCAGCGATTGCGTCTGTTGATGTAGCACATTTTTCCGAACCAGGCGGATTTGGATACCCGATTTGGAAAACCGGGCTACGTAGTTAGCCCGCGATGCGTAACGCCATTTCATCCGCCTTCACGGAGATGATGGCGATCCCGAGCTTGTCAGCAAGCTCGAAGACCTCTTGTTGGTCGAGCAGGATCGTCATGCCCGCTTCGATGGCAAGCACCCGGCCACCCGCTTCGTGCATGGTTTGAATTGTCTTCAACCCAATGGTTGGCACGTCAAAACGCATGTCTTGTTGAGGCTTCGCAACTTTGACGACAGTGAAGCCGCCTCGTTTGCAAAGCTCACCCGCGCGCCGAATACAGTTGTCTGTTCCCTCAATCGCCTCGACGGCGATCACTGCCGCATCACAGACGACGACTGACTGACCAATATCTAATCGGCCCATTTCTTTGGCCATTTCCCAGCCAAATCTGATGTCATTCCACTGGGCTGACGAGGGCTTGCGTTGAGTCAGAAATCCGTGTTTCACGAGTAGCTCCGGACAAAATTTGAGAGCCGATTCAAAGTGGATATTGTCGCGTTCAAACTCTTTGATGACCGCCAACAACAGCGTGTCATCTTTTGCATTGGATAGATAATTGAACGCCAAATGAATCGTCCGCCAGTCGGGCATTAGCTTGACCCAACGCCAGCGATCGAACAGCGCGGTCTTCTCAATCTTTCCAGCCATCACAACGTTGCTGATCTTCGCTCGCTTGAAAAGACGAATGGCCCGACCAATCTTCGCCAGCGAGGTGTATTCAAACCCGTCACAGAGTTCTCTTAGCTCCTCAGGTACGAGTCCTTCGACACCGACGCAATGCACCGAATGTCCCGCGCTGCGAGCAGCTTCGGCAAACATAACCGGGAAGCGACCAGCGCCGGCCAGCAAACCAACTCGCTGGCCGGTAGAGATACCGGTCATACGAATGGTCGGAGGGGAGTTTGTGGCTGAGGTGTGTGACATGGCGGGTAATCAGTGGTGGGTGGCAACAAAGAGCTGACTGTTAAGCGGCTTCGGCGATCGGTTCAGAAATTTGCTCACGCAGTTCGGCCATTTGCTTGATTAGATCGGCGACTTGCTTTTCGAGCGAACGGATTTGCTTACGCATCTCCGGAGCTTTCTGCATCGCCATCATGATCTTGAATTGTTCTTCGATTGGACCAGACGGAGCCCCGATTTGTGTTTCGCCTGCCGGAATATCTTTGTGGACCCCCGACTTCGCGGCGAGCGTGCAGCCGGTCCCCAGATGCACGTGATCGGCGATGCCAACTTGTCCGGCACAGCGGACGTAATCGCCGGTTGTCACCGATCCCGCGAGTCCGACTTGTGACACCAATGCATTGTGTTTTCCAAGTTCGCAGTTGTGAGCAATCATCACGAGGTTATCAAGCTTCGTTCCTTCACCGATGATGGTCGCTCCGATCATCCCACGATCGATCGTCGTGCAGGCTCCGATTTCCACGTCGTCGTCAATACGTACCGTCCCCAGTTGTGGGATCTTCGTGAATCGACCTTGCTCAAAGCGGTAACCAAAACCGTCAGCTCCCAATACAGCGTTCGCGTGAATGATGACTCGATTGCCGATTGTGATTTCCGGATACAACACAGCGTGAGCGTGAATCGTGGTTTGATCGCCGACGTGGCATCCGGCTCCGACGACTGCACCTGGATGAATGTCGCAATCGCGACCGATGACCGCATCCGCAGCAACATACGCGCCGGGATAAATATTAGTGTTCTTGCCAATCAAGGCTGATGAATCGACAGAAGCCTGTTGCGAAACTCCAATCGTCGGTCTCTGCCGTTTCGGACGGAAGAGTTGCATTGCCTCAATGAAAGCCGTCTGCGGATCATCAACGAGAATAAACGATACTTCCTGCAGGCCCATCAATTGCTTCGCCGTCGGCAGACGATCAGCGTTGATTAATACAACACCGGCATGACACTGATTTAGCTTTCGTAGATTGGCCTCATCGCCGACGAACGTCACGTCGCTCGGCCCGGCCTTGGTCAGTGCTTGCGCGTCAGCGATCTCTCGATCGCGGTCGCCGATCACTTCGCCTTTGAGTTGACTCGCCAATTGACTCACGGTGATCGTCATGCGGAATCCTTTCCGAACTATTAGTGTCTCAACAAAGTAGATCTGTTACTACGTGACCGGCATTTCCAGTCATGGAGTGACTCCACTACTTTGGTGGCCGAATCCATTCAGCCTAACTAAGCTCACTCCAACGCCCTCGGAGTTCATTGAGCGGCGGGTTCTAACCCAAAGATTTTTTTTCTGGCAAGACCGGTTCATGCCGTTATTCGATTCTCACTTTCTGAAAAAGCTGGAGTACCTGTCGCTCGTCTCGAAAAGATTGTTTCGCGGGTCATTGTTGGCTCAGCGGAGAACGATGCAGATGGGGGGCGGGATCGAGTTCGCCGACCATCGCGACTACTCGCACGGCGACGATTTTCGATACCTGGACTGGAACGTCTTTGCTCGACACGGAGAAATGTTGCTCAAGCGGTTTCAGGAAGAAGAGGACTTGCACGTTTATCTGTTGCTGGATTGCTCGCGCAGCATGGCGGTCGGCTCGCCGCCGAAGTTTGATTTGGCTCGGCAAATCGTCGCGGCACTGGCCTATATCGCACTGTCGGATCTTGATCGAGTAGCGGTGATCGCGTTTGGAAATGACGTCTTTGCGGACTTCCCGCTGACTCGAGGCAAGGATCGCATCTTGTCGCTGCTGCGATTTCTGGAAGAGCTTGAGCCCCAGGAAGGAGATACGGACTTGGCTCGCGCCTTCAAAGGGTTCACGCAGCGACCACAACGGAAAGGACTGGCGGTTGTCGTCAGCGACCTCTACGACCCGCAAGGTTATGAGCGAGGACTCGACCTGCTGCGATACCGCAACTACGAAGTTCACACTGTCCAACTCTTCGACCGCCTTGAAGCCGAACCGACTCTTCTTGGCGACATAGAACTGGTCGATCTGGAAACCGACGTCGGCCAAAAGGTGACAATCACCGAAAATGCCCTGAAAAAATATCGAAAGCTCTTTGAGGAATTTCAGGAGTCGCTGCTTCGCTACAGCCGCAAATACGGCGTCGGCTGCACTCAGTCTCGATCTGACATGCCGTTCGAGGAATTGATTCTCGGCATGATGCGTCGGGCGGGCGCGGTCACTTAAATCTCGTCGCCACAAGCTGACAGCTTGTGAGCGGCTTGTGAGAATTGAGCGGCAAGCCGACTGATCGCCGCCACGTTAACATCGCCGCACGAAATAAATTCAAAACGGCAGGGAGCCATTACGGACAATGTCACGGATTCATCAACTCGACGTTTCGGTGGTCAACAAAATCGCCGCCGGGGAAGTCATCGAACGTCCGGCCAACGTCGTCAAGGAGTTGTTGGAAAACAGCCTCGACGCACTCTCGTCGCGAATTGAAGTCGATATTGAAAACGGCGGAATCGATCTCATTCGGATCGTGGATGATGGCGAAGGGATTCACCCGGACGACCTAATGCTCGCCGTGACCGCTCATGCAACAAGCAAAATTGCATCTGCCGATGACTTGTTCCGAGTGCAGACGATGGGCTTTCGCGGCGAGGCGCTCGCATCGATCGCGGAAGTGAGTCGGCTACGAATCAAGACTCGCCAAGCGGATTCAACCACGGGTCACGAAGTGGCCGTCGATTGCGGCCAGTTCGTCGCACCGCAGTCGTGTGGTTGTCCGTTTGGGACACAGATCGAAGTGCGGCAGTTGTTTTCTAATACGCCAGTGCGTCGGAAGTTCTTGAAATCGACATCGACGGAATTCGCTCACATCACCGAGCACTTCATACGCATTGCTCTCGCACATCCCCGTCTACATTTAGTGCTGCGTCACAACGGCAAGCCGGTCTTTGAGCTTCCCGGTACACAGCAGTTGCTCGATCGCATTCGGTTATTGTTCGGCAACGAAATGGCGAACGACTTGATTCCTGTCGAATCTGACGCGAACGGCATCCGTATGTGGGGCTACGCCGGACATCCGAGCCTCAGCAAGAGCACTCGCAAGAGCCAGTATTTGTTTTTGAATGGCCGCTGGATCCAAGACCGCTCACTCCAGCATGCCTTGAGTGAAGCGTATCGCGGCCTGTTGATGATCGGGCGGCAGCCGGTCGCGTTTTTATTTCTCGAAGTCCCGGCAGGCCTTGTCGATGTCAACGTACACCCGACGAAGACAGAAGTCCGCTTTGCCGACAGCCAGCAATTATTTCGACAACTCCTGTCGATGCTGCGGACAAAATTCCTCAGCCTGAATCTCGACTCGGTCTTACAAGTACCTTCAACGGGAGCAGGCGGCCACCCGTTTGCTGCAGCAGGTGCAGGACCGCGTCCGCGCGGCTTTGAGCTGCAGGCTTGGTCGCCGTCACAAGCAGCGACAAACAACTCGTTGTGGAATCAACCGCCGCGATTCGATGCGTCTCGTCCGACATTGTCAGACATGCGCGTCTTCGCTCCACCCAACCCGCTGAGCTTTGGCACAAGTTCGACAATCGACGGCACAACGCCGAACGGATCGGACAACACCGCCAGCGAGTCGACGAACGGAGCCATCAACGCAGATCCATCGACAGACACCGCCGGCATTTCCGCAGTCCCTCCACCAGCAGGAGAGCTCTTTGCCGACGACGGATCAGCGGGAGCCACCCCCTCCCCTGCCGACACGGCTCGCCCACGCTCAACCGGCGAGATGCGGGCGATGCAGATTCGAGACACGTACATCGTCGTCGAAACTGACGAAGGGCTGACCGTTATTGATCAACACGCGCTCCACGAGCGAATCATGTACGAGTACCTCCGACCGCGAGTCCTCAATAATGCTGTCGAGTCTCAGCGAATGCTCGTGCCAGAAACGGTCGAGCTCACACCAAAGGAAACGGCACTGCTTTTGGAGCATGGTGAAGTCCTCAACCAACTCGGCTTCGGCGTCCGGGAATTCGGGCGACAAACGGTGCTAATCGACCGTTACCCGGTCATGCTGGCGAAAGCTAACTTGCCGCAACTGATCCGCGATCTCGCCGAGCAACTCGATCAACCCGAAAAACAACCCGACCGCCGTGACCTCTTGGACTCGTTGCTCCACATGATGTCCTGCAAAGCGGCCATCAAAGCGGGCCATCGTCTCTCTCCCGAAGAGATTGACACACTGCTCGCTCAAAGACACCTCATCGACGATGCCCACCACTGCCCTCACGGCAGACCGACAGCGCTCGTACTCACCGAAAATGAACTCGAACGCCAATTCGGTCGGCTGGGTTGATCGCAGGGAAACCTCCCGATCCAGATCACGCAGACGATGTCGCCGGATCGGGCTCTCGTGTGAGACCTGCCGTTGGCACTGGAAGTCCCGTCGCAGTGACGCCAGTTGCACGTTGCCAGACTATGACAATCCGTTGTAGTTGACCGTTGCTGTCTTTCCGCAAAACTTCAACCAACGCGACATTCCCTGCGGAGATTCGCGAAGCCGCTCGGTCTAAGTCGGTTGGTGTCCGAATTGAGATTCCCGCGAAGCGCTCGATGATATCGCCTGTTTGCAATTCAGCGTCGTGAGTAGTGCTGTTATGGCTCAGCAGGCGGCTCGGTGTGCGGCGGTTGCGTGTCACCAACACTCCTGACGCATTCTGATCAAGCCCGATCTGCGGGGCGATTTGCGAATCAATCGGGCAAACCGACAAGCTCATCAACTCAACATCGACGTCAGCTTTGCTCTGCTGAGGAGCTGCTGGAGCCGAGTCGTCTTCAGCAACCGAGCGATCACTCAGATCAACATAAATCGCTACTTTTTCACCGCGACGAAGGACCGAAAGCCGAACTCGCTTGCCAACGGGCGACAGGCTCACGACGTTGATCAAGTGGTTTTCGTCAAGGATATCGGTGCCATCAAAGCTGAGTATCACATCATCTTTGACCAACTTCGCCCGTGCCGCTGGCGTATTTGGATAAACGGCCATGACCCGTGCTCCGCGTGCCCGATCTAGCTTCAACGCTGCCGCTTTCTGCGTGTTGAAATCTGGGTCCAGCTTCACACCGAGATATGCTCGATAAACCTTCCCGTACTCCAACAATTGATCAACAACCCGACTGACGAGATTGCTCGGAATACTGAAGCCGATCCCTTCGTTACCGCCGCTGTTGGACGCGATTGCCGTATTGATCCCGACGATGCGTCCCGTCAAATCGACTAGCGGCCCGCCACTATTACCAGGATTGATCGCAGCATCGGTTTGAATGAAATCCTGATTCAGCACGCCACGGTCACCCAGCTTGAGTGAGCGACGGCTTTTTGCACTGACGATGCCAAACGTGACTGACTGACTCAGGCCAAACGGGCTACCAACCGCGAGCACCGGATGACCGATCTCCGCCGCATCACTGTCAGCCCAAGCTGCCGCCGTCAGACCATCGACGGGAACTTTTAACACCGCGATGTCCGATGCCTCGTCCTCCCAAACCCGATCGGGATGAATCATGCGACCGTCAACGAGCGTCACCGAAATCTCGGTCAGCTTTGCATTCGCGATGACATGCCGGTTCGTGACGACATACTCGCCGGGAAGCCTTGCCCCGCGGACGATCACTCCGGAACCGGTCTCTTCCACTTCGCCCCGCAAGGCCGTGCGATGAATGCTTTCGATATGAACGACGCTCGGCGAAATCTGCTTTGAGATCTTCGACATCACTCGTCCAGCATCGCGTAGCGCGTTCGTCGGGCCATCGAGTTCATTGGCCACTTGCCGGATATCCGGATCGGCCCGCAATGCCTCAAAAGCGAACCAGCCACTGAGAAGAACGAAAACCGCAGACCACACGAATTTGGATCGAAGTCTCATCGCTTTCGCCCTCGCCGCGCGTGAATGAACCTCACGCTGTGGACTCGACGCACCAACGCACCACGGTTGATCGTCGAACGGCGCGGTGAAACCGCTTGGTTTCATGATGCCGAACACTCACGCCGAACAAGTCGTGCCTGACATACCGAGCGTGAGAGTCGCGCGAACGTGGCAAAGCTTGCGGGTCAAGAAAGAGTGGAGCGAAGGGAACGATCGATGTTCACTCCTCATCCCCTCGGATGGCACTTCGCATGAACCGCTTTCAGCCTCGAATGTTCGACGTGAGTGTAAATCTGAGTCGTCGCGATGTTGGCATGCCCCAGCAGTTCTTGCAGAGCACGAATCTCAGCACCGCCGGCTAGCATGTGAGTTGCGAAGCTGTGTCGCAGAGTGTGCGGGCTGACCTGATCGCTACAGCCTGCGCGAGCCGCATACTTTTTCACGAGCTGCCAAATCATGATTCGAGTCAACCCGGTGCCGCGCCTCGTCACAAACAGCCATTCAGCGGCTCGCTTCGAGACAATCTGCGATCGCTCGTGAGCCACATACGCTTCAATCGCCAGTCGAGCGACCGGGTTCAACCCGACGATCCGTTCTTTGTTCCCCTTGCCCAAGCAGCGACAATAATTCTCATCGAGATGCACATCATTTAATTTTAAATTTGAAACTTCAGACGCTCGGCATCCGGTCGCGTAAAGCAAACACAACAGAGCCCGATCGCGCAGCGGGCAACGGTCTTCTGAGCTTGGAGCGGCGATCAACAAGTTCACCTTCTCCGGCGACAGTACTTTCGGCAAATGCTGCCAGAGCTTCGGCGAACTCATCAGGTCAGCGACACTCTCCAACAAGACTCCTTCAAGTACCAAGAAGCGAAACAACATTTTGATCGAAACCAAATGTCGCGCGATCGTGCTCGCCTGAAGCTGCCGTTCGTGCAACCACTGCAAATGCCCTGTCAATGTCGCGAGGCTGACGTCGTTGAGCGTTAACGGTCCGTGTTCACGAAACCATTCCACGAATTGCTTCAGGTCGGTCGCATACGCCGCGAGCGTGTTCCGCGACATTCCGCACTCAGCTTGCAAGTAATTCAGAAACGCAACGACATACCCGGCCAACTCCACCGGCTGCGCCGAATGTGCCGCCGTCGCTCCCACACTCACAGGTCGTCGCCGCTCGCCCATCGCCGGCCCCGAAACGTTGTTGGTAGGACGGACACTCTTGCCCGTCGAACACTAACCGACGGGCAAGAGTGCCCGTCTTACCAACAAGATCGTCCCACGAACGACGAGCTCCGAATCCTTTTTCTGATCGCGCGATTGAGACAGGCGAGCGGGTCAGCGTCAGCCACCCGGTTGTGACGACAAGTAAACCGGGACATATTACAGCAGGTGAACCGAGAGGCTGATGCAGCCCTGCTCGCAAAGCAATTTTTGTTCATGCTCCTACTTGCCGATCTTCCACCGCAAGTAGGCTTCAAGAAATCCGTCGATACCACCATCGAGCACTGGTTGAGGATTACCGACGCGCATTCCGGTGCGCGCGTCCTTCACGAACTGATCGGGGTTGAGCACGTAGTGCCGCACCGGTTCGCCACCGAAGCCGATCTTTGATTTGCTGCCACGTTTAGCCGCGAGTTCCGCTTCGCGTTTCTCGCTCTGAATTTTATAGAGCTTGGCGATGAGCATCTTCTTTGCAGTCGCTTTGTTCTTCATTTGCGACCGCTCGTTCTGACACGCGGCGACGACTCCGGTCGGAATGTGCGTCAGTCGCACGGCCGAGTCAGTCTTGTTGACGTGCTGGCCGCCAGCACCGCCCGAGCGATAGGTATCGACGCGCACATCATTTTCCCAATCGACATCAATCTCGACGTTCTCGTCCACTTCGGGAGTGATATCCAACGCCGCAAATGACGTCTGTCGCCGAGCGGCCGAGTCGAAAGGACTGATGCGAATCAGCCGATGCACTCCCATCTCACCTTTGAGATAGCCGTAAACGTAATCGCCCCGAATCGCGATAGTCGCGTTGCGAATCCCCGCTTCTTCACCTGGCGAGCGATCCAATTCCTCGGTCTCGAAGCCATGCTCTTCGGCCCAACGCAAATACATCCGCAGCAGCATCTCGGCCCAATCGGCCGAATCAGTCCCGCCCTCTCCAGCTTGAATTTGGATATAAGCCCCGCAGACGTCCTCCGGCGCGGACATCATCTCTTGCAGTTCGAGCGCTTCGAGCTGGCTCTTCACCCGCTCCAGAAGCTGCGCGAGCTCGTGTTCGCTTTCGCCAGAATCGTCGTCAGCAGCAAACTCAACCAAAACCTGCATATCATCAGCGGCTGAGGTCAGCGCGACCAACGGCTTCGTGATCGCGTTAAGCTGCCGCAGTTCCGTAACTAATGCCTGAGCTTTCGTCTGGTTGTCCCAAAATCCGGCTCCGCCCATCGTGGCATTGATCTCATCGATGCGTTTTTGCTTGATGAACAAGTCAAAGAGAGTCCCGCAGCAGTAAGATGCGAGCCCGAACGTCATCGCAATTTTCGCGAAGTACGTGATCCATGTGAAATAGTCCTTGTGACGCAGGAAGTTTTGGGGCGGGACAAATAGCCGAACGCGATGGGGATTGCCAGAGAGCGGCTTGAAATCGGGAAATTGGTCATCGGTTGTCGGTCATTTTGGGCCTCAATTGACCAACGACCGATAACCAATGATCAATTGCCGTCTGCGGTTCAACTCAAAAGTCCGCCGTATTGATGCTCGTAGTAATTGCGATATTCGCCCGACTTGATTCGGTCGATCCATGCGGTATTTGCAAGATACCAAGCGATGGTCTCGTTCAGTCCGTCGCGGAAGTTCCATTGCGGTTTCCAACCGAATTCCTCTTCCGCTTTACGACAGTCGATCGCGTAACGCTGATCATGCCCAGGCCGATCAGCAACGTACTTGATCAACGTCTGCGGTTTTCCTAGCAACTCAAGCAGCGTCAATGTCAGATCAATGTTGCGGACCTCGCTGTGTCCGCCGAAGTTGTAGACCTCTCCGACTCGCCCTTTTCGTAAGGCTGCGTCGATCCCTCGGCCATGATCGAGCACATGAATCCAATCGCGCACATTTTCGCCGGTACCGTAAACCGGCAATGCTTGATCATTCAATGCGTTCGAGATGAAGAGCGGAATCAACTTTTCCGGAAACTGGTAAGGTCCGTAATTGTTCGAGCAGCGTGTGATAATCGCTGGAAAGCCAAACGTGTGAACGTAGCCGCGCACCAGCAAATCCGCTGACGCTTTCGAAGCTGAATACGGACTGTTCGGCGCCAGTGGAGTCTCTTCGGTAAAGAAACCTTCGGCCCCCAAGCTGCCATAAACTTCATCGGTCGAGACCTGTAGGTATCGCTGAACGCCGCTCGCTCGGCAAGCATCCATCAAGACCTGCGTACCAACGATATTCGTTCGCACAAACGGCCCGCTGTCGAGAATGCTGCGATCGACATGGCTCTCTGCGGCAAAATTGACGACTAATTCCGGCTGATGTTTCTTGAGCACGCCATCGACAAACTCACGATCACAAATATCACCAAGTCGGAAGACATATCGTGAATCACTCGCGATGTCAGCCAGGTTCTCCAGATTACCGGCATACGTCAGCTTATCGAGGTTTACGATCGTTTGATCTGGATAGGTCGCCAACTGCGAACGAATAAAGTTCGCACCAATGAATCCACAACCGCCAGTCACAAGAAGAGTAGGCATGAGTCCGTTCATCCAAATCCAACGAGATCGAAAATAACTTCCAAGCACCGTTAGCGACCAACGCCAAACCGCCGTGCCACAGTCCGTTCACTGTGGGAGTGTTACTGAATTTAGTACGAAGCGTCGAGACGGAGCACGCCCCTGAAAGATGACGCCACCATTAGACTCCACAAGCCTTTTTCTCGCTCATCAATGCGAGCGTGTTGCCATCCAGGTCACGAAAGAATGCCAGCCAGAGCTCGTGATCCGGCATCTTGGCAGCCAAATGTGGCAACGCACTGAACTGCACACCGCGAGACACCAGCGTTTGATGAGTCACTCGTAAATCGGAAACCTTGAAATACCGTATTGAACTTGGATGATCGAACGCGGAGGTTTCCGGAAGCCCAAGCATCAATCGAACTACACCACACCACAGTCAAAGAAAGCCATGCGTGGCACCTCAAACAGCAATCGTAGGCCCAAAGAGTCACGATAAAAGGCAATCGCCTGCGGCAGGTCAGGCACAATGATTGCGATTTGGCCAATCTGGCTTTCGCAAAGGTCACTGATTATGGAGATCTCCTCAATCGAATTCAGTCATCAAGGCGCGCGGCCTGTTTCCGGACCGCCTCTTTAGCTGACGTACGAATATTGAGAAACTCGACCATCAGCGAAAACGTCATTGCAAAGTAGATGTAACCTTTATTGAAGTGCGTGCCGATCGCTTCTGCGACGAGCATTACGCCGATCAGCAGCAGGAAGCTCAACGCCAGCATCTTCAAAGTCGGGTGCCTCTCGATGAATTGGCTGATTCCGTCAGCAAAAACCATCATGACACCGACCGCCAACATTACAGCCACAACCATCACCCACAAATGCCTCGCCATGCCGATCGCCGTGATGACCGAATCCAGCGAAAAAACAATATCCATCACGGCAATCTCAGCAATGACTCGTCGTAGCGTCAGAGTTTTGGTCAGCGGTCCCAATTCACTGCCGCGTTCCATCTTTGCGTGAATCTCATGAACACTCTTAAAAATCAAAAACACTCCGCCGATCAGCAACAACAAATCCCGAACTGAAACTCCGTTGAGTTCAACAAACGCCTGTGTCTCTGCCGGGAAAAGCCCACGAGGAAGTCCGAGTGACGTCCACGAAAATATCGGTTCGATCATCCCCGTTAACCACTTGAGAGCCAACAACAACACGACTCGCGAACCCATCGCCACCGCCAAACCCAACCGGCGGGCCAAAGACTGCTGCTCATGAGGAAGCCGGTCAGTCAGGATCGCGATGAAAATAATGTTGTCGATCCCCAGGACGATTTCCATAACCGTCAACGTGACCAACGCAATCACGGCTTCAATGATTTCCATACCCTCAAATCTCCTGGTGTTCGATGAACCATGTACGAACTTAAGAACGACTCTCAACTGCCCTTTGCAAGCAGTCCCAAAGCGTCAACCGGCGGATGCATTTGCATGCCGTTGCTCTATATGTTTTCGTGTGGCAAGAGTTTTTTGCACCGAAGAGACGACAAAGGTTTGGCGATTAGATTTCCGTTCTCCGCAGCATCCGCCCGAAATAATCCAGCACTCCTTGCACATCGACTGATTCCACCACTTCGATATTGCTCTGCCATTTGCGTGAGGTGCGGCGATCGAAGACGGTGACTCCGCGACAGATGCCCGATTGCGTTTCGACGTCAATCGCGTGAGCGGCCGTTTGAATCAGTCGGTCTTGAGCGACAGCAACGAGCGCGACAACCTCACGCAAGGAAAACCCTTCGATACCGAGATGTTCATGTGAAGCACGTAAGCCAAACTGCAGCCATTCGAGTAGGATTTTTCCGGCTCGCGAAATTCCAACATCAAAAAGCCGCGAAAACTGGTCGTAGTTGAGCATGACTTGCTGCGTCGCATCGAGTGGTACGAGCAATTTCGTTGCGGGAAACTTCAATACTTTTTGAGCCGCTTCAGGATCAGCCAGAAGGTTGAATTCCGCTGCTGCGGTCGCGTCACCACCGACGGATACCGAACCACCTAGGCAGACGATCGCTCGCAATAACGACAAAAACTCGGGATCACGTTCTTGGGCAGTGAGCACGTTCGTGAGTGGTCCGAGCGTCAACAGCGTAATCTCTTGTGGGAACAATCGGGCTTGTTCAATCAGTAGCTTGATTGCGTCATGCGGCTTATGCAGTTCGGCAACGGGAATCGAGCTATCACCCAAACCGGTCTTACCGTTGAGTAACGCTGGGGCGATGTAACCGCGAGTCAAGTCGCCTCCATGAGAAGGCAGCCGAGCCTCGGATGCGCCCAAGCGAGGCCACCTCGGCGGATCAATTAATTCGATCACTGCTTGCAAGTTTCGCGTGGCAGTAACGCCTGAGACACAGCCGGACGTTGCTGTTACAGCAATGAGATCAACATCGGGATCGAGCATGGCAATCGCAATCGCGATCGCATCGCCGATGCCTGGGTCGGCGTCGATGATCAATTTGTGGGGCATGAAAACGCTCCTTCGGCTGTGAGATGGGGTGTAATTGTAGAGGTCGCATTTTCACAGCGTCAATCAGCGAAAAACGAGACGTTGCAACCGGCACAATTCGTAGATTTCGCCAAACGATCGCTATGACTCAAACAGGCTTTTTTGGCGAAGCAATTCCGACGAACTAAGAAGGAGAATTTCCAACACTTCTCGCTGAAGTCGGCTCATCCAAAATAGGTGGTCACGGAAATCATGTGGCGACGAATTTAACTTAACTGTGAAATTCAGCAGGTATAAGGATTGTGTCCGTCTTCAAAACCAATAAACACGATGACCCTTGGCGCGTTGTCACTTGGCTGATCGCTGGCCAGGTTGTTTGTTTGGCAGTCGGGCTGGTGATGTTGCCGAGTTGGTTACTTTCGAGTTCTACGTCCGCCAGTGCCTTGGGCGCAAGTTTGCTACTCACGGTGGGCATTCAGTGCGTATTGTTGACCGCCGGTCTATGGCGTCTAAGGTATGCAACGCGACAACGTCAGGCTGACGCTGAAGCTGTAGCTCAACAAGTAAAAGACGATCTGATTCGGACCCAACAAGCCGTGATGTTCGGCCTAGCTCATTTGTCCGAATCACGCGATGCGATGACAGGTCAACATCTACAGCGGATGAAACTTTTCACCCGAGAATTGACCGCCGCATTGAGTGAGACCGTGAAGTTTCAAAGCCTGATCACACCGGAGTATTTACGTTTGATCGAAGTGAGCGCCATGTTGCATGACATCGGCAAGGTCGGAATTGCTGATCGAATCCTTCAAAAGCCGGGGTCGCTGACCCTCGCCGAACGTCGAGAAATGGAACGGCATCCGCTCATCAGCAGCGATTGCCTTACACAAGTTGAGAAACGCCTCGGATCGTCCAACTTCCTTCAGATGGCTCACGAGATAGCGCTGTACCACCACGAACGCTGGGACGGCAAGGGTTATCCGTATGGTCTGCACGGCGCAGCGATTCCGTTGTCAGCTCGGATCGTGGCGATCGCTGACGTCTACGATGCACTGTCGTCACCACGCGTTTACAAGCCTGCGTTTCCGCATGAAGAATGCGTAGAAATGATAAGCAACGGCGCGGGAACTCAGTTTGATCCCGATTTGGTGGAGGTATTTCTTAGCATCGAAACGCGGATCGCGGCCATCTCGCAATCGTTGTCGAACGCTGATGTCGCCGATGGTCTGCTTATCGGTCAGTCAGAAAAACCGAACGCTAATTTCGAGAACATTGCCGAAAGAACAACGCTCGATGAGACGTTGGAGTCGGTCAACCGCAACCTCGATGAACTCGATGATCTCTTGGGATCGTTGAGGATCGAGCCGAACGCATCTCCTGTTCTTGCCGCAGACTTGGTCTCCGTGAGTTAAGCCCGTAGGGTACGTAATCCGCTCGCCTGTTTGAATCGTGGCTGAGCGTTTGACGACCTTTCTTAAGTCTCAATCGGAGTCCACATCATGGTCTCGTCAACGACATTCCGTTTGTCTTTGCGATGTTTGTTTCTCATAGTCGTTTTCTCAGCAGTCGCATCACCATTCACCGTTTTGAATGCTGCTGATTCGGACATTTTTACTCGCCAAGAAGATGTCATTTACGGTCGCAAGTTCGGCACCGCGCTGACGCTCGATGTCTTCACACCGACAGAAAAGCCGAACGGTGCGGCGGTGATCGCCGTTGTGAGTGGTGGTTGGTTTTCGGATCATGGCGGAGTGAATCCTGGCAGTTATTTGCCGTTCCTTAAGCGAGGCTACACGGTCTTTGCCGTCGTTCACGGCAGTCAGCCGAAGTTCACGATCCCGGAAGTCCTGACCGACATGCACCGCGCAGTTAGGTTCATTCGAAGCCGCGCGAATGAGTTTCATATCGACCCAAAGCGAATCGGGATCACCGGCGGATCGGCAGGCGGGCACTTATCGCTGATGATCGGAACCAGCGGCACAGACGGTGATCCGAACGCAAAAGATCCGGTCGATCGGCTGTCGAGTCGTGTGCAAGCGGTTGGCTGTTTTTATCCACCGACAGATTTTCTGAACTGGGGCGAACCAGGAATCAACGCTCTCGGCAAAGGCCCGCTTGCTTGGCTGCCGTCACCTTTCGATTTCCGTGAGTTTGATGGGACCGCCAAAAAATTTGTCAGCGTGACCGACGACGAAAAACTACTGAGGATCGGTCGCGAGATTTCACCGATTACACACGTCAGTGCCGACGATCCACCGACGCTCATCATTCACGGCGACGCCGACAAAGTTGTGCCAATTCAGCAAGCACAGGTCATGATCGAGAAACTTAAGGAGGTAAGCGTTCCGAACGAACTCGTTAATCGCCCGGGTCAAGGACATGGTTGGCCAACGTTGCTCAAGGACGTTGACCTGTTTGCAGATTGGTTTGACAAACATTTGGCAGCCGCGAAGTGACATTGCTGACGGAGGTCTAGACTATGAACGTTTCTGGGATCATTCCCGCTCGTTTGCACTCCACTCGATTGCCGCGAAAGTTGTTACTTAGTGAATCCGGTCGGCCGCTGCTTCAATATACGTGGGAGGCAGCAAAACGAGCGCAGTCGCTCTCCGAAGTGATCATCGCGGCGGACAACGTGGAGATCGTCGAAGCAGTGCAACGCTTCGGAGGCCGTTGTGAAATGACAGGCGAGCACCCAAGCGGGACCGATCGAATTGCCGAAGTGGTACAGCGTTGTTGCACTCAATCGGACCTCATCGTCAACGTGCAAGGGGATGAGCCGGAGATTGATCCCGCGAGTATCGACTTGTTGGTGGAACTGATGGCCGCAAATCCGAACGCATCGATGGCCACACTTTGCACGCCAATCACGTCGCGAGAACAGTTAGATGATCCATCGTGCGTGAAGGTTGTGTGCGGCTCGGCAGGGCAAGCTTTGTATTTCAGCCGTTGCCCGATTCCGTTCTGTCGCGACCGAGATTCCGACGAACTGCTAGCTAGCGAGTCGCCGTGGCGGTTGCATTTGGGAGTTTACGCCTACCGCCGCGAATTTCTGCTGCGACTCACGGCGTTGCCACCATCTAAGTTAGAACGTTTAGAAAAGCTCGAACAGTTGCGCGTGCTCGAAGCGGGCGAAACGATCGTTGTCGGTGAGGTCGCTCACCGATCGGTTGGCATCGACACGCCCGAGGATTATGCTCGCTTTGTCACTCGGCAAAAGAGCCAATTGTGATGAACCGCAATGAACCGCAGATAGATAAGGGTCAGGCACTTCTAAATTCAAAATAGGCGGATGTATCGCGGGACTCTTTTGGAATCCCAACTCCGCAATACGGAATTTTGAAGTACCTGCCCCCGGCCTTTGATATTTCGGATGGAGCCAACAGGAAGCCATGTCTAAGCATATTTTCGTGACCGGCGGTGTGGTGAGTTCTCTAGGTAAGGGGCTGACTTCGGCTTCAATAGCCTGTCTGCTGGAAAAACGCGGGTTACGAGTGCGAATGCAAAAGCTCGACCCATACATCAACGTCGATCCCGGTACGATGAATCCCTATGAGCACGGTGAGGTCTACGTTCTGGACGACGGCTCGGAAACAGATCTCGACCTGGGCCACTACGAACGTTTCACGAACAGCCCGCTCACCCGCAAATCGAACTACACCACCGGGCAGATTTACCTGAAGGTGATCGAGAAAGAACGGCGCGGCGAATATCTCGGCAAGACAGTGCAGGTGATTCCGCACATCACCGACGAAATCAAAGCGGCAGTGCGTGGCTTGTCCGGGCCTGATGTGGACGTCGTCATCACTGAACTCGGCGGCACGGTCGGAGACATCGAAGGTCAGCCGTTCCTCGAAGCGATCCGCCAAATTCCGCTGGAAATCGGCAAAGAGAATTGCCTCTTCATTCATCTCACGCTCGTGCCATACCTCAAGGCAGCGAAGGAACTGAAGACCAAGCCGACACAGCACAGCGTCGGATTACTGCGACAAATCGGTATTCAGCCCGACATACTCGTGGTTCGCACCGAACGCCCACTGGGTGACGACAACATCAAAAAGATCGCCAATTTCTGCAACGTCGAGCAAAAGGCTGTGATTGAGGAAGTCGATAAGACTTTCTCGATCTACGAAGTGCCCCTGGGCCTCGTTGATCACAATTTGGATCAACTCATTATTGATCGCTTGAAGTTGAATGCCGGGTCGCTGGATATGTCTGACTGGCGCGACCTAATGCACCAAATGCGTCACCCGGATCACGAAGTAACGATCGCCGTCGTCGGCAAGTACATCGAACACCGCGACGCTTACAAATCGATCTATGAATCGCTCGACCACGCTGGCACCGCGAATTCGTCGCGTGTGATCATCAAGCGGATCGAAGCGGAAGAGCTTGAGCAACAAGGACCGGAAATGCTGCTCAAGGGAGTCGATGGCATTCTTGTGCCGGGCGGTTTCGGCATGCGTGGTGTCGAGGGGAAGGTGCAAGCGGTGCGGTTCGCTCGCGAGTGCGAGATTCCTTATTTCGGAATTTGCCTCGGAATGCAGACGGCTGTGATCGAATACGCTCGCAATGTGCTTGGCTTAGAAGGAGCTGACTCAACCGAGTTCACTTCCGACACACCGCATCCGGTGATCTGCATGCTGGAAGAGCAACGTACGATCGTGAATCGTGGCGGGACAATGAGGCTCGGTGCTCACCCGTGTGTGTTGCATCCAGAATCCAATGCGGCAAACTGCTATGAAGCGACACAAATCTCCGAACGTCACCGCCATCGTTATGAATTCAATCCAGAGTACAGATCCCAGTTTGAACAGGCAGGGCTGATGCTGGCTGGAACGAGTCCAGATGGCAAATTAGTCGAGATTATCGAGATCCCCGATCATCCGTGGTTTGTCGCGGTGCAGTTCCATCCTGAATTCAAATCGAAGCCGCTTGCCCCGCACCCACTCTTCCAAGGCTTCATCGCCGCTGCGCTGGTACGACATCAAGAACGCGTGCAGATGCCAGTGAGCTGATAAGAACTATCATCACCCCCGTAGCCGCAAGCGTCTCGCCTGTGGCTACGGTTTCGAGTCACCTCTACGGCTTTGCCACTGCCTCATCGGCCGGCATCCGCTTGCGGACGCTCGATCAAGGGCTGCTCAATTACTGGTTGCTGCGATGCCGCAACGCCAACCACCGGCATCGACTCCGACTTAGTCGGTGCCCCAAGCATATAAACCTGATCGAGCGGCGTCCCGTCTTCGCTCTGTCTCAGCAGGAAATAAATCACAGTAGCGGCTGACCAAAAGAAGCTTACGGAAATGCCCAGTTGGATGATGCTCAGGACATCCCACCAAAGCATTCCCGAATCATTTTTCGACAACGGGCCAACGCTCCAGTCAATCAGCCAGTGGACACTTCCAAAAAACAGAAGCATGAAGCAACTCGTAAAGTAACCGACGATCCAAGTCAGGCTGGTCAGCCCTAACACACTCCAGAAGCGATTGAACACATAACCAAAGGCTCTGCTGAGGCCATCGAATCCATCGCTCCCTTCAGCGCTGATTGCCGCTGTCATTAATGGCCAACTCGCCGCTGTCAGTACCAGTAAGAATGCCATCGCAATGCCACACAGCGTTGGAACAAAGCCAAAGACAGCCAGCACAGTTCCGTTTGAAGAATCGAGCCAACGTTCCACACAACCGACGCTAAAGGCAATCAGCGTCAGAACTCCGACTCCGACCAGCGGCAGCAGCGGGCCGTAGAGATAGCCAAGCCAGTTCCGGGCGGAAAAACGGAACGCCGTGCGAAGCGGAACGGATTCGTCACGAGCAAACCGGATCGCCATCACCCGGCATGACGCTCCGCCGAAGAAGCCCCACACCAACAACGCCCAGAGCAGCGATATCCAAGCCGTAGCAACTTCGGACCAGCTATTTCCGAAATCAAAGAGACGGCGAGCGGGCCTGAAAACCGTCTCCAGCGGCCAGACCATCCAGCCATACCCAGAGTAACTGCTCCAGGTTAGATGGCGGTTTTCAGGCTCACTCCTTCTTGGCCTCAGCCAGCGGCCAGCGAGTGTGTTTGAATCGTTGGCCGATCCAGAAGCCGCCAAAGTATTTTCCGAAACAGCCCTTGATAGGTCGGTCAATGCCGGGAACAGCGTCTCAGTATCCTTCGAGACGACACACGGAAGTTGTCGAAACGCGGCGTTTCCAAGTCCGAAAACTAACACCGCGAGGGTCGCCACAACGATGGTTCGAGCCCGAAAGGCGACATCGGGAACCCGCAGCAGGTTCAACCACGGCAGCACGCTTCGCCAGCGGATTTCATCAACCGTAATGTGCTTGTCGATCATCGTCGCCTCCTGCGATCGTGGCGGGTTGGTGCGGGATTTCGCGGCGGATGATAGGTGAGAGGTTATCGGTTGTCAGTGGACCGTTGTTATTTCAAATGGCCGTAATCCGTTGAAATGTCCGCGATATGTCGGTCACCAAAATCAACTGACCACGGACCACTGACCACGGACACTGCAATTGGCTACAATGCCTCGCGTTCCTCAGGATTGAATCACTTAACCTCATGGAGTTGCCTCATGGATTTGCTCAGCACGTTGCCCGGTTCGTTGATGGAAGGATTCTTTCCACCGGGTTGGGACTTGGCCAAGATTGATGCGTGCGTTGATGCGAATCCAGCCAACATCATGGTCCGGCAAAAGTGGTGGAACCGCAAATTTGAGCCGATTGCGTGCGCATCTGTTGCCGATTTCGACATGATGCTCGGCCACGAAATCGCCATGACTATCAAGCAAGCTCGCGACGCCAACGAAGAAGCGTTGATGATTCTACCCGTCGGTCCGATGGGCATGTACCGTTGGGCGGTCTACTTCCTGACCGAATGGAATGTCTCCTGCACCCACGTGTTTGGCTTCAATATGGATGAGTGGTCCGATGCCGCCGGCAACACTCTTCCGCCGGAAAACAAAGGCTCCTTTCAGTACGCAATGGAGAATGCGTTCTATGGACCACTTGGCAAATTGACTGTTCCGAAGGGACAGCGGTACTTCGCGACCAAGAAGCAATTGCCGACTTATGCTGCTCGAATCAAAGAACTCCGAGCGGCAGGAGCCAAGCTGACAGTGACTTACGGCATCGGCCGCACGTGCCATATCGCCTTCTGGGAACCACAGTTTGCTGCTGAGTTTGCCGCCGAGAACGAGTGGAAGAAGCAGACACATCGCCTCGGTGCCAAGCTGCATCCGCTGACCGTCGAGCAAAACGCGATCACGAGCTTCAAGAGTCGCATAACTCACGTACCAGCCTATGCGAACACAATCGGCCCCGGGCTATTTCTCGGTGCCGACAAAGTCATCGGCGGTGCGGACGGCACGCTTGGACGCGGCATGATGTGGCAAGGGCTGAGCTTGTGGATGACGCTGCGACATACTCCCACGATGTGGATTCCTTCGACACACATGACGACGCAATCCGGTCGGTTGTTCTTCTTACAAGAACTTGCCGGTCCGTTGGTCGCAGATTGCAACTAAGCGGAGGTCAAGTAAGTCCGAGGCTCGGTTTTTCAAACCGGACGAATTGAATCGCCCAGTTTGAAAAACTCAGCTACTGAATCGCTCAATCGTGTGCGTTTTTGTGCTCCTCAAGAGCGTTGCTTGACAACTTTCTGACCGCCCCTAAAACACGCTCTGGCCCGCGGCGCTGCGTGGCCAAAAGAAGCTTGCCGAATCGAAAGGAATCTGTTTTGAGCGGCCAACTTGCGTCCTTTGTGCCGATCTTCGTGTTCGTCGCCATTCTGATTGGATTTGTGATTACGAATCTGGTGCTTGCACATACGGTCGGGCCGAACAAAAAAACTGCAGTGAAGCAAATGCCCTATGAGTCCGGGATGGACCCCGTAGGTGATGCTCGGCAGCCGTTTGACGTGAAGTTCTATCTCGTCGCGATCTTGTTTCTTGTGTTCGATGTCGAATTGTTATTCCTTTACCCGTGGGCGGTCAGCGCCTACGTCGAAGGCCATCACAATGAGATGGGTGAGAGAATTGTCGCCTCCCATCTCGGTCACGCGAGTCCTGGTATTCCCTTGGAGCTACGCGGGACGGTGTTTGGCGTGATGCTGGTGTTCATCGCCACGCTGGCGATTGCCTACGTTTATGCGTGGCGGAAAGGTGTTTTCAAATGGCGGTAGGACTTCCCGAAAACGTGTTCATGACGACCGTCAACGCGGCCGCGAGTTGGTGTCGCAAGAACAGTCTCTGGCCAATGCCGTTCGCGACCGCCTGCTGCGGCATCGAGCTGATGGCGACGGCGTCGTCGCGGTACGACCTCGCCCGGTTCGGGGCCGAGGTCATGCGGTTTAGTCCTCGGCAGTGCGACCTGATGATCGTGGCCGGCCGAGTCGTCATGAAAATGATGCCCGTGCTGCAACGCATCTGGCTGCAAATGCCCGAACCGAAATGGTGCATCTCGATGGGAGCCTGTGCTTGCTCCGGCGGCGTGTTCGACACCTATGCCGTCGTTCAAGGGGTCGATCGCTTCATGCCGGTGGACATGTACGTGCCGGGCTGCCCGCCTCGGCCGGAGCAGCTCATTCAGGCGATCATGGATCTGCAAAACAAAATCCAAGCCACCGGCACGCTCAACGGCACCGAGTTCGGCCTGCGAACTCAACCGATGGGCCCGACACCGTTCGACCGCGATGAAATGTGGCGCGTCGAAGACGCGGCGCTGCAAGCTAAGGCGGGTGGGTTTGGAGTTTAATTTGCCTTCACCCCACCGGGCTTGCCCCGGTGGCTCGCGGGCTTTTGCCCTACTCCGATCTGAAAGTGCGAAGACGCAGTAGTGCAAAAGCCTTAATCCACCGGGGCAAGCCCGGTGGGGGGATGAATCACGAATGACAATGCAACACTCGGCCGTTTCACTCCTCGCCGAGCACTTCGGAGCCGATTCGCTCGGCTGGAGCCAGAACCGTGACAACGTGCGCGTGAAGGTGGGCGAGGACCGGGTCTTTGAGGTGCTCAAGTGCCTGAAGATTCTCGGTGGGTTTGACATGCTCGTCGATCTCACCGCTGTCGATGAATTGGAGTACCCCGACGCGACCGACCGGTTCCGCGTGGTGTATTGCCTGCTCAACATGGCGACCGGCGAGCGGTTGATCGTGCTGACGTACGTCAACGATCCGAACCCAACGTTGCCCTCGGCGTATCCGCTCTGGAAGGGAGCCGACTGGCTGGAGCGGGAAGTCTTCGACATGTTCGGCATCCACTTCACCGGCCACCCCGACCTCCGCCGCATCCTGATGCCCGAAGAGTTCACCGAATACCCGCTCCGCAAAGATTACCCCCTCCGCGGCCGAGGCGAACGACACAACTTCCCGGTCATCACACGGGCGGAGAGCTAGGGCATTGCGAATCAACCAATGGTCAACTGGATTTATTTTCCGAAGTCAGACAAGCCAACGACGACAGCAAAGGCAGTCGTTTCGGTTTTTGAAGGAGCAGCATCGAAGATTGAGTCAGCGTCCCATCAGTTAGCCAGTAACGAAGTGCTCGCTGAAGTTGCCAGAGGATTAGAGCAAATCGGATTTCAAGTTGAGGTAGGCAAGAAAGTGGCGGAAAAGATCAGAGTCCCAGTTCTTTTCGGAATGAACGGCAAATTAGAAAAGGCGTTTGAAGCGGATGCCTTCCACGAACAAGAGGGTTTCGTTTTGGAGGTTGAAGCGGGACGAGGTGTGACAAACAACCAATTTCTCAAAGACCTGTTTCAGGCTTGCATGATGCAAGACGTGAACTACTTGGCGATCGCGGTTCGCAACACCTACAGAACTAACAGTGACTTTGAGAATGTCGTTCGATTTTTCAACACCTTGTACGCAAGCAGTCGGCTGACCCTGCCATTGAAAGGGTTGCTGCTGATTGGGTAGTGAGTTCAAGTTCGGATCAGTCGGCTTCAGCCGACTCCCCGTTTGCCACCAGCTTTAGCTGGTGGTGAGAGGGCACAACAGAGTTGAGTAGCCGGCTTTTGCATGGTCTCAAGACAAGACACAAGCCGGCTCAGTGAGGTTGGATTCATCCCGGCTTCCACGAACTGAAGTTGGTGGCAAATGGGGAGTCGGCTGAAGCCGACTGATTCGGAAAAGGAGCAATGGCAAGGAACAATTCGGACAGGGACTGACAAGGAATAATGCGGACAAGGACAAATTCAGACAAGGGACACATGATGGCAAAGTCGCCATCATGTGATTGGTGTTTGCCAACTCGGAGGAGACGTCAACCGAATCGGAGTCGCCATCAAGAGCAAACAGCATCCGAAGAAAACAAAAGACAGCGGAGGAAGGCACCTGTGCGGATCAGTCGGCTTCAGCCGACTCCCCATTTGCCACCAGCTTTAGCTGGTGGGAGGCAGGGCCACAAAACCAAGTGAGCCGGCTTGGAGGTCGGTCTTTAGACTTCATCAATCCAGGAAACAGTCGCCATGTCCAGCCATGTGTACCACGAGATTTACCTGCATCTCAATTGGCATGTGAAGGATGACAAGGCGCTGTTGACTCCAGAACTGGAACCGATCGTCCATCAAATTATCACCGACCGAATACATCGAACGAACGGAGTTTGGCTGCATGGGATCAATGGGACCGAAACTCACATCCATCTCGCGATCAACATCGAACCTCAGGTTTGCATCAGCGAGTTGGTCAAGGAACTCAAGGGAGGCAGTTCATTTGACACAAATCAGAAGAAGGGGCCAAAGACTTTGGAGTGGCAGCGCGGGTATGGTGTAGTCAGCTTTGGAATGAACAATCTGCCTTGGGTCTTGGAGTACATCGCGAATCAGAAGCAGCACCATACGAAGGGTAAGGTCCATGACAGGTTGGAGAAGTGTGATAAGGATGAAGAGGAAGAACTCAGTCAGAAGAAACCTTGAAGTCTAAAGACCTGCCACCAAGCCGGCTTAAGCCGGCTGGTTGGGTTTTCAGACCTATCCTCCCACCAGCTAAAGCTGGTGGCAAATGGGGAGTCGGCTGAAGCCGACTGATGAAGACAGGACAATGAATTGAATGAACGGGATATTTGAACTCAAAGCTCGCCAGACTCAGGCTGCGGACCAGGTTCTGACGTTTGCTCAAGCCGATGGCGTGCGGGTCTACGGCGATCTGTCCGCGTACTGCGTGTGGCTCGCTCTGGAACCCGACGGCTGGCACGTCGATTACGAACTGCGCGACCCACGACTCAAGGGAGGCGGACCACATTATGTGCTCGACCTGGCGACCGGTGCGATTCTGACAAAGCGATACGAACAATAATGACACGAAGCTCAATCATGCCCGACGAAATGTCTGACGATCTCCGCGACGAATACGACTTCGACTATGCCAAAGCCAAACCGAATCGCTTTGCGACCTCGCACGGTTCGTTAAAGTCCGGCGGTCGTGTTTTTTACCTGGAGCCGGAAGTGGCCTCGCGATTCGCCTCGTCCGAAGAAGTCAACCGCTTGCTCAAGGCATTGTTGGAAGCGATGCCTCCACCAACTGAACCGCAGAAGATTTGATCTCACGGAATTTGATAGGAAGAACATGCCGTTTGAAGTTTCTGACTTGATGACTGACGATGTTGATTCCGCGGACAAGGAATATCTGTGGACGCTCAACTTTGGGCCGCAGCATCCGGCGACGCATACCACGTTGCGGCTGATCTTGACGCTCGACGGCGAGAAGGTCGTTAAGGCGGTGCCGGATATTGGGTATCTGCATTCCGGGTTCGAGAAGCTCGCGGAAGACTTAGACTACAACCAGTACGTCACCATCGTCGATCGCATGAATTACCTCTCGCCTCTGGCCAACGAGATTGCCTGGCATCATGCGGTCGAGAAGCTGCTGGGGATCGAGCTGACTCCGCGGTGCAAGTACATCCGCACGATCATCGCCGAGCTGATGCGGTTGCACGATCATTTGCTCAACACGGGGACCAGTGCGCTCGACCTGGGAGCGTTCACGGCGTTCCTGTACTTCTTCCAGCAACGCGAACTGATTTACGACATCTGCGAGTCCGCGTCGGGGCAGCGGTTCCATTCCAGCTACACGCGCGTCGGCGGCGTGCTGTACGACGTGACCACCGACTGGGTCAACAAGGTGCGGAGTTTTTGCAACGGCTTCCGAGCCGTCCACGCCGAAGTCGATGGCCTGCTGACTCGCAACCGCATCTTCATCGACCGGACCAAGGGAGTCGGCGTGCTGTCGAAGGAGGATGCGATCAACTTCAGTTGCACCGGCCCGATCGCGCGAGCCTCCGGCGTGGTCCGCGACCTCCGCAAGGACGAGCCGTATCTCGCGTACCCGGACTTCGACTTCAAAGTCATCTGCACGAACGGCGGCGACTGCTACGCGAGGTATCTCGTCCGCATGCACGAAATGCTGGAGAGCATCAAGATCATCGAGCAAGCCATCGAGAACATCCCCGCCGGCCCGATCAACGTGGACCCCGAAGGCAAAGCCGTGTTGCCGAACAAGTCGAACGTGTACCAGTCGATCGAGGGCCTGATCCACCACTTCGAGGTGATCATGCCCAACCGCGGCTTCCCGACCCCGACCGAGTCGATCTACGCCGCGACCGAATCCCCGAACGGCGAACTCGGCTTCTACATCACGGCCGACAGCACCTCGAAACCCTACCGAGCCCGCTGCCGCCCCCCCTCGTACATCCACTTCGCCGTCTTCCCGCACATCATCCCCGGCCTCATGCTCAGCGATGTGGTGGCGGTGCTCGGCAGTTTGAACATCATCGCGGCGGAGCTGGATCGATAAGTTCGTAGTCCCGCCTTCAGGCGGAATGTTCGAGCTTTCCCGCTCTTCCCATCGGGCATCGAAATGGCAAAATGGCATCCACAGAAAGAGGTCAGCGACGCAATCGAATACGCGGTGTCACAAGGCTGGCGTTTCATCAAAGGTTCGGGACATTGCTTTGGAACGCTACGCTGCCCTCAGGCAGATCGAGACGGTCATCAGTTTCGCGTGTTCTCGACACCACAGAATCCCGGTGCTCACGCACGTCGGTTGAGACATGCCATCGACGCATGCACGCACGAAAAAGGAGCGTAGTCATGGTTTGGAGTTTTACTTTGTACCTCAAGGATCTGACCGAGTTCAGTGACGAACAAACGGATGCGCTGTACGAGGCGGGCTGTTCCGACGGCAGCTTGGCAAGCGGTGAAGGCCAAGCGTGGATCGGTTTCGACCGAGAGGCCAGGTCGCTCCAGGACGCCATTCGGTCGGCGGTGAGCGATGTCCGTCGAGTGGGCCTCGACGTTGAGCATGTCGAGATCGAAGCCGAAGAACTTGCCGATTCAGAAATCGCCCAATGGCAAACGGCCTGACGAATCCGCAATCAAGAGTTGCCAACGAACACGAATTCCAAGAAAGCCGTTGTGAAATGAGTTTCCTTTCCGAAGACATCCGCCACAAGATTCTGGCGGAGTTGCCCAAGTATCCGACGAAACGGGCGGTGACGTTGCCGGCGTTGCATCATGTGCAGGACGCGCTGCGGTGCGTGCCGCTCGAAGCGATCAAGGAGATCGCCGAAATCCTCGATCAGCACCCGGCGGAAGTTCACGACACGATGAGCTTCTACGGTTTCTTCCGCGACCCGGAGCACAAGCTCGGCAAGAATCGGCTGCAAGTCTGCCGCAGCCTGTCGTGCATGTTGCGCGGTGGCGAGGAAGTGCTGGCCGAACTCTGCCAGAAGTATCACCTCCAACCGGGCGACACGACTCCCGACGGAAAGTTCACGCTCGAATTCGCCGAATGCCTCGGAGCCTGCGAAGGTGCCCCATGCATGTTGGTCAACGACGAGTGCCACATGTGCTTGACGACCGAAACGGCCAGTGAAGTCATTGAGAAGTTAAAGGCCTCCACATGACGCCTCTGTTCACAATACATGCTGGGGAGTTCGTGGTCGGTGACTTCATCGAGCGAAAGTTTCGGCATGTGAATCTTTGGGTGCCGTCTCGAGATACCGGGACGGACCTCTTGGTTACGGATTCAAAGAATGAGAGAACGATTTCCCTTCAGGTCAAGTTTTCGCGAGATTTTTTGACCACGCACATGCCGGACATTTTTCGAAAGCCATTGCGGGCTTGCGGCTGGTGGTCACTGAACCGACAGAAAATTGCCGGATCAACAGCCGATTATTGGGTGTTCGTGTTGGCGGGTTTCGAACGCCGCAGCACCAATTTCGTCGTTATTAAACCATCAGACCTTTTGGCGAGGCTCGAAAAACTTCACGGGAAAGCGAAAACCATCCAGAGTTATTTGTGGATCACGGAAACGGAACGCTGTTGGGAAGCCCGTGGACTGAAACAACAAGAAAAGTTAGCAATCGCACAGGGCCATTACGCCAATGGTTTGCGAGATTTCTCCGACTGTCTAAACGACTGGAGTGCTGTCGAAGCGCTCAATGGAAAGTAACCGAATTACAGAATGGGGAAGGAGAGCAGCGATGAAACTTGAGCCCAGCGTCTTCAAGCCTGATCCTGTGATCGCGGAGCTTCATCGCATCAAGGATGACCACGCCAAGAAATTCAATTACGACGTTCGAGCGATGATGGCTGACCTGCGAGAGCGGCAAAAAACAAGCAGTCGAACATACGTCTCATTCTCGAAGACGTCTGGGCAAGCCACTGATGAAGACACAGTCGCTGCAACCAAACACAACTGACAACGGACCAAGGACATTTTCAACGTGCCAACTTTTGAACCAGTTTTGTTGAGACGAGTCGGTAAGCCGAACAGTGCTTCGCTGGAAACATATCGTGCGGACGGCGGCTATCGAGCGCTTGAAAAAGCGTTGAAGATGACCCCGGCGGAGGTCACCGAGACAGTGAAATCGGCGGGACTTCGAGGCCGAGGTGGAGCAGGCTTTCCGACAGGATTGAAGTGGACGTTCTTGCCGAAGGATGCGACGACGGTTTATCTCGCGGTCAACGCCGACGAGTCCGAGCCGGGGACGTTCAACAACCGCATCATCATGGAAGGCGATCCGCATCAGATCATTGAGGGGATCGCCATCGCCTGCCACGCGATCAAGTGCGGCACGGCGTACATCTATTTGCGGTACGAGTTCGGCCGCAGTTATCGAGCACTCAAGCAGGCGGTCGAGGATTGCTACAAGGCGAACCTGCTCGGCAAGAACATTCTCGGCAGCGGCAAAGACCTCGACGTGTATCTGCATCGCGGGGCGGGAGCGTACATCTGCGGCGAAGAGACCGGGCTGATCGAAAGTCTCGAAGGGAAGCGAGCGTGGCCGCGGATCAAGCCGCCGTTTCCGGCCATTGAGGGGCTGTTCCGCAAGCCGACGATCGTGAACAACATCGAGACGCTCGCCTGCGTGACGCACATCCTGGATCGGGGCGTCGAGTGGTTCAAGTCGATGGGCGTGCCTCCCGACCCGGCCAACCCGCGCGACGCCGGCAGCTACGGCCCGAAGCTGTATTGCGTCAGCGGCCACGTCAACAAGCCGGGCTGCTACGAACTGCCGATGGGCATCACCGCTCGCGCCCTGATCGACGACTACGCGGGGGGCGTCTGGAAAGGACGCAAGGCGAAAGCGGTCGTCCCCGGCGGCATGAGCATGGGGTTCCTCACCGAGAAGGAACTCGACACGCCGCTGGACTTCAACGGCCCTGGCAAAGTCGGCTGCCTGGGCCTGGGGACGGCGGCGGTGATGGTCGTCGATGACCAGACCAACATGGTCGAAGTGCTCTACAACAGTTGCCGGTTCTACTCGCACGAGAGCTGCGGCCAATGCACTCCCTGCCGCGAGGGAACCGCCTGGATGACGAAAATCCTGGAACGCATCCTCGACGGCCGCGGCCAACTCCGCGACATCGACCTGCTGCTGGAAGTCGCCAACGGCATCGGCATCATCCCTGGCACGACGATCTGCGGCCTCAGCGACGGAGCCGCCTGGCCCGTCAAAAACGCCATCAACAAATACCGCAGCGACTTCGAGGAGTGGATCAACAGCGGCAGAAAAAGCACGCTCGTGAGTTTGAAGATGGGAGGGCACTAGGCTCCAAACGGCCTACCGCCAGGTGCTTGACAACCTGCACAGAGGACCAATAAGGAAACGCAAGCGATAACAATTGCCAAAATTCTGTAGCTCATTTTGGCCACTCCAATGAATTGGTTTGGCGACGGAGGTCACCTTGAAAGTATTCGTTATTCAGACCTCTTAAATCGTCATCCGAGCAACGGCTTCTACATTGAATTCAGCTCCTGAATGACTAAGCAAAACACTAATCGGAACTAATCTCAGAACTGCCTTGCCTTCATGAGCGAAGATCAGCGCAGATTAGCGTTCCCAAAAGAAACAGATCGAAATGGCGACAGTACTCGTAAACGGCAAAGAAGTTTCCATCGGCGACAGCGAGCGGCTGAATTGCATTCAGGCGGCGAAAAGGGCTGACGTTGAGATTCCACATTACTGCTGGCATCCGGCGCTGACCGTTGTGGCCAGTTGTCGCATGTGCCTCGTCGAGGTCGGCGATAAGAAGCCGGATGGCACTGTGGCGATGGTGCCCAGAGTCGTGCCGGGGTGTCAGACGCCGGTCAAAGACGGGACGGTCATCGTCACGAACTCGGCGAAGGTCAAGCAGGCTCAGGCGGCGACGCTGGAGTATTTGCTGCTCAATCATCCGCTCGACTGCCCGACGTGCGATCAGGCGGGCGAGTGTTTCCTGCAAGACTACACCTACAAGTTCGGCCACATGCAGAGCCGGCTGATGGAGCCGAAGGAGCTCAAGCCGGACAAGGACTACATCGGCGACCAAATCACGCTGTTCACCGACCGCTGTGTGATGTGTACCCGCTGCGTGCGGTTCACTCGCGAAATCAGCGGCACCGGGGAGTTGCAGGTCATCAACCGTGGCAGCCACGAAGAGATCGACATCTTTCCGGGGATGCCGGTCAACAACAAACTCGCGGGCAACGTGGTTGATCTCTGCCCGGTCGGAGCGTTGTGCTCGAAGGATTTTCTTTACAAGCAACGAGTCTGGTGGCTGAAGTCCGCCGACAGCGTCTGCCCCGATTGCTCGGCCGGTTGCAGCATCAACGTCGATCAGAACAACGAGACCGTCTTCCGCCTGAAGCCGCGCAGCAATCCGCAGGCTCAGGGAGACTTCATGTGTGACGACGGCCGCTTCGGTTGGAAGTACATCCATTCCGACCAACGCCTCAAGCGTCCGGAGATGTCTCAAGGCGACCGCCGAGTCGCCGTCGATTGGGACACGGCTTTGACGGCGACTCGCAACGCACTCAAAGAGGCTGCCACGAAGAATCCAAAGGCTGTCGCCGCCGTGCTCTCGCCGTGGATGACTGTCGAAGAAGCGTACCTGCTCGCGAAGCATTTGAAGACGCTCAGCGCTGACGTCCGTTTGTCGCTCGGCCCGGTGCGTGCCGAAGGCCAAGACGACCACTACCCGAAGGACGTCCGAGGCAACGCGACTGACAAACCAAAATTTACGATCCGCGCCGAAAAGTGTCCGAACCGCCGAGGAGTTGAGGCCGTGCTGCAACACTTCCAAGGTTCGATCATCAACATCGGCGACATCCTGGGTGATGCCGCCGAAGGCCGGATCGACACGCTATACTTCGTCGGCGGAGACCCTCGCGGTGGGCTCGACGAATCACATGCCGCCGCATTGGCGAAAGTCAAAACGCTGATCGTCCAAGACATCCTGCCGTCTCCGGTCTCCTCGCGAGCCCATATCGTCCTGGCCGGAGGTTCCTTTGCCGAACGCGACGGCACGTTCGTGAATCACGCAGGGTTGGCGCAAGCAATTAAGCGTTCGATCCGCTCACCGGAAGACGCAAGACCCGACGGCCGCATCCTGTGGGACTTGTCCGGCCGTAAAGGGCTGTTCAACGCCAATGTTTTCCGCAATGAGATTGCTCAAGAGATTCCAACGCTCGTGGCTTTGAATGGCGAGATTTGCGGCTCAGGAGTCTTGTTGAAGTAATCAAATGCACTTGCCTTGTTGAAGGATCAGAAAGAATTCTCACGATGAACTCGATGAACTTTTTCCCGCTGTTGGCGGAGGGTGGTTCGGATGCCATTTCCAACGCGATTTACTGGTTGGCGGAAAGTATTCTGCTGGGCTGGCTGGGGATTCCGTTGCAGGTTGGGATTCCCTTGATTCTGATTGCGGCGACGGCGGCGGGGATTCCTGGCGCGTGTTCGTATGCAATTTGGCTGGAGCGAAAATTGGCGGCTTGGATTCAGGACCGCGTCGGGCCGAACCGAGTTGGCTGGGCGGGGCTGTTGCAGCCGATTGCCGACGGAGCGAAGTTTCTGCTCAAAGAGGACATCATCCCGGCACATGTCGATAAGTTCTTGTTCGTCATCGCTCCGACGATCTCGGTCTTCACGACGATGCTGGCATTGGCCGTCGTACCGTTGGGACCGACAACCGTGGGCGAGGGGTTCAGCTACATCATCGCGCCGAAGGTTGATATCGGGATCGTGTTCTTGTTCTCGGTGACGAGCCTCGCGGTGTACGGCATCATTCTTGGCGGCTGGTCGAGCAACAACAAATACAGCGTGCTGGGCGCGCTGCGATCGAGCGCTCAGGTCGTGAGCTACGAAATTCCGTTGGGGATGTCGGTACTCGGCATCGCGCTCATGGCCGGATCACTGAATCTGGAGACGGTGGTTGAAGCTCAGGCCCAAGGCGGGCTATTCGGTTGGAACATCTGGTATCAGCCGCTGGCCGGGTTGATCTTCTTCTTGGCCGCATTGGCGGAGTCAAACCGTTTGCCATTCGACTTGTCGGAGTGTGAGCAAGAGTTGATCGGCGGCTATCACACCGAGTATTCGGCCTTGAAGTTCGGTATGTTCTTTCTCGCCGAGTACACGCACGTCTTCACGATCAGTTTTCTGTGCTCGGTGCTGTTTTTCGGTGGCTGGCACTTCCCCGGAATCGCCGAACCAGCGAGTGTCGGGACGTTGGCGACCGTGCTAAAGATCGGAGTGCTGTTGTCAAAGGTCTTTTGCGTCATCGTGGTCATCATGTTGTTGCGATGGTGCCTGCCTCGATTCCGGTTCGATCAACTGATGGGGCTGTGCTGGAAAGTGCTGATTCCGCTCTCGCTGGCCAATATGGTTTGTGTGATGATCGTTCGCGAGTTCGATCTGAGTTGGTTCTGGTTGCCGGTCAGTTCGTTCGCGCTGTTCTGCGCGGCGGGCTATCTCGGTTTCAAACCGGCACCGGTTTCGACTCGCCGGCGAGCGCCGGTGGAGACGTTGATTGCTCATCACTAATTTGCAGTAGGTTGGGACTCCGTCTCGACCGATTGGGACGGGACGAAGTCCCAACCTACTTTACCGGAGACAGATCATGATTTGGGCGGAAGTGCTGGCGGATAAGTCGCTGCAAGACTTGCCGTACAAGATCGAACTCAATGGCCGAGGGCAAATTGTTATGAGTCCCGCGTCAAATCGTCACGGGTTGTACCAGTCGGAGATCGTGCGGCATTTTCATCGCCTCGCTCGCCTCGGTCGAGTGATCACGGAATGTTCCGTGCAGACGGCGGACGGTGTGAAGGTCGCAGATGTCGCTTGGATGTCGTCTGCGTTCGCGAAGAAACATGGTTTGGTCACACCTTATCGCACGGCCCCCGAAATCTGTGTCGAGGTCGTGTCGCCCTCGAATACGAAAATGGAAATCGACGAAAAGATCACGCTGTATTTGGCCAAGGGTGCTCAAGAGATGTGGGTGTGCGACAGCCACGGGCAAATGACATTTCACGATCATTCCGGTGAATTGGCGAAGTCCAAGGTGTTTCCACGATTCCCCAATAAGATCGAGTATTGATTCACTGCCACAGTCTTCTGACCAAGACGTGAATGAAATTTTTTCGGAGAGAAAATGCCCATTTCAGAAAAAGACATTGTGTGGATCGAAGAGCCCGAACTGAGTTTCTGGGAGCAGACGTTTCTGCCAGCGGTTGCCGGTGGTTTGAAGGTGGCAATGCAGCACACCTTCGCGCAGCACTCGGTGACGGAGCAGTTCCCGGAACAAAAGCCGGACTTGCCGGTGAATTATCGGGGCGTGCATCGGCTTAATCGGGATGAGCAAGGTCGCGTTCGCTGTGTCGCCTGCATGATGTGTGCGACGGCGTGTCCGGCGCATTGCATTTCGATCGTGGCCGAGGACGCCTCGAAAGACTGGCCGGATCGAGACAAGCGCCCGCAAAGCTTTGTGCTCGACGAACTGCGCTGCATCTTCTGCGGCATGTGCGAAGAGGCGTGTCCGTGCGATGCGATCGAGTTGACCAGCATCTACGATCTGACCGGTGAAACTCGCGCGCAGATGACGTTCGATAAAGACAAGCTGCTGAGCATCTACGATCAAACGAAAGACAACCCGCGCGATCCGATTCGAACTCATCGAGGCCGCCTGGGCTGCGCGTCTGAGCTTGAGAAGACGCCGATCAGCGCGACAGCACCAAGGCCCCCCGAAGGTCTGCGAGCGAAGAAGCAGTAGTTTCGGCGTCGATGGCAAAAGTTGCCGGTCGCTCAATCAATCCGACGTTCGTCAGTTTGATGGTCCTTCGTTCGTGCTATTGGCCGATCTTAGAGGGACCGCTTATTCGGACGGCATTCTCTGACGTCGCCCGAAGCTGACTACTCAGCGCGAAACCGCAGCTTGAGTTCGTCGTTACCTGTTCTGGTGATGCTAGCGGGATAGATCACGTCGGAAATCTACTTTTGCAGCAGGTACAGCGATGGGTTTGTCTGCCTCGCGAACCCTAGACGACCAGCATCGACGGCGTTTGGTAATGGAGACCGATTTTGACGGCCTGCCTCGTGAATCCGCTCACTTTCGGCGAATTGATCTCACTAATATCGAAGAGGCGGCCTCGCCTGTTGACTTGACTGTCTCTTTGGCCGATTGCCTCCCGACAAAAATTTGGGTGTATTGGGGGGCTGGTGCCCTAGCTTTTGCGTGGCCCATAGCAATGCTGGTCGGTTGGCTGATTGCCGAAGAGGTGTCAACATCAGGCTCGGCGTTGGCAGACAAGTTGGTATTGTTGGCCGAGCGAATGATTCGTGCGACGGGCGTCCTGACGTGGTGGTTCGCAAGTCAACTGAGTTGCCTCGTGTGGTGGGCTCGATCGCGCAGCCGAGTCGATTATTCTGGACGATTTCATGCTTGGGGTTGGGCGGCGGCCGGGTTCGCGGTTGCCGGACTTCTGAATCTCGTCGGGGGTCCGCAATTGGCGGCATGCCTCTTAGAAGCCCTCGGAGGTGATCTCACTTCGAAAGCAGTTGGTGCCACGGCAATCTGGTTGTTGCCGAGCCTCGTCATCGGCCTAGCGTTGTGGAGCACATTGGGAATCGAGTTGCGTGGTTGTGCGGCAAGTCGAGTCCTACATAGCGCTGCGGGAGTGTGTGGTTTGTCGTTCTTCGCTCTGGAACTTTGGTTGACACGAACGAACGAATCATTAACGTGGGAACTCGCCTCGAAGTTATCGCTCATCGTGATGCAATGGTGCAATTTGATGACGGTCTTTTTGCACGTGCATTACACCGTGCATATTTCAGCGGATCCGCCAGCGGTAACGCCTTCCTTGTGGTTGGTCGTCTGGAGACAAGGCCCGATGCGGCTGATGAATTGGTCGCGTGCAAAACTGCGACGAACGATAGAAACGCAGCATTCCAAGGATGACTTTGTTGATGATGGTGACGAATCGGTACAAGGTGTGACACAGGTTGCTGCTGAGAGTGTTGATCGCAAAAAGCGACGAGTGCGACTTGAAGCTGCCGATGGTTCGATACAAGAAGTCCGAATTGATGACGCGGAACAATTGGCGAAAGGCCCTTCGCGGCGAACAAAGCATGTAGCCCGAAAGTCCTAGCTCAGACCAACATGAATCGCCCCAACACAACTAACAGTGGCGGTCCAAGAATCAAGCCGCCGATGACAAGAGCGGTGAGCGCCATAATAAGCACGGCTCCCGCAGCGGCATCTTTCGATCGGCGGGCGAGGTCGTGGTATTCCGGCGAAACAAGATCGACCACAAACTCAATCGCCGTATTTGCTGACTCGGCAGCGCAGACGGTGCCGATCGTGAGTGACAAGATGGCCCATTCGGCCCGCGTGAGTGGCAAACAAAGACTAGTGCCACGACCAAGAAATAACCTGCCATTAGATTTGGAGTGCGGCTTGTTGGATTTTTGTGGTGCGGGTGATGCGCCGGTGCGGTGGGCAGAACCGAGCTACGGGCTGCGATTGTGTCGGTTTGCCGGTGTAGGT
>JAPLNX010000639.1 GCA_026400935.1 Planctomycetia bacterium | reverse complement strand
TGCGGTGACGCGATCGCGCACGGCCAGTCGTTCTATTGCGCGGCGAACGATCGCTCGAAGCTGTTCCACTTCATACGGCTTTGTCAAATAGTCGGATGCTCAGAGCCTCATGCAATCGACCGCCGTGCCGACGTGTTCGTTGGCTGTGACGACAATGATCTCGCAAGACGGACGGTTCGACGGAGCGATGGTCGATAATTCTCGTAACACCGACAGCCCGTCTCGACCGGGCATGTTGAGATCCAAAAAGACGAGGTCAGGCCATTGATCCCGAATCGACAACAACGCCGCATCGCCGTCGCTTGCTTCGAGCAACTCGCAGCCAGTCGCCTTTAACGCTCGCAGCATTCCGTGCCGAGCGGCATGTTCGTCATCGGCGATGAGTACGCGAAGTGGCATATTTGCCCTTAAAGTTTGTGTTTCGTAGGTTGGGACTCCGTCCCGACCCCTCCGTGAAAGACTTCAACGTGTCAGCGCGGAAGATCGGGATGGAGTCCCAACCTACTTTGGCAACCGCACTTCGAACGATGTTCCTTCGCCCGGCGTTGATTCGCAACGAATCTCGGCTCCGAGTTCACGGATGCGGCGGCCGACGATGTAGAGACCGAGGCCTGTGCCGTCGAGCTTCGTGGTGACAAACGGCTCGAAGAGATGATCTTGAACTTCGGGCGGCAGTCCCGCTCCGGTGTCGTGAATCTGTACGACGACGACGTTGGAATCAGTGCGGCAGGAGACTCTGACAACTCCTCCCGTCCCAACGGCGTCGATCGAGTTTGACAGCAGATTAAAAAAGATTTCGCCGAGACTCTCCGGATCGGCACGGACGGCCGCGTAGTCATCATCGAACGTCGTTTCTAGCCGCACACCTTTTTGTTGCGCGAGATGTCGCAGGATGCGGAGCGTGCGGTCGAGTAACTCACGCGGGACGCATGAGCCGTTCGCCGCCGGGGCAGGTCGAGCAAATTCAAGCAATTGCCGCGTTGTCGCCGCGAGCCGGTCGATCTCGCTGATGATCAGCCGCAAGTCTTCAGCATGTGGGCTGTCAGCACCGAGGTCTTCCGCCATCACTGTCGAGATTGTGCGGATCGAAGAGAGTGGATTTTTGATTTCGTGTGCGATCGAACTTGCCAGCAGACCGAGCGTCGAAAGTTTTTCTTGCCGCAATGCTCGGCGTTCGGCAGTGAGGCGATCTTGTTGCAAGCGTGCGTTTCGCAACGTGACCGCCAGTTGTTCGGTGAGCAGTACGAGCGAACTCAGACTTTCGTCATCCAATTCTTGATTGAATTGCTTGCGACCGAGCACCAGAAGCCCACATAGGTCACGATGATCGAAGGTAATTGCAGCTGACGTGCCGGTTGTACTGAGCAGACTCTGCGCCGCTGGATCGGTTGCGACAAATCGAGTCAGCACACGCTGCCCTGATTCAGTGACGAGTTGTTGCATCGCGATTGCTTGCTCGCCAGACAGTGACTTGCCCGAGGTCGCCGAACCGCTGATTCGATCGCTGTCGCCGAACAGCCAACACCCAGCATGTTCGACACCGAACAGTATTCGCACCTCTTCGATGATCGCTGCCAACCAATGATCAACCGGCGGCTCGATTCCTTCCGACATGCGTGCCGCGAGTTGTCGAGTCTGTTCGCGGACGCCGGCAACTCGTGAGCCAAGCAAATACCGCAATGCTTCGGCCACTCGCTGCCGCAGCGGTTGATAACTCACGATCAACGCCGCCGCCGCGACAGCTTCGACGATCGCGAAATCGACACGCAGTTGCTCCGACAGCCGATTGGTCACGTCCGCCAATGCGAAATGATGAAACAAGAATGCGGCGGCCAAGACCGCTGAGTAAACCAGCGTTCGTTCCAAGACCAGCGGCACGAAACCGAACCGCACGACGTGATATGCAAAGAGCAACGCAGGGAGCACCGGCGACAAACTCGCGATGAGCTTCCACGCCTCCGCTTGTTCCGGCCATTGCGGGACCGCGACAAAGACGACGAAAACAACCAGTACGCTCAAGCCGCATAGCATCCCTGCCATGCCTCGAAAGAACGCCGTCGCTTGAGACAACGCGACTCGCCGCCGCAACCTCCAAAACGTGGCCGCTGCAATGAGGTTCGTCGCACACAACCAAAAGACAAACGACGTCGTGAACGGCGCGACGAGAGTCAAATACTCGCCGCTTGGATCGGCAAACAGGTTCCGAGCCATCGGCCCTAACGCGAACAACGGCAGATAACACAACCAATAGCGGGCGTCGCTGCGCGGCTTCGCTTCGACGCCGGTGTGCCACAGTCGAATCGCTCCATGCAACATCGAACTGGGCATCAACAAGACTCCGACCGACATGGCCGTCATCGACAACGCATTCACTCGCAACGGCCAAGCATGTGTTGCCTCGACCAACAGCGTGTGAACGAAGCTCCCCGAATGCCACAGCCATGCGGCGGCGGTCAACACGATCATCCAAATCGCGACATGCCGCCGATTCGGCCGCTCAATCAACGCCATCAACAACACCGTGTCGATAACAGCTGCCGCTCCGAGCGAGAAAAGTTGTAGATCGTTAAACATGAGCGGCAGTCTATTCACATGATGTGTCTTCAACGTAGCCGTCATCGCTCCGCGTGACGAGCCGGTCACCTCACACAGTGCCGGTCGCCTTACTGAGTGTCGATGTACCATCGGCTCGTCACGCGGAGCGTGACGGCTAGTGCGTTTGCAAGTGGATTGAATCTGCGAGGTGCAAGTCCTCGTCGAAGTTGGTTTGAACTTTGTATCCGAACGTAACTGCGTCGTCGTGAGACGGGGTGGAGAGTAACGGGAGGAGAACGGCTAGTCCGTAGGATGACGAACTCGATTCGGCCTGTCGTCGTGGTGAGCCTGCTAGCAACTGGCGAAGCCCAAGTGACGCCGTGCGGAACCCTGCCCAGTGGGTGCGGTCGACGAACAGTTGATC
>JAPLNX010000237.1 GCA_026400935.1 Planctomycetia bacterium | reverse complement strand
TCGCAGCCCGTAGCTCGGTTCTGCCCACCGCACCGGCGCATCACCCGCACCACAAAAATCCAACAAGCCGCACTCCAAATCTAATGGCAGGTTATTTCTTGGTCGTGGCACTAGCCGTCATCGCTCCGCGTGACGAGCCGAATGCTCCAACGACGCTGATTGGCGACTCGGCTCATCACGCGGAGCGATGACGGCTACGTGGAAATCCAAAGCGGTGCTGACACACCGCACTCCAAAATTATTTCTTCTTCAGCGTCATCAGGTACTCGACGATGTCGCTCATCTCTTCGAGGCTCAGCGTCTTGGCGAGGTCGGCCGGCATCAGCGAGATTTTTTGTTTGACGACCGGTTCTTCGAGGCTCTTCTTGGGGATCGTTTTTGTGATCGCTTCGATGTTGCGGATGGTCACGGCGTCGGCGGTTTCGCTGATGAGGAGGCCGGTGAAGACGGTGCCGTCGCTCAGGGCGGCGGTGTAGGTTTCGTAGTTGTGGCTGATGCCGGCGCTGGGGTAGATGATCGACTCCCACATCGCTTGGCGGCTGAGCTTCGTGCCGATCTCGCTGAGGTTCGGGCCGACGTCTTTGCCTTGGTTGTTGACGATGTGGCAGTTGTTACATTTGGCCGTCATCCCGGAGGCAAACAGTTTCGCTCCGTTGCCGGCGTTCCCCTTGAGCTTGGCCAGTTCGGTCAGCGGCGGGAGCGGTTTGGCGTCTTTGCCGGCGGGGGCAGGGAAGAGCGTCGCGACGAGCTTCTGCTGAGCCGCGTCGAGCGGAGCCGAGGACAACGCCGCGGCCAATGCCGGAGCGAAGCTATCGTCGAATGCCTTTGCTTCGGCCATCTTGAGGACTGCGGTTGCTGCGGGTTTCGTGCGTGTTGCGCCTTTGATGGCCTGTCGGCGAGCATCGCTCGGATAGGCTTTATCTTCAACGACTGGCAGCAGAAGACTGGCGGCGGCCGCGTCGCCTGAGTTGCTCAGCACAGTCACGGTTGCGAGCGCTGTCCGTGCGAGATCTTCGCGAACTTTCGGCGTTGCTGGCGCAGGGAAGGCATCGCGTGACGGGTGGCTGCATTCAATCGAATCGGCGATCAACTTCGCCTGATTCTTTGCCAGCAGCACGCGGATGGCGTCGATGCCGATTTGGTCATCGGGCTTGGCCTGAGCCAGGGCGAGCAGATCGGGGTAGCGGTCGGTGACGTTGAACTTCTCGACCAGCGTGAGGAACTGCGGCTGGCCTTTCAGCGAATCGAGGACGCAGTTCAGCGCGGCCTTTTGGGCGGCGTTCTTCGAGACGTCAAAGCCCTTCAGACGGTTGAGTGCCTCGGCCGAGACCAGGGCCACCTTCTGCTCGTCGCCGCTGGTGCCGAACGCGAGCTGCACCAGCGCGTCGTCCTTCTCTTGGCTCGCGGGGAGGAAGTCGAAGGCGCGGAGGTAGCGCGGTGCCATTTCTGCTAGTCCTGCTTGAATCAATTTGGCAAGGATTGGTGGCGTGAATCCCGATCGCGACCTCCAGACGATGTCAGGCAATCCGGGCTGCGATTGCTGGAGTTCAGCACCGAGCTTGAAGTAAGCAGCAAGTCCGGCATCCCAATTGTTGCCCGCGCCGATGCCGAGGGCTTCGAGATACCAACGGTCCTTGCCGTCGTGCTGCATCGCGAGCTTTGCCCACAGTTCCGGTTTGTTCGGGTTTTCAAAATGGCGCAGCGCGATCGCGCACTCGCGACGAACTTCGGGACTCTTGTCGGATACCAACTCGTCCAACGTCCGGCGAAGCGCCTCGTTTGAAGAGATCGCGTAGTTGGCAGTCTTGCCGTCAGTGGTTTTCGCTTTCATCTGCATCGCACGCTTCGGATCGGTCGCCAACTCCCGAACCGCACGCAACGCCGCAATCCGGACATCGGGGTTCGCGTCCTTGAGTGCAACCAGCAGATTCTCGAATGAGTAGTTCGGTGCGAGCTTGCTCAAGAGCCACAACGCTCGCGCGCGATGGCGCGGGTTCTTCTCTTCTTGAAACATCTTCAGAACGCGGTCTTCCACCTCGCCCTTTCGATCGACGAGCGCCGTCCAAGCCACATACCTCGTGGCTTCGTTGGGACTCTTCAGCGCGGCGATCGCGCCCTCGACGGTGCTGACATCGACCTTCGGGAATTTGTACGGGGTCTTCGGCGGAGCGACTCGGAAGAGGCGGCCTTTGTCGGCGTCGCCCATGCGGTGGCCCCCCACGCCGGGGTCGTACCAGTCGGCCACGATCAGCGAACCGTCCGGAGCCACGCTCACATCCGACGGGCGGAACCAGTTGTCGCGAGCACCGCTCAGAAGGTTGACCGTCTCGGCGGTGTAGCCCGCTCCCGACTTCTGCACCGGGTAGGCGCGCACCACGTTCGGCCCGGCGTCGCAGTGGATCACCTGATTCCGAAATTTTTCGCCCAGCAAGTCCCCTTCATAAACGATGATCCCCGTGGGTGAGCCAGCTCCCGTTTGTAATAAATTGGGGACAACACCCGGATCGTTCAGATGCCAGTGACGCAGCGGAATCTCCGCTTCCATGTTCGTCCGCGGCGACTGCCAGCCGGCGCGAGTCAGCTCATCCTTGTAGCCGTAGTTGCCGAACTCCATCACGAAGTTGATCCGCACTCCCTTGTTGCCGTCGTCGTCGTTGTCGCTCTGCCACAGCGTGCCGAAACTATCGACCGCGATCTCCCAGTTGTTCCGGAAGTTCCAGCCGAGCGTCTCAAACTCGCTGCCGTCCATGTTGCAGCGGAAAACCATCCCCTCCTGGTAGTGCAACTTGCTGTCGTTCACTTCATTGCCGGCCAGGTCGATGATCGGCTTGCCGCTCTTGTCCTTGATCTGCTTCCCGCTGTTGCCGAAGTTGAAATACAGCTTGCCGTCTGGCCCGAAGTGAAACGCATGAATGCCGTGATCGTGCTGCGTGCCGCCAATGCCGGTGAAGAACATTTCTTTGCGATCCGACTTCAAATCGCCGTCGTCGTCGTACAGGAAGAAGACGTTGTCATTCGCCGAGACGATGATCTTCGTCCCCTTGCCGCTTGGCGTCGGCAGCACGCAAATGCCGTGAGCCGAATCGACGTCGTGACCTTGATGAAACACGGTCTGCTTGTCGCTGACGCCATCGCCGTCGGTGTCTTCGAGGATCAGGATGCGATCCCCTTCCTTCCGCTCGCCGAGACGATGCCGATAGTTCACAACCTCGCAAACCCAGACTCGGCCAAGATGGTCGATGTCGATGCTAGTCGGATTGAGCATCGCCGGCTTCGAGTCCTCGCTCGCGAACAACGTCGCTTCGAGACCGTCGGCGACATCCAGCCCCTTGACCGCATCCTTCGGATCGCGGCTGCCGATGCCGCTCTGTGGGCTGCCGCCGTTCGATGCCACGAGAAACTTCGGATCGGGCTTGTCGGTGAAGACCAAGAATCGAACCGTCGAGCCGCAGCCCTGATTTAACCCGTGGTCATCGACCGCCGCTCGGCCTTTGAATTTCGTAAAGGTGTGCCCGTCTGGCAGGGCGAACTCAATCACCGAGTTCGCGTGCGTCCCGATACCATATTCGGCCTTCTTGCCGTCGATGGAGATCGCATCGCCACCACAATTTTTGTTGACGCCAACCTCGCCGAAACCCGCGCTGGCGGCCTTCCATTTCATCTCAGTCAGCTTTGATTCTTTGCCGTCCTTGCCAACCAGACGTGGTTCAGCCCAGTCGGCCCAGTCGCAGCCGAACCCGTCGCCGCCATCTGTCGCCACGAGGAACAATGATTTGGCTCCCGCAATGTCGATGTCGAACTCAACCGCGTGTCCCTTCGTCTGGGCGGAGACCACTTTGCTATCAAACTTCGGCTCGGCAGCACTCGCGCCGACCGCTGACAAAGCAACGCTGATCGAAAACAACCAAGCGGCACGGGCCAACCAATTCAAACGCTTCATCGCGAGCATCTCCCCAACAGGACGGCTGAAGTTTGACGATTCCTCAAATCGAGGTTCGACATGGTAGGCACCGCTCAACAACCCCGCCACAGAACAGAGATTCCGGAGGAAGGGGCACTCGTGCCCGTAGTTTTTAAAAAAACCCGCCTCCTTCAAAGAACAACGTACGACGAGACTCAAGATCTCTTGGAATAGTCTTACGGCTGGTTCACGCACCTACCGCAATTCCACACGAGAAAGCGTGCCCATTTTTCCTATGGGTGACGTCTTACGGAAGTTCCAAGCTGCGCCACAAATACCACGACGCGATCGTTGCATACGGTCGCCAGGGGGTAGCGAGTTCTTCCGCTTGTGCGCGCTTGGGCATTTCCGGCAAGTCGTACAACCTTTGCATTGCCGAACGCAGACCGAAGTCATCGGGAGCGAACACATCGATGCGACCGAGGCAAAAGATCAAAAACATCTGCACGGTCCATCGCCCGATTCCTTTCACCGGCAACAACTCGTCCATGACCTCTTCGTCGGTCATGCGATGCACCAGATGCAGTCGTACCGATCGCTCACGAACTTTCTCCGTCAGATCCAACAGGTAAGCCGCCTTCTGCCGAGACAAACCAATCGCACGCAGATCATCCGCCGACAATTGACTGAGGCTGTTGGGCGTGATGCGGCTGGGAGCAACTCGCTGCTGCAGCTTCTTCAACATCGACCGAGCCACTGTCGTCGAAATCTGTTGAGCGAGAATTGACCTGACGAGCGATTCAAACCGACCTCGCTTGGACCTCAATGTGAATGCTCCGACTCGGCGAATGACGTCAGCCATCACCGGATCGCTTTTTTGAAGATGTTTGATCGCCGCGTCAATGGTTGCTGGCGTGAAGGACATGAGGTCTCTCGTAGTGTTGGAAAGAATGGTTCTGTGGAAGATCACCCGCAGCTCGCAACGTTCAAGGTCAATTGGTTCGCGTCGCAAAAATAACGACATTTCACTCTACCTGATGACCTGTTATTGCGAAGCGGAACAGGAAGATTGTTTCCGCATCGAGTGGGCCAAGACCGGCAAGAAGCTCGACATGGGAAGTCCAGCATCTGGTTCAAAACGTTGGATATTTTCGCGTTGGACGTCATCGGCGAGGCGATTCGCCGCATGCCCGTCACGAAGCTCATCGAGTACTACAAGTCCGTAATCAAGGCACCGAGCGACCGAGTAGTCAAGAATCTGAAGCCGTCGCCATGCACGAAGCGAGCCGTCAAGAAAAGCTAAGAGCGGTCAGTCCGTCTGGCTGACCGACTCTTTTGAACTATGGTATGCCTCGCGCTGTCAAAGGAGGTTTGCCATGCTGCCGTCACTGGTCCCTTCCAAGACTGAACTCTCTGCCGAAGTCGTGCAACTCGCTACGAAGCTGGGTGTCACGGCGATTCTCTCGAATGTGCAGGAGATGACTCGGTCGGTATTTCCCGATGCTCGATTGCAGGTTGAGGTTGAATATGACCCAGAGAACGCTGACGAAGTTTGTTTGGCGATCGTGGTTCGGAACACAATTGATAATCCCCATGAGTTGGTGCAAATCTTATCCAAGCGGCACCGACGTTTGTTTGACTCATGCCCGCCGTATCTGGCTTCGGTCTTTCGGCTCAATACGGATTGGCGACCATGATTCTTGATCGCGACGTGTTACGTTTGGCCGAGAAGATGTCCGTTGCTGGGAATGAGGCTGAATGGCGTTGCGCTGATAGCCGTGCTTACTACCCCGCGTTCACCACGCTTGCGATCTGCTACAGGCATTGGGCTTTGAGGTTCCGCGTGGGGAACAGGCTCATGCTTTCTTGCGAAAGCGATTGCAACGCTGCGGGAACCCAGCACTTGGATTGGCTGGCTCCGACCTAAATCAACCTAGCGGCCAAAGAAATCGAGCTGACTATGATTTGGCGGGAGATGTTTCGCAGCGGACTGCGATGACTGCTGTTGAGCGGGCGACCGCGATCTTTCAAGTCTTGGATTCACTGTCACCAGACAACCACGAAGCGGCGGTTGAAATCATCAAGATTTACGAGCGTGACAGTCTTCGCGAGACAATTTGGCGGGCTCGTCCGCGTTGAACGTCACAGCCCTCATCGTCGCACAGTGTTGGTGGGTTTCGGCTCGCGGTAGCTAGACCGGAAGAAGTCTGGTTCGTTGCTGACGTGCCAGGGTTTGCCGTTGTGCATGTAGAGGTGACGCTGTTCTTCGAGGTTCAGCGGTCTCGCGCCGATGCGGCCGAAGACGCTGAGTTGGTTGCCCGATTCATCGACGGCTCGATCACGATCAACACCTTCTGAGACACAAGCCGCGTGTGCCCCTTTGGGAAGTTTTCTCGTGGCGATCAAATGAGGGTTCGGTCGTGTTGCGAAACCCGCGTTGCCGGGGGTGTCAGGACTGGTCAGTTGGACGACTCGCAAACCATTGTGGCCGTCGGCGAGGTACGCGAACTGGCTGTTGTAAGCAATCCCCAACTTCACATCGTTGAGATCATTGATACAGCCATTCGCGTTGTAGACTTGGTCGATCTTGGGTTCGAGCGGGTTCTTCACGTCGACGATGACCAAGCCTTGATGGCCTCCCGAAACGTAGGCATACGTTCGAGCGACATAGACATTGCGAGCTTCGTGCAACGGCAGGGAGGCTCGCGGTTTTGGGTTTGCGAGGTCGGTGACGTCGAGAATCTTCAACCCTTCGCAATCGGTGACGAACGCGTATCGGAATTGAACTTGAACGGCGTTTGGTTGATTGAGGAACGGTGCTCCGACAACGTTTTCGATCCGTGGATTCTTCGGATCGTGAAGATCGACGACGACCAGCCCGATGTCCGCGCAGATGTAGGCGTAATTGCCGACGATCGTGATCGCTCGAGCCCCGCAAAGAAGATTGTTCGGATTGAAGGTCACCTCACGCTTGAGGAAGTTATTGGTTGGATCACCGTCGAGCAGTGTCCCGGCTCCGACAAGGATTAGCCCTTCCTCACGGTCGGCCACATAGAGAAAAGCGTAAATCAGACTGACCGCTTGCTCTTCATTTTCAGGATCAAGTTTGCGAGTCGGGTCAGGAGCGGTCGTCGCCGGAGCAGCGACTGCTGCCGCGTTTTTGGTGGGTACATAGAACTTCTGGCCGAGTGGTGAAACCGGCGCGGTGACGATCCGTTCTGAAAATCCTTTATGGTCGATGAAGGCAACGTCGAAGACCCGCAGGCCCCCTTCGCCACACGCGGCGTAGAGATACTCGCCGCGGAGTTGCACGCTTTGAATATTTGGCTTGCGACCAGGATGTCGCAGCGCGTCGCCAATATCTTTGCCCGGATGTTCGTGAGCATGTTCGAGTTCGCAATCGTGTTCCAGATGTCGGGCGTAATTGTCGGGGAACGCGAGCTTATGCAGCGTGCTGCCGATGACGGTTTGCGGCTCGTCTCGTTCGGTGACGACGACCGCTTCCATGCCGTGCTCGCCGGTTCCGACCCAGCAATAACGACCGATCCAGTTCATGTAGTTCGTTCCTTGCATCAGCAACTGCGCCATGATGGCGTTGTTGTCTTCGATGTTGGAAAGGTGACAATCGGCACATTGCTTGGTGCCATCTTTACCGCGTACGGTGTGCGGAACATTGGTGGAAAAGGCGATGCCGCTCATGCCGTCAGCGGAGATTGTTTGTTGTTGGACATAGATCGATTCTCGATTGTTGTTGTAGCTGCCGACATGCACGGCGCAGGCTGAACGAGCGGGACTGATGCGATTGCCGGTGACGGTGCCGTCTTTGGCCAGCATGTAGATGTCATCACGGAGCGTCTGCCAGTTGTAGGAGGTGTAGTTGCGGCTGACGTCGCCAGCATTGTGTAACTCCGGCATCTTCATGTTCGCTCGCTGCGGCAGATGGCAGCCGTAACAGCTTGTGTTCCACGAAGAGTGGCACGAGACACAGCTCATCTTGCTTGTGTCGTGAGCACACTTCTTGGCGTCTTTGGGACGAGTTCCCCACGCAATTTCATCCCCTTCGAAGCGGACGGTCTTGGCGAGATGTGATTTTTCGTTGTATCGCGGATGTCCCGGCGTGATCGTGTCGAGGACTTGCGGAATCTCCCATTGGCGCGGTTGATCGCCGTCTTTCTCAACCATTGCCACTTGGATGATTTTCTTTCCTTCGCGACGGAAGCGAGGTTTGCCTGAAGGGGTCGTCATGGCTTCGAGATTCGTGCCTCCTTCGGGAGCCGCTGGACCACTCGTCCGGAGTGACGCTCGTTGATACGCGGTGCCGTGACAGTCTTCGCAGGCAATTTCAATGGCCGCACGGACCTCGCCGTAGAGCTTCGTGTTGCCGTGCGAGTCTTGTTTGAAGTGGCAGTCGACGCAGTGCATTCCTTTCTCAAGATGAATATCCATGAGATGCACCGGGACGTTGTCTTTTGCGGCTCGGCAGTCCGGATGCAGCATGGCGTAGTTGAGCTTTGCCGTGTCTTCGTCTTCGATAATTCGATCTTTGTGGTCCAGCAGACGCCCTTCGCGATCTTTTTTAAAGACTGCTTTGAAAACCCAGCCGTGACCGTGGAAGTCGGCGAACTGCGTGTGCTTTGCTTGCGGGTTGAGGTCAGCCACTCCGTCGAGAAATTCCGGATCTGACCAATTGCCACGCAGCGAACCTTCTTCGGGATTGTTCATCGCCGCGCGAACGAATTCTTCGGCAGTCGGGTTCTTCTGATGCTTCGGATACATCAACTCGCCATCGGTCTCGTTGTCCCACCACATGAAGCCGAGATAGCTCTGCATGACCGTCGTCCCCGGATGCATGTGGCAGGTGATGCACTGACTCGATGGGATCGCCGTCGTGAACTCGTGCTTGATCGGGTGGCCGGATTCGTTCTTGGGGATTGTCGGATCGGGGTTCAACGACAAGCCGCGATGTCCGGCGGGCGCATACGGGCCGGAGTTCACCGGCGAGCGATCGTTGGCGTAGATGACGTGACACGCCGTGCAGCCGCTCGACCGATAGTCGCCGGCGTGATCGTTGGTGCCGAGGAAGTTGAGCGTCGGGTCGAGCAGCCGAGTCTTTTGCAGGCCGATGAAAACGGGGTCGGTACGGTTCTCAGTGCCGAGTCCGCGATTACTCAGACGCGCTCGGGGACGACCGGGCTCTTCGCCTGTTTCGGGGATCCCAACTTCCGGGCGAAAGCGGCCGCCGCGTTCGAAGATGCGGAGGATGTTGCCGGGTTGAGTGATCTCGAAGCGCGGCAACGGATCAAGGAACGGGACGACCCCTTTGTATTTCATCTCGTACTCGGTCGGCGCGGGGACGGTTTGTAAGCGC
>JAPLNX010000469.1 GCA_026400935.1 Planctomycetia bacterium | reverse complement strand
CTGGTCTGGACTCCTGCGCTCCAGCCCATAGTCACACGACCAGAGAACTCACGCAGACATATTCCAGGAGACAGAGATACCATACAAACAGAAAGAGCGCAAGTCGCCCTAGATTACCCAGTTATGCGCGCTGGCCCTGAGTTCGCACCGTCCTCGGTCCAGGTCACGAAGGTCGTCAGATCAGGCCCTTTCAATGCCATGTCGTAGAGAAACAACCGCTTATTGGTGGCCAGGAACTGCGGGTCGCGGTCGTCGGGCAGCGCATTGACGCGATGAGCCTCGCTCCATGTCTGGCCGTCGGGCGAACGCAGCACGATCAGATCGGCCTCGCCGTAGGCGTGCGAGTCGGCGTTGCGAAACGACAGCCAATACGTGTCCTTCCAGCGGACCAAGGCCGTAAGCGCGTTGTGTCGTCCATCGTCGTACACCTTCCGTACGCTCGCAGGTTCGACCAACGGCTCGACACCGTACACGACGCCGACACCGCTCAGGAAAACCGCCAGGAACAAGGACAAGATTCTTCGCATGGGTCTCTCCATTTTCGTGTCCGGGTTGAAAGATTGAGTTCCCGTTAACCGTCGATTGCTCATCACAGTGTCACAATTTGATGCCCATTCTCGCTAGATTCCTAGCCTGTTACTTTCCGCCGTCTTTCACCCGCACATAGCCCGAGGCGATCAGGCCGGATGCGAGTTCGCGGACTCGGATCTGCCAGATGCCGGGGGTGTCGTTGTCGGCGATGTCGAGTTTCAGTTTTAGTGTGCCGTTTGTGGCTCCGTAGAATCCGCTCCCTTCGGCGGGGCGGCCGGCGGGGTCGGTGATGTCGACTCGGAGCGGGATCACGGCCGGGACGGGGGTGCCGGACGATTCGGCGATGGTGATGTCGACGTCGATGGTCTCGCCGCGTTGAGTGGATTCGGGAGCGGCGATGTTGAGTTGCTCGATCGGTCGCGGAGTCACCAGGAAGACTCCCCCTTCGCATGGGCCGAGTTGCACGGGCCAGGACAAAGCGTCCCCGCGAATTGTGGAGCCAACTTTCCGACTGGTGAGCAGGTCGTAGACGTGGCCGGCGTTGCGACGGATGGTGAGTTGCCCGTCGCTCGGCAGGCCGTTTTCCATGACGAGGCCATGCTGGCCGACGTAGGTGCCGAACTCGCGGTGATCGTTGACGACGAAGACGTAGTCGCTCGCGCCGCTTGCGCGCACGCGGGTCACGATCTCCGGATTGGAACATTCGGCGAAGCGTTGATATCGAGCATCGAGAGCCGACCGCAGCTTGGCGGCGTTGGTGAGGATCGCCGCTTTGTCTTCAGCGGTTTTCTTCGTGCGTGTGAAGCGCGGCAGGACGATGTCCGGCTTGATGGCGGGAGCCAGATTCGGATCGCCGATGACGATGCCGCCGCGCTTCTGGAATTCGACAATGCGAGCCGCGACGGATGTCGTCAGCACGTCGCAATCAACCAGCACGAGCACCTTGAATCCGTCGAGTCCGCGTTTCAGCAGCGTCTCTTCAAAGATTACTTCGGGCTGCAATTGAGCGTGCAGCAGCGTGAGGTACGCCTCGTCGTACAGTCGCGCGCGAAGCCGGCTGCCGCAAGGGGCGGCGGAGTGGTTTGCTCAACGCGTCAGTCAGTCGTTGATCGAGGCCAGCCCACCGTCGTTTGAGGGACGTCGCGTGTATCTGCTCGACGGAACCACGTTGACGTTGGCTCCCGAATCGGCGCTGCGTCGCGCGTTTCCTCCGGCGACCAATCAATACGGAGCGGGTGTGTGGCCGTTGGCGTTGTTGGTCGTGGTTCATGAAATGGCCAGTGGCGCGGCGTTGCTGCCGGCCATCGGAGCGAAGAACGGCCCCGATGCCGTCTCGGAAACCGCATTGGTTCATGACCTCTTCGCACAGCTTCCCGAAGAGGGAATCGTGATGGCGGACGCCGGGTTCGGCATCTTCGCGGTGGCGTGGGAAGCTCAGCAGATGAACCGAGACTTCACGTTCCGCCTGACCGACTCGCGCTTCCAGGCGCTGCGTCGGAAAGCGACCGTCGTGAGCAACGGTTCGAATTCGATGACGTACTCGTTGACGTGGCGTCCCAGTGCAAAAGATCGCCAGGGTCATCCGGAATTCCCTGCGGACGCCGCGATCGAAGTGCGTCTGCACGAAATCCGCATTCATGACACGCTGACACTGTACCTGGTGACGAGCCTGCCGCATTCGGCAGACGCACTCTCGGAGTTGTACGTCAAACGGGGCGACATCGAGATCGACATCCGCAATCTCAAGGTGGTGCTGAACACCGAACACCAAACCGCTCGCAGCGTGGGGATGTTCCACAAAGAACTGCTGACCTCGCTGGTGGCGTACAACCTGGTGACGCAATTCCGCCGCCAAGCCGCCGCGCTGATCGCCGCACCTCCCCGCCGCATGAGCTTCAAACGAACCTGGACGACGTTCAACATTTTCCTCTGGTCGTCGTCGGCGCACGACGCCCCCATTGGCGAGCCCAATTCCGCAAAGCACTGATCATCGCCTCTCACGACAAACTCCCCAACCGCCCCGGCCGCTCCTTCAACCGCGAAACCTACCCCCGACGCCCCAAGTCCAACCAATTCAAAAAACGAATACCCAAACTCGCCGCTGATAAACCAGATTCCTAAAGTAAGTGCCATTGCGCTAGTGCCACGACCAAGAAATAACCTGCCATTAGATTTGGAGTGCGGCTTGTTGGATTTTTGTG
>JAPLNX010000214.1 GCA_026400935.1 Planctomycetia bacterium | reverse complement strand
ATCGTGCATTTATGGGCTTGGTTCGCCGAAGGACTATCTGGAAATGATGGTCGCCCTCCGGCCCGGTGAGTCGATCGACCGGGACGAGCTGCTGCTGAAGCTGCTCGATATTCATTACGACCGCAACGACTACGAACCGGCACGCGGCAAGTTCCGTGTGCGCGGCGACGTCATCGAAGTCTGGCCCGCGTATGAAGAGTTCGCGTACCGCATCGAACTCTGGGGCGACGAAATCGAGCGTCTCTCGATCATCAATCCGACATCGGGCGAAGAAGTAAAACGGCTCGAAGAAATGTACGTTTACCCGGCGAAGCATTTCGTGTTGCCTCAGGACCGCATCGCGCACGCGGTCGAAGAGATCGAGGCGGAGATGCATCAACGGCTCGATGTCTTCAAGCAAGAAGGCAAACTGCTCGAAGCGCAGCGGCTGTCAGCACGCACGCGGTACGACATGGAGCTGCTCCGCGAAACTGGCTTCTGTCCGGGGATCGAGAACTATTCGCGAGCCCTCGCCGGCCGCAAACCGGGCGAGCCGCCCGACACGCTGTTCGCGTTCTTCCCCAAAGATTTTCTGATGATGGTCGACGAATCGCACGTCACCGTCCCGCAGGTTCGAGGCATGTACGCCGGCGATCAGTCGCGCAAGAAGACGCTGGTCGAACACGGCTTTCGGCTGCCGATGGCGCTCGACAATCGCCCGATGCAGTTCGACGAATGGAACACGATGCGCGGGCAGACGGTTTTCGTTTCGGCGACCCCCAACGATTGGGAGCTGGAGCAATCCGGTGGCGAAGTGGTCGAGCAACTCATCCGGCCGACAGGGCTTGTCGATCCGCTTCTCCATGTGCTCCCCGCGCGCGGCCAGGTGCCGCATCTCAAGGCCGAGATCCTGTTGCGAGCCCAACGCAACGAACGAGTCCTAGTCACCACTCTGACGAAACGTCTGGCCGAAGACCTGACAAAATATCTCATCGAAGAGGGAGTCCGCTGCAAGTGGCTGCACTCGGAACTCGACGCGATCGAGCGGGTCGAGATTATTCGCGAACTCCGCGAACAAAAGTTCGACGCGATCATCGGCGTGAACTTGCTCCGCGAAGGGATCGACATCCCCGAAGTGTCGCTGGTCGCGATTCTCGACGCTGACAAGGAAGGTTTCCTTCGCAGCGCGACGAGCCTGATCCAAACGATCGGCCGCAGCGCCCGCAACGCGAATGCCGAGGTCATCCTTTACGCCGACAAAGTCACCGACAGCATGCAGTTCGCAATCAGCGAAACGAACCGCCGCCGCGAGTTGCAACTGCGTTTCAACGCCGAACATGGCATCACACCAGAGACGATCAAGAAGGCGATCAAGCGAGGCATCGAAGACGAGATCGCCGCACAGCAGATCGTCACGAAAGCGGCGGGCATCAGCGAGACCCAATACGTCACGCAAGAATTCCTCAACGAACTCGAAGCCGAAATGCTCGCCGCCGCGCAAAACCTCGAATTCGAACGAGCGGCCCAACTCCGCGACCGCATCCTCGAACTGAAGAAACAACTCGGTCAACCGGTCGCCGACGACGACCCGGACAAGCCGGGCTTCACGCTCGTCCAAAAGAAACCCAAACGGGGCGGTCGCAAACGAGGCAGCTCCGGCCCCGCGGAACGTCGAGTGCCAAAGCCGGAACGTTGAAAACAGCCCCAGCGGTCGCCGGTCAGCCACAGGAAGAGTTTTCCAAACCGGCGGTTCGTTTCCGCGTCGAACCCGACCATGTCGTCTTTGTCGCGGAGCGACGATTGAATCGGAGGCAATCAGGCGCGATCAAATACGCAGCGCATCAAATTGGTTACCGATATCGTGACAACGGTTCAATCGTTGCTCCGCGACCAAAACCAACGGATCGTTGCGGAGCGTGAATTGTAGTTTGTCGTAGAGTGCGAATTGCATTCTGTCGCGGAGTGACATCCGATGGTAGCTGTGGGTTTCGACCCACGCCCAGCGGTTGATTCAACCAACCCACTTCCGAAACCTTGAAGCTGTTTCCATGCACGTGGGAAACGTGCTCCACGAAACTCCATCGTTAGTCGCTCTATTTTCGTGCCACAAAGCGGCCGTAGCCAATCGCTCGTGTGCGGTAGGCATTCAGGATCGTTTCAAAGTGATCGAGAAAGTTTCGCGTATTGCGATCCAGTAGCTTTGCGAGCCAACGCATGCCGGTCCGTCGTGCGAATTCAATCTTCTCGGCGTCGGCACAATGGAATCGAGTTCGCCGACGAACGCCGCTGAATGCTGCCGATGTTGTCGCCCAAGTCTTTTGGACGGGACTGAGCGTGACTCCGGTGACATCGCAGCCGAGTTCTCTCGCCAAATAAATCGACGAGCCACTCATGCCGCAGCCGACATCAAGCACTCGTTGGCCTTTGCCGATCGAAGCTTTGCTAGCCAATGTGTTGACGAGATGGACTTGCGCAGCCAGCGGAGAATCACCAGTCTCAAGACCATATATCGAGCTCGCAAAGACCGTGACGGATGTGCTGTCCCCAGTGTAGTCGATAGAACGCGGTCGTCAGGTCGTAATGAAACCGGATGTCGCGCGAGCGGACGTCGGGAACAGAAATCATCGAGCGGACTCCTCGGGATTTTCAGCCAATGGCTGTTCCGGACGCACCCACAAGTCACCGAAGATCGTCAATTCGTTCGCGACGCCGATCGTTCCGAGTGCGGTTGAAAACGGTGTGATACCGAAGTCTATCTGCCGAATTGGGATGCGCCCTCGCAGGTGATGCCAGCCCTTCTTTGGCTGTCAGACGGCGGCCGGAATAAAGGAGTCGCCATTGCCGACTCCTTTGGTCGTTCACGGGCAACGGCTATGCTTCTTCCGAAGTGCCATTCTGAAAGCAATTTCAAGAACAGCTCGTCGCATTCGGGCCAATCGTTGAAGAACTCGGAGATTCGATATGTGGATAAAACTGCTGAAGGTGTTGGGGATCGCAATGTGTACGGCGACGAGCGGTTTTGCTGACGAATCGCCGAGCGGCTCGAAACCGTTGATTGTGGCGCATCGCGGATTGCTCAAGCACGCACCGGAAAACACGCTTTCCAATTTTCGAGCTTGTTTGGAGCTCCGAATTGGCTTCGAGGTTGATGTGCGTCGCAGCAAAGATGGCCATCTCGTTTGCGTACATGATGAGACCGTCGATCGAACGACGAACGGGCGGGGTGCGGTTAACGAGATGACGCTCGATGAACTCAAGCTGCTCGATGCGGGATCGTGGTTCAATGAGAAGTTCAAAACAGATCGGATTCCGACTTTCGATGAAGTGCTCGATGTAATCGCGAAGCACAGTCACAATTCGGAGTTAATCGCGATCGACTTGAAGGCGCCAAACATTGAGGCGGATTGTGTGAACGCGGCGAAGGCCAAAGGAGTCCTTGCTCGGTTGCTGTTCATTGGGAACACGATTGAAAAGCACCAAGTACGCGAGAAGCTCAAGGAAGCCGATGCATCGGCACATGTCGCACGGCTCGCAATCGAGTTGCAGTCGTCTGCGTTGACGAAAGACGACGAAGACTGGTGCTATCTCCGCTTTCTCCCAACTCGCGATGAAGTTGATCGCATTCACAAAGCGGGCAAACGAGCCTTTATCGCTGGGCCGACTGTTGTTGGAATCGAACACACAAACTGGCAAGCCGCGTTGTATGCCGGTGTTGATGGCATTCTCACCGACTACCCACTCGAACTCGCGGCAGATTCGCGAAACTTTGCAATGGAAAATCTCCCCGCTGCGACGAAAGCCAATTTGGACTTCGATGAAGCCGCTCGGCAATACATTCGCGAAATGACGATGTGGTCGCCGATCAGTGCGACGACACTCGGTGACCATCTCTACGATCACGAGGTTGATTATCCGACCGACGACATGCGGAAGCGAGAGCACGCTTTTCATGAGCTTTATCTCAAAAGACTGAAAGCGATCGACCGATCGGTGCTCTCGCGTGACAACCAAGTCGATTATCAGTTGCTCATGCAGCAGTTGCAGGGAGATTTGTGGCGTCTGAATGAACTGCAAGAGTGGGCTTGGAATCCAGTCCTCTACACGCAATTGACGGGCAACGCGGTCTACGGATTGATGGCTCGCGACTTTGCTCCGGTTGAAACGCGAATATCGAACGTCATTCAGCGACTCGAACGCTTACCGGGGTTTCTTGCAGACGTTCGTAAGACACTCGATCCCAAGCGTGTCCCGCCGATTCATGCGGAGACGGCCATCAAACAAAACCGTGGAGTGCTCAGCATCATTGACAACATGGTGAAGCCGGAGATGAGCAAACTCTCGGAGGGAACTCAGAAGGCTTTTCAACAGGTGATGCCGTTGGTCAAAGAAGCGATTGACGAACACCAACAATGGTTAGAAAAAGAGTTGCTTCCGAACGCGAAAGGAAACTTCCGCATCGGGGCAAAGCTGTTCGACGCGAAACTGGCGTTCTCGCTAGGAAGCGGCTTGAGTCGGCCAGAGGTTCGCGATCGTGCGGAGTTTGAACTGCGTCGAGTGCGGAAGGAGATGTACTCGATCGCTCGCAGTGTAATGCTCAATACTGACCCGAAGCGGGAGGGCGAGGCTCCCGCCGAGCCGTCGCCCGAACAACAACAAGCAGTCATCACAGCCGCGCTCGAAAAGGCATACGCCGAAATCCCCGCTCGCGACGGCATCGTGGACTTCGCCAAGAAGTCGCTCGAAATGACCACCGAGTTCGTTCGCAAACACGACCTCGTGACGATCCCGGACGATCCGCTCGACATCATCCTCATGCCGGAGTTCCAACGCGGCGTGTCGATCGCGTATTGCGATTCACCGGGTCCGCTCGATGTCGGGCAGAAGACGTATTACGCTGTCTCGCCGATCCCCGACGATTGGACCGACAAGCAAGTCGGCTCGTTTCTGCGCGAGTACAACTTCCGCTCGATTCACGACCTGACAATCCACGAGGCGATGCCCGGCCACTTCCTGCAAATCGCTCACTCCAACCGCAGCTCGCGCCGCTTGCGAGCTCTCTTGTCGTCCGGCACGTTCGTCGAAGGCTGGGGCGTCTATGCCGAGCAACTCATGTCCGAAGAAGGTTTTCTCGACCGCGACCCGTTGATGCGGCTGATCGCTCTGAAGTGGTACTTGCGAGGCATCGCCAACGCGATCCTCGATCAAGCGATCCATGTCGACGGCATGAACCGCGAAGAGGCGATGAGGCTGATGGTCCACGACACGTTCCAAGAAGAACGCGAAGCGGCCCTCAAATGGGTCCGAGCCCAACTCACCTCAACGCAACTCTCAACTTACTTCGTCGGCTACCAAGAACACCGCGACCTCCGCACCGCCGCCGAGAAACTCTGGGCCGATAAGTTCACCCTGAAGCGCTACCACGACGGCACACTCTCGTTCGGCTCGCCGCCGGTGCGGTTCGTGAAGGCACTGTTGTTGGATGAGCCGATTCCGGAGTGACGTGGGAATGCAATTCTGTCATTTTCAAAACTCAGCCAAACGATTGCTCCGGCTTTGTTGTTGGGACTCTGCGGAAGCCCTGATAACATCGCTCTCGGTCACATAGAGAAGGAACACGTTATGAGCATCGAACTGCTGGCCGAACCAATCACGCCGGACGACTTGCTCGCCATGCCGAATGGCGATGACTTTGAATTGGTGGATGGGGAACTCGTGGAGCGACACATGGGAGCGGAATCGAGCTGGATCGCGTCGAATTTGATCGTCTTGATTGCCGTCTTTTATCGGGGCCGCGTTCCGGGGCATCTTTTTACGACGGATTGCGGCTACCAATGCTACTCCGACGATCCCGGAAAAGTTCGCAAGCCCGACGTCTCGTTCGTCCGCAAAGGGCGATTCCCGAAGGATCGAATCCCCAAAGGTTACATTCGCATTCCACCGGACTTGGCCGTTGAAGTTCTTTCACCGAACGACTTGGCCGACGAAGTCGAGGAAAAAGTCGAGGAGTATCTCGACGCAGGCGTGCGACTGGTCTGGGTGATTTCTCCGAAGGCCGAAACCGTCACCGTTTATCGTGCCGACCGAACGGCGGCGAAATTGCACGAAGCAGATGGACTCAGCGGAGAAAGCGTGCTGCCGGGATTTCTCTGCCAAGTGTCCGATTTGTTCGTTGCTGCGGACGACGAGGCGAACGTGGAATAAGCCACACGGGAATGAGCGTTATGCTGCGCCGTTGAACGGTCACGAGTGCTGAAATGGGAGGACGACTGATGTCCGCATCGCAATCACAGAATCCCGAATTCGTCGTCGAAGCCAAGACGATCTACGACAACGAACTCAAAGACCGTCTCGAACACGAGCACTTCGGCGAGATCATTGCGCTCGACCCCGTGACGCACGACTATGTGCTCGGCAAGACTTTGAAAGATGTGGATGCCGCGTGTCGCAAACGATTCGACTCGAAGCCGGTTTACATCTTTCGGATCGGTGGTGGCGGAGCAGTCAAAGTAGGGGGAGCCATCAGCCGTGGACGGGTTTCTGGATGAACTCAACCAAGCGTGGCTGAACCTCGACTTCGGAGAAGGTCGCACCGACTTTCTGATCGACACCGGTTTTGCCGGGACGCTGATCATCGGCGAAGAGTTGTTCGATACGTCTCGCGCGATCCCGGCCGGTTTCGTCGATTCGACACTCGCGGCCGGGCAAAGCTTTCGGTATGAGCGATTCGATCTCTCCTTTGAATGGCTCGGCGTTTCCGTGCGTTTGTTCGTGCTCGTAGGCCCGGGCACGGAATACCTGATCGGCACCGACCTGCTTTCGCCGCATCGCTTGGAGATTGATTACCAGCGGCAAATAGTCCAACTACATCGCAGCCCTGAGTGGTAAAGAAAGGCCGCAATGAAGACCTTTTTCCGTGTGATGCTTGGCCAAGGGAGTGCCCATGCTGGCGAGTGCCTTGCTGGCAACTTCATCGGCGCTGATTTTGGCATCACGGAAGATTTGACGAACAAACTTCCGGAAGCGTGGCGTGAATTTAACGCGGCGTTCATCCCCATTTATCTGGCGAACCGTCCGGCCAAGACGAAGATCGCCGCCGGCTTGGCGTGTGGGTGCCTGTGGGTGATATCCAAGGGCGTCCAGAAGGGTGACATCGTACTTTGCCCGGACGGAACAGGACGCTATCGAGTCGGCGAAGTCAGTGGCGATTATTTTTTCGCTCCCGGTCAGATTCTGCCCCATCGTCGTCCGGTGCATTGGCTGAGCCAAATCATTGATCGCGCGGACATGAGCGAAGCTTTGCGAAACTGTACCGGTTCGCCGGGAACCGTCTGCAACATCAGCCGAGCCGGTTATCACGAAGAGATCGAGAGGTTGATCGGAGGAGTTTCCATTCCAACGGTCATTTCAACCGATGAAACGGTCGAAGACCCCACAGCATTTGCGATGGAAAAACACCTCGAAGATTTTCTCGTGCAGAACTGGGCACAGACAGAACTCGGCAAGGAATACGACATTTACGAAGAAGATGGCGAGCGAGTCGGACAGCAATACGCCACCGACACCGGCCCGCTCGACATTCTTGCCATCAGCAAAGACAAGAAGCGGATACTCGTGGTGGAATTGAAGAAAGGCAGGGCAAGCGATGTCGTTGTCGGCCAAATTCTTCGCTACATGGGCTATGTGACGGAGGAATTAGCCGACGAAGGCCAAACGGTTTGCGGCGTGATCATCGCACTGGAAGACGACCAACGAATTCGCAGAGCATTGATGGTCACGCCCAACGTCAACTTCTACCGCTACCAGATCAGCTTCAAACTCGTGAAGTCGTGATTTGGGCGGGTTGAGACTGGCCTGATGAAAACGCCGGAATCTGGGTGAATTGGGATAGCTTAGAAATGCAAAAACTGTTGCGCCTCTTCGTGTGTAGTTTTGGATCACAAGTCCAATGCGAAGGAGCGCAACAGTGGACAGATCTTGGAAGGGTTTT
>JAPLNX010000588.1 GCA_026400935.1 Planctomycetia bacterium | reverse complement strand
TTTCTGGGCGAGTCTTCGATCCCGACGTTCCAGTACCGCAGCGGCTCGATCTCGATTGAAGACCGGTCGGTCGCCGTCGGTAGCGAAGAGCAACGCCAGCTCAAACGATTCCTGCAATTGGAATCACACGCGCCGCAGACCATCTGGTTCCGCGCGCTCGTGGGCGACATCACTGCCGAGTCCGAGCGAGTCTTCCGCAGCGGCCGACTGCGGCTGACGATTCCCGCGACCGAAACAAAACTGCGATCGCTATCCGACGAACCGAAGCGATCCGAATTGCTACTGCGACTGCAACTTCCCCAAGGCAAATCAACTCTGGAGTTTCTGTATGAACCACTCAGGAAGTAGGGTGCCTTTCAACCCTCCCGTTTGTAGCCGAATTCGTGAGAATTCGGGGCGTAGCAGAACTCTTACGAGTTCTGCTACACGTTTTGAAAGGGGCCGTAGTCACCTGCGACTCCACTGCCTGCTTCTTCTGATCGCAATGTCGGCGCTCAGTCCACTGCGTGCCGAGGAGGTTGGCGAACGGTGGGGAACCGAAGAACGCGAGCGTGAGTATTATCCGATCGTCAACATTCCACTGCCGAAGGATACAGTCATTGAGGCCGGGGCCTTCGCGGTGCTGCCAGATCACCGAGTCGCTGTGGGAACGCGGCATGGTGAAATCTATCTGATTGACGGAATCGATGCGGCCAAGCCAACCCCTTCGTTTCACCGGTTCGCCACGGGACTCGATGAGATCTTCGGGCTGGCCTGGAAAGACAACGCCTTCCGCGTCACTCAAAGCTGCGAGCTGACTCGCGTCAGTGACTCGAACGGCGACGGTGTGGCCGATCGCTTCGAGACCATCTCCGATGCGTGGGGCTACGCGAACTATCACGAGTACGCCTTCGGCTCGAAGCCCGATGCCGAAGGCAACCAGTTCGTGGCGCTCGGTCTGTCCGAGTCGTACTACTCACACGCATTGAATCGCGGCTTCATCATGAAGGTCGCGCCGGACGGTAAAACGACCGCGTTCGCGAGCGGCCTGCGCAGTCCCGGCGGCATCGGCTTCGATGAGCACGGCTCGCTCTTCTATATCGAGAGTCAGGGACCGTGGAATTGTTCTTGCAGCCTGAAGGCCGTCCCCTCGAACAGCTTTCACGGACATCCTGCGAGCTTCAATTGGTATCAGTACTCGCCCGAGCTAGGCCCTGTGCCCGAGAAGCCGGCGTCAGGCAATCGCATCGCCACCGAGAAGAATCACGTCAGACAACTGGTCCCGTACGCGGTGATTTTTCCTTACATCCGCATGGGGCGGTCGATCACGGGGTTCAACGTCGACCGAACGCAGGGCAAGTTCGGGCCCTTTGAGAACCAAATTTTCCTCGGCGACTACACGCAGTCGATCCTGATGCGAGCAACGACCGAGCAGGTCAACGGCGTCTGGCAGGGAGCCTGCTACCCGTTCCGCGAGGGCCTTTCGACGGGCATCCTCAATGTTGAATTCACCCCCGGCGGCAAGCTGCTGTGCGGCGGCACGAACCGAGGCTGGCCGGTGCGAGGCATCAAACCCTTCGCCCTCGAACGACTCGAATGGAGCGGCAAGACACCGTTCGAAATCAACCGCATCACGATTGAGCCAGACGGATTCAAAGTCACGTTCACCAAACCCGTGGATCAAGTCACCGGCGGCTCAACAGACTCGTATGCCATCTCGGCGTTTACTCACCCGTACCACGGCGGCTACGGCGGGCCAGAAATCGAGCAGCACAAGCCGGGTGTGAAAGCAGTCTCGCTGGCCGAAGACGGACTCTCGGCCAGGATCACTCTCGAAAAGCTCGACCAAGGATTCGTGTACGAGCTCGATCTGGCACGTCTGCGTTCTCGCGACAAGGAAGAACTGCTGCATCGCAACGCGTTCTACACCGTCAATGAAATCCCGGCCCGGTAACGACGCTGCTCATAGTCGCTGATCGCTCCGCGATCAGAAGCGTTGGTTCGCGGAGCGAACCACGACAATCGTTTCTCGAACGGCCTTTGATTGGAAACTGAAAATGTCCCGAACGAAACCAACTGACGGTCCCGCAGTCTTGCTCACTCTTTTCCTGAGTGGTGTGTTCTCATTGTCGAATCCTGTTTCTCGACTGAACGCTGCTGAGCATCCGATCCCTGAGAGTCCGCTGTGGCTGCAGTACTCCGGCGAAAAGGGACCGGGAGCACGCAAGCACATCGTCCTGATCGCGGCCGATCAGGAATACCGCAGCGAGCATTCCATGCCGATGCTGGCGCGGTTGCTCGCGAAGCATCATGGGTTTCACACCACCGTCCTCTTCAGTTTGAACAAGGACAACGACGTCGATCCGACGCAGAAGATTCGCTGGGAAGACAAGACGGTCACTCACAACATTCCCGGACTCGAGCATTTGGAGAAGTGCGATCTCGTGATCTTGTTTAGCCGCCTCATTTCTCTGCCGCCTGAGCAATTGAAACACATCGACAACTATCTCGATTCCGGGAAGCCGATC
>JAPLNX010000015.1 GCA_026400935.1 Planctomycetia bacterium | reverse complement strand
CGCGAGAAGTACCTGTTGGCCATCGACGCATGGCGAGCCGAATTAGCTCGCGAATGTTTGAACCGAGGAATCGACCGGATTGAGATGACGACCGACGATCCGCTGGATAAGGCGCTACTCGATTACCTGGTTCACCGAACAAAAATGTGAGGGCAACGGCCTCCACCGACTTCGCGTGGGGGCGAGGTGCAGTGGGGGCGAGGTGCGGTAACGATGCGGATGGGCAGGCGGGATCAGCCGACACAATCAACGAGAGCAATCAGCACGAGGTTTTGACATGTCACCGCTTCCAATTCTCTTCACGCTGCTGTGCCTCGGCCAAGCGCCGGCGGACTCGGCGAAAGCGGATGTGCCAACGGCGGAGGCTCCGGCGAGCGAGATGTCGCTCAAGGTGATGCAGGAACGGGTCGAGACGACGCGGGTCTCGGTTGCGAAGGAGGCGGGGCGGACGGCAAAGCTCGTTGAGAAGCCGGTTTTTCGGTACTCGGACGAGCTGCGGCGGATTGAAGATGCGGGGATCTGGTTGTGGACGGATCGTGGTCGTCCGGCGGCGGCGATGAAGGTCGAGAAGTATCAGGCCGGTCGGTTTCCGATTCCGTGGCTGTACTGCTTCACGTCATTGTCGTCGGAGTTGGTCGATGCCGAATGGACAACCGCGAAGCCCTTTCACGCGAAGCAACCGGGAGTGAAGTGGCAGGCTCTGTCCGACGATCCCGCGATGACTCGCGCCGCGCGGTTGGTCCAAATGCGTGACATCGCGCGACGCTTCTCAGTCGAATTACTGCGAGACGCTACGGGAACGGATCGGACTCAGATGCGGTTGTTGACTCGCCCGCTGTATCGCTGCGACGAGACGCCGGACGTGCTCGACGGAGCGGTCTTTGGCTTCACGGGCACGGGAACGAACCCGGATGTCTTGCTGCTGCTCGACCTGCCGCCGAAGGGAGGCTGGCGGTTTGGCTTCGCAGGCATGACGGCCGAGGGAGTCAGCGCGAAGCTCGGAGAAAAAGGCGTCGCCGAGATTCTGCACACTGCTGGCCGAGGCAACGTGTTCGACAATTGGTGCAACTTTCATCCAAACAAATAAGAGAAGCTAAGAGCCAAGAACCAAAACAAAGTAGTACCCGCCCAAAGTTGGTTCTTGATTCTTGGGCTTTGAGATTTCCCACACATGATGCCTAGCTTCCTTCAAACTGCGTTCCTCTCCGGCTTGGCCGCACTCGCGGTGCCGGTGCTCATTCACTTGTTCTTTCGTTTGAAGACGAAGCGAGTGGAGTTGGGGACGATTCGTTTTTTGCGAGCCGTGTTGGAGGAGAATGCTCGGCGGCGGAGGGTGATGCGCTGGTTGTTGCTCGCGCTGCGGATGTTGTTTGTGGCGTTGTTGGTCGGGTTGTTCGCGAGGCCGTATTTCACGGCGGCGGCGACGGGAAGCGACAAGGAGTTGCTCGTCATCCTGATCGACCAGTCGGCGACAATGCAGCTCAAGGGAGAGAACGGTCGGCTGATCGATCAGGCGATGGCCGAGGCGAAGCGGCTCATCGAGACGGCAGGATCGCAGACTCGGTTCGAGGTCGCGTTCTTCGATCACGACGTGCATCCGCTAACGGACTCGAATGGGAAGAACCAAGAACCAAGAGCCAAGAACCAAATCACGAGTGAGATGGTGTTGGCGAAGTTGCAGGCTCCGGCAGCTTCGTTCGGGGCGACTAACTTTGGGGCGGCGTTCGCGTGGGCACGCGACATCTGCGTGAAGGCTCCGGCGGGAGTGAAGCAACTGCATCTCTTCACCGACCTGCAGCAGTCGGGTCTGGATTGGACCGAGGTCGAACCGCTGCCGCTCGAAGTGAAGCCGCATCTGCATGATCTCGGCCGACCGGTCGTCAACAACGTGGCGGTGACGGAAGTCCGCACGCCGCGCTTGTGGGTGCGACCCGGTGAGGCGCCAACGATCCGCGCGTCGGTTCTGCACGGCGGCACGTTCGCGTTGGAGGAAGTGGCGATTGTCTTAGAGGTCGGGCGAGTTGATGTGAGCGGCAAGGCGCTAGCCCAATGGCACTTACTTTAAAAGACACTTGAGTTTGGCACGGCGTTTGCGCCCGGGAGAAAGACCTCTTGGAAGGGAGTCATTCTGGCATGGCGGCGAGAAAAAAGGTTGAGGTTGCGGTCG
>JAPLNX010000566.1 GCA_026400935.1 Planctomycetia bacterium | reverse complement strand
CTGGTCTGGACTCCTGCGCTCCAGCCCATAGTCACACGACCAGAGAACTCACGCAGACATATTCCAGGAGACAGAGATACCATACAAACAGAAAGAGCGCAAGTCGCCCTAGATTACCCAGTTATGCGCGCTGGCCCTGCGATGAAGCCGTTCCAGACATCGGAGAATGGATACGCACCGAAGTAGCCGTCGTTTCCCACGTCTAGCAATGCTGCTCGCGGTATCGACCACGGCGCGGCGACGGCTCCCAAAATCATCGAACTGGACAAATCGGTTGCCCCCGACGAGCAGTCTTCGTCAGTGGCACTGGCACTCGAAAACAATCCGCCAATGAGTCCGCCGACGAATGAACTGCGGCTTTCATCGTCCGATGCAGATGAGGAGTTTTCACTCTTCTCTTGAGCGATCTCACTACGCGCGTCGGCCAACCGGCTTTGAGCCTCCGTCTCTCTTGTGTGAAAGACAAGTTCAACCAACACGAGAGTGACGATCAATGCCAGTCGCATCACGACCCTCATTGGAACAAGCGACAGGACTGCCGATGACACCTAGCAAACAGAAGTGCGACATTGAGGTGAGTTGAAACATAGACCAAGTGCCGAGAAATCGACAACATGAGTTCAGGCAGTCAGTTGCCTTAATTGGTCAGTCGATTGAGGCTCACGCACTAAGGGCATAGAACACGTTCGCCGAATCAATTGGGGAACCGGCTTTTAATTTATTCCAGAGACTCAGATTGATCATTGGGAGGTACTCATGCCGCGCAATGCCTTGCGTTCATTCAAACAGACTTTGCTGATCGGCTTACTCTTGCTAGCGGTAGTCGGCTCCAGTTCGTTCGATGTTGTAAATCGCAACCTGGCCTCGGCCGACGCAACTTCGCAGGGAATGAAGCTCAACCTTCGCTTTCGCCATGAGACCGGCCCTGCGAGCGGGCGCTGGCATACACTGGCTCAAGTCGCAGAGTGGTCCCCCAAGAAAACCGCTGTCGTGATCTGTGACATGTGGGACAAACATTGGTGCAAGATGTCGACTGAGCGGGTCGGAGAGATGGCACCAAGAGTTAACGACTTTGTGAAGTCCGCCCGCCAAAAGGGGGCGCTCATTATTCATTGTCCGAGCGACACTCTCGACTTCTACAAAGACACTCCACAACGTAAATTCGCGCAGTCGGCTACGCAAGTTGAGCCAAAATCTCCGTTACAGCGTTGGTGTCGAATTGACTTGACGAAAGAAGCCCCTCTGCCGGTCGACGATACTGACGGGGGCTGTGACACCGTTCCGCAGGATCCGAATTACAAAGCGTGGTCACGGCAGATCGCAACGATCGAGATTCACGACGGTGACGCAATCACCGACAGCGCGGAAGCATACTATCTGATGCGCCAACGAGGCGTGGAAAATGTGCTGGTGCTCGGCGTGCATACCAATATGTGCGTGCTTGGTCGGCCGTTTTCGATCCGGCAATTGGTGCAACAAGGTTTGAATGTCGCATTGGTTCGCGACCTCACCGATACTATGTATAATCCAGCGAAATCACCCTATGTCAGCCACTTCACCGGAACAGATCTCGTCATTGAACACATCGAAAAATACTGGTGTCCGACAATCACAAGCGGCGATCTCCTTGACGGAAAAGAGTTTCGCTTTTCCGCCGACAAGCGTCCGCATCTCGCGATCGTTGCCTCGGAAGAAGAGTATGAGACTAATCGCACGCTGTCGGAGTTCGCCACCAAGCACTTAGGCAAGGATTTTCGCGTCACATTCGTTTTTGGTGGTGCTGACGCGATCGACAACAAGGGGCAGAAAATTGAGGACGGAGACCGGAAGCCTGAAGTTAGTGCGGAAAGCAAGCAGCCAAATGGCGTCCTGCTCTCAAAACTGACAACTCAAGCTGCAAGCCTCAAATTTGACAAGAATGACTTGCCGGGAATTGCGGTGCTTGACCACGCAGACATCGCGCTCATTAGCGTCCGTCGGAGAACACCCACGCCCCAGCAACTTGATCACGTTCGTAAGTTCGTCGCATCCGGTAAGCCGCTGGTCGGCATTCGCACGGCGAGCCATCCGTTTCACCTGCGTGATGCCGTTCCACCAGAAGGCCGAGCAGACTGGAAGTCTTTTGACGCGGATGCTTGGGGCGGTCACTACACGAATCACCTTGGTGCAGCCAAAGATGGTCCGAGCAGTATCGTCACGATCACACCCGGTGCCGATCAGCACTCTATTCTCTTGGGGTTCCCGACCAGCGAGTTTGCGAGTGAAGGTACGCTTTACCTGACCTCACCTGTCGCAACAGGAACGTCCGTCTTGCTGACGGGCCGTTTCGGCGATCATAAGCCTGAGCCCGTGGCTTGGACTTTTGCGCGAAAAGACAAGGGACGCTCGTTCTATACCTCACTTGGGCACAAGTCTGATTTCGCTCAACCAGCATTCTGTCAGTTGCTTCACAACGCACTTGTTTGGGCGGCTTATTCAAACGCAAAGTAGGGCACAACACCGAAATGATCGATCGCCAGAAGTCGTTTCAGGCTGAGCACAGGCAGATCCGTTGATCTCTGGTATGGCGACTGTTTGCCCTACCAATTTGGTAAATCTCCCATGAAGAGCGAGCTTTCCTCTTTTCATAAGCGGGAATTCTCTGTACTTTCCCGCCTCTTTTCGTCGGGCGACTGGAGTTTTCGCAATGTTGCGAGTTGGTTTTCAGTGACAAGTGTTCGACGAAGATGCTTTCAGAGTTGCTCACCCAGGATTGTTTCAGGCGCATTGATAAGAGCTGAGTTGATTATGGTCTCGGTGATATTTTTACCAATCAATCAGTTAGAGATGCTCTTGAGCTAGCGTCTCGTCCTACCACTCTCGCACGCCCAATCCAGGTTTTCTCTAAGTGTTCCGGGCCACTGAGGTGGTCAGTACGAGAGCACTTTTCCGGCCCCCGCGAGTTCGGCATTCGCAAAAGCCTCCCGATTTCTCTCACCGCAATCAAAGTGTTCCTCGCGAATCAGGCTGTTCTGAATCGCGTTCAGTTTTTCCCCTAGTGACCTGCACGCCGGATGTTCTGGCGCGAATTGATAACTCCTTTCTGAAAGGCCCCGCTCCAGGGGGACGCTCCATGCTCGACCTCTCCAAGATCAGAAACATTGGTATTTCGGCCCATATCGACTCCGGCAAGACGACGCTATCGGAGCGAGTCCTGTTTTACTCCGGACGAATTCACAACATTCACGAAGTGAAGGGCGGCGACGGCGGCGCGGTGATGGATCACATGGACCTCGAACGCGAACGTGGTATCACGATCACTTCCGCCGCGACGCAGGTGCAGTGGAATGAATACACCGTCAATCTGATCGACACGCCAGGCCACGTGGACTTCACCGTCGAAGTGGAACGCTCATTGCGAGTGCTTGATGGTGCTGTTCTGGTCCTCTGTGCCGTGGGTGGCGTGCAGAGCCAGTCGCTAACCGTCGATCGCCAAATGAAACGCTACGGCATTCCGCGCATCGCGTTCGTCAACAAAATGGACCGCATCGGTGCCAACTCCTACAAGGTCATCGATCAGATTAAGGCGAAGCTCGGCGTCATTCCGCTGCCACTGCAGATTCCGATGGGCAAGGAGTCAGATTTCGCAGGCGTGATCGACCTGCTTGAGATGCGTGCTGTGTATTTCGATGGCGAAAATGGCGAAATCGTCCGCTATGAGCCGATCCCGGAGGGCTATTCCGAACAAGCTTCGACCGCGCGACAAGAAATGCTTGAAACGCTTTCGCTCTACAGCGACGAGCTGATGGAAGCACTTCTCGAAGAGCGGGAAATTTCGGTCCCAGACATCCGTCGCATGATTCGCGTTGCGACACTTTCGCACGGTATCACTCCCGTCATGATGGGCAGCGCCTACAAGAACAAGGGTGTGCAAGAACTGCTCGATGCAGTCGGTTACTTCCTGCCCAGCCCATTGGACCGCACAGTGATCGCCACCAATGTTGACCACAAAAAGGTCGAAGGCGAACCAGAAGGTTCCAATAAGGTCACGTTGACCAAGAACGAAAAAGATCCGCTCGTGTGCATGGCGTTCAAGACGGTCATCGAACAATTCGGCCAATTGACCTACACCCGAATTTACCAAGGGAGCATTATTAAGGGTGAAACCTACACGAACACGCGAACCGGCAAGCGTCAACGTTTTGGTCGCATCGTCCGCATGCACGCCGACCAACGCTCAGACCTCGATTCCGCTGGCCCTGGTGACATCGTCGCCTTAGTCGGTGTTGAGTGCGCTTCCGGTGATACCTATTGCGGCGAGCCAGTCAACTACGCGCTCGAAAGCATCTTCGTTCCGGAAGCGGTCATTCGCCTTTCGATCGAAGCGGCTCAACGAGACGGCACCGACAAGCTGTCGAAGGCACTTGAACGCTTCCGCCGTGAAGACCCAACCTTCCGCGTCATGACCGATCCCGAGACCAAAGAAACGCTGATCGCTGGCATGGGACAGTTGCACCTAGAAATCTATGTCGAACGCATCAAGCGCGAATACAAAGTCGAGTGCATCATCGGCGAGCCGAAAGTGGCTTACAAAGAAACACCGACGAAGTCGGTCGAGTTCAACTACAAGCACAAGAAGCAAACCGGTGGTTCGGGTCAGTACGCGCATATCGTCGGCAAGCTCACGCCACTGCCAGAAGATTCGGAGCAAACTTACGTCTTCCTCAACGAAGTCACGCAAGGCCGTATTCCGAAGGAATACATCAAGCCGGTCGATGACGGCATGCAGTTATCAATCGTCAAAGGCCCGCTTTGCGAATGCGAAGTGGTTGGCGTGCAAATTCAATTGACCGATGGTAGCTACCACGACGTTGACTCGTCCGAAATGGCGTTCCGAATTTGCGGTCAGGGTTGTATGCGGGAGATTCTCCGCGAGGCCGAACTTGGCCTGCTCGAACCGATCATGAAGCTCGAAGTCGAAGTGCCCGAAGAGTACCAAGGAAACATCTGCGGTCACCTCAGCAGCAAGCGCGGCCTGATCACTTCCACCGACACGAATGCCGGAATGGGTGTCATCAATGCTGAAGTGCCGCTGGCCGAAATGTTCGACTACGCCAATGAGCTACGCTCAATGACTCAAGGCAAAGGCGGCTTCACGATGGAGTTCGGCCGTTACAAACTCGTGCCTAAGAACTTGGTCGCTGAAATCGTCGAACGCCGTATGGCCGACAAAGACCCGTCCAAGAAAGCCAAGGCTGCTGTTGTTGAGAAGTAACAACGAACTCTTCAATCGCACTGAAGACAAAAGCAAAAAAGCCTCCCGATTCTCCATGATATCGGGAGGCTTTTTTCTTAGTAGCCCGCCATCCCCCTGATGCACACGCCCCGCGCGGATGACTCTGCCGCAAGTGTGGGCCTCTAAATACTTCGAACTAACGCGACGCTTCAAACCGACCGACCGGATAGCCCGCTTCATACGAGATCACCCAGACGCCGTTCTTCGTCGGATATCGGACGACCTGATCGCGGCGATCGAAGTCGGTTGGACCGTTGCGATGCAGGGCGGTGGGGCTGGTTGGGAGTAGATACTTGTCGGCGACTTGCTGCACGATCAGCGTGCGGTTGCCGAGAGCGTGGCCGGTCGTTGTGAAGACCTTGCCGTCGACTTGCTCCTTGTTGATGAAGTGCGGTTCAACGTCGAGCCCCGCAGTCGTCATGTTGTTAACGAGTTCATGCACCTCATTGAGGAACAGCTTGTCGTCAATGCCATGCACGACGATCACTTTGCTCGATGTGCCCGAAGTCTTCATGAGCCGCAGATGCTCGGGATGACCAGCGAAGCGGATCTCCTGAGCATCGAGATTAAGGTAGTTGGGGCTCGCGGCGTCTCGGCTGTAACGCGCATCGAGGCCCATGCTGCCAGGCAAGTTGAAGGCGACAATGTCTGTCAGTTTTGGCATCCCGCAGAGATCAATGATCCCCGCGAACGTGCGCGGCGCGAGCTTGTTGGCCATCAACGAAACGTTGCCACCGCCTGAACCACCGGTCGAGAAGATGCGACTCGCATCGAATGGAATGTTCTTGGCTTTCAGTTCGGACATGACGAAATGCAACGCTCGAAGTACATCAATCGCTTGCAGATAGCCGTAGTCGTAAGGCTCGGGATCACGGATCGAAGCTTGAGCTCCGCTCTGCAAGTAGTCAACGCAAACAGCAACGACGTTGTAGCGCTGAGCCAGCGTGTTGGGATCGGCGGTCCCGACGTTGTAACTGCCACCCCAGTTGTGCAGTGACAGCATGATTCCGGTTTGAGCATTCACGCTCGAAAGCCGATTGCGTTCGGGATAGTGAACCCACACCTGCACCTGTCGCGGACCCGGCTTCTGCGGCCATTCCTGAGCATCGATCATCACACTGCCGTTGGTCTCGGGCAGCTTGGGGATGAGGCTCTCGGGTGTTGGCTTCGGAACCGCGATCATGTCGAGCGTGATGGTCGTGTCCGCTTTGCCCGTGTGATTGATCTTCGACAGCGATGCAGCGGGAGGCCGCTTGGCGTCGTAGTAATTAGGCCGCAGCGCTCCGAGTGCTTTAATCGTTGCTGGTTCGGTGCAGAGGTACGTCGCTTTGACCAGATGCCGGAAGTCACTGCCAGCCGCGGTCAGAGTTTGCTGCATCTGCTTGAAGATGTCTTTGATTTGATCTTCAGGCGATGCCCCCGCCGCCCCGTGCAAGCCGCCAATGAAAACACTCGGTCCGTTGTTGATGCGGACGATGCGACTGAAGACCGGGGACGACTTCATGAACGACGGCGTGATGTGATCGAGCGGTTCACCGGGTCGTTCCGCTCCGCCCCACGCGATGACTTCGATCTCGATTGGCGTCTCGAACTTCCAGTCGATGCAGACGATCGGAGGCACCGGCAGCTTGTCAAAGAACGCCGAGATTTCTTGATGAACTTCGCTGGCTCGCGACATCGGATTCACGAACGCCTTCACCTGCACGATCGACGCTTTGGTGAGGTTCAGCGACTCAAGCGTCTTGCCCAAACTGGCCATCGTCTTGCGAGTCGCTTCGAGAAGCTCGCCCGGCTCAGCTTGCCCCGAGATGTAGACTCGCTGCCCCGGCGGCAAGATGCCAATGTGCTGATCGACCTGCGGCAGTTCAGAGACTTTGTTGAACGCGACGCGAAAGTGACTGCCCGATGACAGAGCGACGACCGCGTCCATCGCCACGAGCGCATCGGCATGGCTCAGGTCGCTGATGACAACACTGACCGCAGGAGCCTGCTCACCAAACGCCGCCGACACTGCCTGATTCAGCGATTCCAGCGAAGCCAAATTCTTCGCCGCCAGATTCAGCTTCACGACCTTGTCGAGCCCGACGTTCTGCGACTTCAGCACTTCCTTGAGCTGTTGTACGACCGCTGCGCTCTGAACTGCCGCATCGCTCTTGCCGATCAGTCCGTTGTTCTTAGCCAGTGGCAAAAGCTGAGTCGTATGCAACAACGGACAATCGCCCAACACGACGACAGCCGCTACTGATCCCGGAGAGAACTCGGAGCCGATTCGCTTGAGCTGGGCCGACACGATTGACGGGAAGACGAGGATGATAAATGCGATGAGACTGATGAGCCGCGTTCGGCAAGCGTTCATTCATTGATTCCTTGGATTCGACTGTTGGTTGTGAGTCGATTGCTCGATGACGACGCATGCTTCGCAGATCATTGATAGTGCAAGATTGTTTTGCCGTCGTGCAAGCAGTCGGACTCACCGCTTCTGGAACAGTTCAGACAGGATGAGGTTCTCGATGACCGAGCGGAGTTTGTAGTCGTCCTGTTTGCTGGCTTGGGCGATGGCTTTGATCGGGGCGGCATCGTCGATCGTCATGACTCGACGCAGAGCGTATGTCGCGAGCTGTTCCACGAAGGCTTCGGCGAAACGATCGACGTCTTGGGCCAGCAACTGCTTGAACTCGTCCGAGTTGCTGTAAGCTCGGCCGTCGAGCAGTTTGCCGCTGGCGTTGACGATCGGGTCATCCCCTTTGCCGCCGGCGATGTGCTCGGTCTGTCGCCAGCGGCCGATCGCGTCGAAGTTGTCGAACGCGAAGCCGAGCGGATCGATCTTCTGATGGCACGAAGCGCACGTCGCATGAGTCGCATGGGCTTCGAGCTGCATCCGGATCGTCGCCTTCGGTTGATTGCTGGGAGTCGGCGCGAGCGGTTCGACATTGGGCGGCGGTGGTGGCGGCGTGCGGCCGAAGATTGCTTCGGAAACCCAGACGCCGCGATGCACCGGGCGATGCCGAGTGCCATCCGATGTGAGCGACAGAATCGAAGCGTGCGTGAGCAGGCCGCCGCGATGATCTTCGGGACGCAGCGGGACTCGTTGTAGGCTCAAAGCGGCAGGGCGAGGCAAACCGTAGTGCATCGCCAGCCGCGGATTCAGCATCGTCCAATCGGAGACGAGGAACTCGCGCAGCGGGAGGTTCTTGGAAAAGACTTCGCCGAAGTAGCCGGTCGACTCCAGCACCAAGCTCTTCTCCAGCCACTTGTCGTAGTCGGGAAACAGGCTGGCATCGGGGGGGAACTGGCCGACTCGTTGAAGCTGCAACCACTGACGCGGGAACGATTCCGTGAAGCGGCCGATCTTGGCATCTGCTAACAGACGGGTAAGTTGCGAACGCAGCACTTCCGGACGATGCAGCGTCCCTTGTTGTGCGAGCGTGAAGAGTTCGTCGTCGGGCATGGAGCTCCACAAGAAGTAGGACAGCCGCGCGGCGAGTTCCCAATCGTTGACCGTCGCGCGACTCTGCGCGGGGGAGCCTTCTTCGAGGTAATAGAAATTCTTCGAGGTTAGGACGGCGACCATCGCCGCTCGATAGGCCGATGGGAACGATTCGCCAGCAGCACGTTCGCCTTCGACGATCTTCAGATAGCGATCGAGTTCCGCATCCGTCGCGGGATGACGCCAAGCTCGCGTCGCAAAGCGTTTGAGGCATTCGCGCGCTTCGGCCAGGTCGCCCTCCTTCGTGGGGACCAATCCTTCCCGTTTGCGTCGATCGGCTTCGGGAACGACTGGGCCTTCGGTCTCGACCCAATCGACGATCAACAGCGGAAAGATCGACTCTCCCGCGTCGTTGAACAGCCGGTAGCTGGTCGGTCGATTCGAACGGCTGACTTTGGTATTCACGAACGGCACCAGAGTGACGCTCGGAGTCTGACCGTCGGCCAACATGCCAGGCGACTCGTTCATCACATCGAAGTTTCCCTCCGGGAGAAACGATTCGATCTCGATGACCTTCGGTTGGTCTTCCGGCGCGCTGACATCCAAGCCGATGACCGAGCGTTTCAACTGATGGTGCCACAGCGTGAGATGCGGCAACCGCCCCTTGAACGACGGCAGCGCACTGAGCTGAATCCGAATGCGATACAGACCGGGGGTACTCGCATTGACGAGATGCTGGCCATGTCCGGGCCAGATCGGCCAACGCACCGGTCCCGCCAAGCCCTGCTCTTGCAGCCATTTGTCTTGGCCGGTGTTGGCGTCGCGGCGGTTCTTCTGCGATGGGGGATGCTGATCGGGAAAGGCTCGCGACAGCACCGTCTCTGCCGCGCGAAAGTAACGATCGACATGCGATGGCGAGAGGGTCAGCAGCGAGCCGATCCGATCAAAGCCGTGCCAGCGGGGATCTTCGTTGAACGCGCCCGGCAGGTTGACGTCGAAGTACACGCCGAGCAGATCGTAGACGGTGTGACCGTATTCCTCGCGGCTGAGCCGGTAATGAGCGACCGGCCCGCGTCGAGCCATCCGTGCCGCTTCCCCTTCCGTAATCCGCGTCGAGAGCCAGTCGACCGCTCGCCCCAGTTCTTGCGGTTTGGGCTGCGGCTCTTTCTTCGGCGGCATCTCGCCGGAGTTCATGCGGAAGACGACTTCGCTCCAGCGCTGAGCGACCGCTTGATCGGCGAAGTCGCGCGACAAAGTGTCGAGTTGAAATTTGCCTTCCTGCTTTTGCGCGTTGTGACAGCGCAGGCAGTACGTCTGAAAGAACGGCAGGACCGATTGGTCGAAACCGGTTGTTGCGTCGGCGGCATAGAGTGCCTTTGGGACCGCGACCAGCAAGCCGAATAGCGCGAGCGTCATGACGAAACTCGTGGAGCACGTTTTCAACGTGCTCAAATCGGCTCGAAGCGGGCACGTTGAAAACGTGCCCCACGTCGTCATGGGCCACTGTGCGGAAAAGTGTTCGATGGAGTTTTTGTCGCTCACCACTTAGCTCCCAGCGGTTTGGCTCCGGCGTTCTTCATGCGGACGCTGTAGAGCGATGTTTTCGCGGTGATGAACAGCGTCTTGTAATCGTCGCCGCCGAAGGTGACGTTGGCGGGGCCTTCGGGGACGTCGATCGTTTCCAGCTTCTTGCCGTCGGCGTTGTAGACGTGAACCTTACCGTGCGTCGTGTAGAGATTGCCTTTTACATCGACGGTCATTCCGTCGCTCCCTTGCTCGATCTGGAACAGCTTCTTACCGAGCTTCCCATCTTTGCTGACCTCGTAGCAATGAATCCCGCCGGGAAGTTTGTGGAATGCCGGGTCGGGATGCTTCGGATGCCCGCCGGTGTCGGCGACGTACAAGCGGGTCTCATCGGGTGAGAAGTTGATGCCGTTGGGCATCGCGAGATCCTTGATGACAGGCTCGACCTTCCCCGTTGCTGGATCGAGCTTGAAGACCCAGTGGCCGGGAAGATCGGCAGGCCCGGTCAGGCCCCACGACGGATCGGTGAACCAGAGCGTGCCGTCGGATCGCACCGCGACGTCGTTGGGGGAATTCAATCGCTTGCCGTCGAATTTGTCGACCAGCACTTTGATGCTGCCGTTGGCCTCGGTCCGCACGAGGTTGCGAGCTGCGTGCTGACACGAAATCAGCCGGCCTTCCAGATCGAGAATATTGCCGTTCGATTGTTCGCTTTGACGAAAGACCGACAAGCCTTCCCCTTCCTTCCACTGCATGAGTTTGCTGTTGGGAATGTCGGAGAAGACGAGCGCCTTCTTTGCCGGAATCCAGGTTGGGCCTTCGGTGAATTTCATGTCTCCCGCCAGCTTCTGCACCTTCTCGCCGGGGGCGATCAATGATTCCGTTTCGTCGGCGCGTGCCGAGCCGGCGGTCGCGGCCAACATCAGGCCGAGTGCAATCAGTATCTGCTTCGTCATGAGAACTCCTGTTTTTGAAAGGGACGGACCGTAGCCACGCTCGCCAGATCGTGGTCCAAGGGACGCAACACCCACGCTCTGGCGAGCGTGGCTACAAAACACTCAAGGTAGGCTGAAAATGGCCGATCGTTTCTGCTCTTCAATCGTCTTCACTCGTTCTTCCGACGGCATGGTCACGAAGAGCCAATCGTGGCACTTCACGCGGACGACTCGACCCGGACGATAGCCGTCGAGCAGTTCGGTGAACTTCATACGGACCTGGATGCCGCTGCTGCCGGGGGGTGGATTCTCGCTCTCCTTCCACTCGGCAACGTTTCCGAGTTTTCTGTCGGAACGATGGAACCAAGTGCGCAGCGTCTTCTCCGCGACCGCGACGTGGTATCCCTTCTCTTGAGTGGCTTTGAGGTCGGCATACAGCGACGGGTCCATGCCGCCGAACAGTGTGAGCGTCACGGTCCCGCCGCCGAAGTCGTTGTCTTCGACCGAGTCGATCCAGCCGGGCAGCCACCGCTGCTTCTGATACTTCACATGCCGGCGTTGCTGCAGATCGGTCGCGATCTTCCGGCTGTCGTCGTCGAGCCAGATTTCCGACACCGTGAATTCCTTGTCGCGCCAACCGGGCGACCAGCCGAGATTGAATTGCACAACTTGCTCGGGCTTGATGTCGGTGAGATCAACCAGCGTGCGGCCCTTCCAGACTTTCGAGAGATCGTCGATGTCGAACGTGTAGGGCGTGTTGATTCCGTCTTTGACCATTTGGCCCGCAGGTGCAACGTTGATTTTGCCTTTGTTCGTATCCAGCGAAACGACTTTCCAACTCTGCCCGCGACGCTGGTAGAAACTGAAATCGTCTTCCAACGAGACGGCGTGGTTGTGATTGAGTTGATGCCGCTCCATGTCCTTCGGCAGCGGCGGGATCGTCGTCTCCTCGCCGACCGGTGGCACGTAGAAGTAGCCATGCACGTGGGTCCCCAGCGGGATGTCCTTCAGTTCGGCGGGAGCCCCGTTGAACGAGACCGTGGCATACGGCAGCATCGCGAAGTAATGCAACGGCCCGCTGTGATAACGGTCGTGAGGCTCGTTCCCATCCAGCCGCAAGCCGCCTCGGCGATTGGCCGAGTCGATGATGACCAACTCGCCCGCGAGGTATGTGCCGGTGCCGGCCGGCGGAAACTGGCCGGGCTTCGGAACGAAATCTTGGGCCAGCGAGGGAACGGCGAAGGCGATCAGGATGAGGAAAGCTGGTGACAGACGTTGAAACATGAAAGTGCTCTTCACAGCCGTAAGGTTGCTGAACCACAGACGTAGCCACGGTCACCAGACCGTGGGAAATAGGACGCCGACTTCGTTCGCCCACGCTCTTGGCGAGCGTGGCTACAACACGTCCGACGCCGTCCCGTTGCTGTCGGCGAATTTCTCGGCGGGGACGTCCATCTTCTGAGCCATCGTCAGCAGCAGGTTGCTCAAGTGAGCTTTGCCATTCACCGGGTTGTGACAGATGGCGTAGTGCTTCAGGGGATTGTCGAGATCGTAGGTGTAGCCATCCGGTTTCGACGCCGCGTTGAAGTCGATGTGCCGCCCGTGCTTCAGGCCGAGTTGGCCGCCTCCCGCCAGGATCAGCGGCAGGTTGGCGTTGCCGTGACTGTGACCAAAGGCCATGCCGCTGCCGTAGAGAGTCATCGTCGAATCAATCAGCGGGCCGTCCGCATCCTTCACTTCGCTCAGGCGGTCGAGGAAGTAGCTGAACTGCTTGATGTTGAACGTGTCGCTGGCGGTCAGATCCTGCATCAGCTTCGGGTTCGCATTGTGGTGCGAGAGCGAATGGCGATCCTGCTTCACGCCGATCTCGGGGACCGCCGGCCCGGTCCCTTCGTTGCCCGTGCTGAAGGTGGCCACGCGCGTCAGGTCGGTTTGAAACGCGAGCACGATGATGTCGTACATCGTCCGCAGATACTCGCCGAGCCGCTCCAGCGAGATGTCTCGATTCAACCGCGACTGATCGGCGGGATCGACTTTGGGACGCGGCGTGTCGAGCCACTTGTCGGCCCGCTCGGTGCGAACTTCGACCTCACGCACCGACGTCAGGTATTGCTCAAGCCGCCCGCGATCCTCCTGGCCGAGCTGTCCCCCGAGTGATCGAGCCTCCTCCAGAATCGCGTCGAGGATGCTCCCCCGACGTTGCAGCCCGCGTCGCTGTTTGGCGATTCCCCCTTGCGGCCCTTCAAACAGTTCGCGGAACACGACGCTCGGATTCCCTTGAGCCGGCAATTGAATCCCATCCGCGCTGTAGGCCAGCGAGTGTCCTTGGTTGCTCAGCTCCAGCGAGGAGAACCGCGTCTGCGGCGCGGTCACCTGAGCCATAAGCTGATCGACCGAGATCGTATTCCGTTCCGACGGCCCGATCTTGCCCCCGGTCAGCCAGATCGAGCTGCAATTGTGATGATGCCCCAGCCCATGCGGATGATGCAGCCCGCTGATTGGCGTAATGTTCGCCCGATGCTTTTCCAGCGGCGTGAGCGACTTCGAGAACTTGTAGTCCGCGCCAGCCTGAGTGATCTGATAGTCGATCGTATTCACGCCGTTGGGCAGATAGATGAAGACGCTCCGTTTCGCCCGCGACTTGGCCTCCGCCGCTCCCAGCGGACGCATGCAGTCCAGCAGCGGCAGCGCCATCGCAACGCCGAATCCGCGCAGAACATGCCGTCGATTGAGCAACCAGTTTTGGGCGAGGAATTGTGCCATGTGAGCTTCCTTGATCGACATCAACACGACGAGTTTCCAAACCCATCGTGATCTGCTTCGGCTGGTTTACGTCACGACATGTAACATATAGAACAACTCGGCCCCCCACGGTTGGCTAAAAGTTGAATTTGCAGACGTGCGTGGCACGGCCTTGACCATCGGGAAGAACGTGGGTTTCAAAGTTGATCGCGATTCTCACGCAATTCCCAATGGTCAGGACGTGCCACCAAATTCAAAAGTTAGTCAGCCGTGCAAACCAGACGCATGTGCGTTCCGGCTGACGACGTAAAGTCTGTGCGATTGGGCATCACTCTTGATAGAAGACAGGCCGACTGGAACCGGCTAACCAAGTTCCGCCATTCGTTTGCAGATCGCTTCGGCCATTTCACGAGTGCCGACAGCGGTCGGGTCGTTGCGGTCGGGCTTCATGTCGTAGGTGACGAACTTCCCCTCTTCAATGATACTGGCGACGGCCCGTTCGAGCTTCGCGGCGGCGGCGGCTTCACCCATGTGCTCCAACATCAGCTTGCCGGAGAGGATCAACGCGGTTGGGTTGACCTTGTTCTGGCCTTTGTACTTCGGTGCCGATCCGTGAGTTGCTTCGAAGATTGCTGAGTCAGGGCCGATATTGGCACCAGGAGCCACACCCAGGCCGCCGACCAGGCCGGCACAAAGGTCGCTCAGAATGTCACCGTACAAGTTACCCATCACCAAAACGTCGTAGTTCTCTGGCTTCTGAACCAACTGCATACACATGTTGTCCACGAGCCGTTCGAGATACGCGACGCCGCTTCCATTCGCGACTTTGCCTGCGAGTTCCGGATCGGCCTTCACTCCCTCGGCGAGTTTCGCATCTTCAAACTTTGACCCGTAAGCGGTCGCGACCGCGCGAGTCACGTCGTACCATAGACCGTCGGTGAACTTCATAATGTTGGCTTTGCAGATCGACGTGACAGATTTCCGTCCGTGTTTGACTGCGTAGTCAAAGGCATAGTTCCCGATGTTGCGAACCCCTTCGACTGACATTGGCTTGATGCTGACGCCAGTCGTGTTGAGGCCAGTACCAATCTTCTTGCCAGTCGCCGCCGCATTGATGAATTGAATCAGTTCGGCAGTTTTCGGCTCGCCCGCCTTGAACTCAACTCCTGCATAGAGGTCTTCGGTGTTCTCTCGCACGATGACGAGATCAACCTTCGTCTTATCGAAGTAGGAGCGGACTCCCTTATAGGTTTTACATGGCCGCACGCAGGCAAAGAGTCCCAGTTCTTGTCGCAGCGCGACGTTGACTGAGCGGAAGCCTTTTCCGATTGGTGTCGTGATCGGAGCCTTGAGTGCCACCTTATTGGCTCGAATCGACGTAAACACCGATTCCGGAATTTTTCCTTGAGCTTCAATCACTTCGATGCCGCACTCTTGCACATCCCAATTAATCTTAACTCCCGTCCCATCCACACACTTGCGGGCCGCTTCGGCGAGTTCCGGACCAGTTCCATCCCCAGGAATCAACGTGACGTTGTACATGCGAGCCTCGATCTCTTTCTCTGACTTAAGTGGATTTCAAAATCTGGCCATCACCGACCATTAAAAGACAATTTCAACAAAGTTACCGACAAATTAGTCAGCGGAAACTATCAGACCCCTACCCACCGAGCAAGCAGCCCAAGCACCATCCAGATTATTGGACAGCGACCTCAACTGGCTTATTTACGAGGCGAAGAAGTCACAATCGTTTCCCAACTGTTAAGTCGATCCGCATCCCAATCGAGGCAACTCAACAAACAATTCCAAAAATCTGGCGTTCCGCATGGTCACAAAAAACGGGAATCAGCATTAACACTTCCCCTACCAATAGTGTGTGCCACCGCAACAAACTGGCGATACCGGAATTCTGCCCTCATGACTTTTCACCGACCTTCCACCACTGTGTCCTTCTTCATCCCGAACTTGAAACAGACTGCATTACGGCGACGTTCCCGAGCATCTATACCCCACGCGGTCATGGATGAGTTGTTTAACCCCATTTTCCGCACCCTGTCGAACGCTTCAAGCCACCGGGCATCGGCGGCGAGTTGTTCGTCGTCAGTCTGGCGGTCGCGGGGGCAAGCGACGCAGGGTTTCGGCAGGGGTCGGCAGTTCGAGTTGGCGGAGGATTTCCGATTGACGAGACGTGAGTCGCGTGGGGCTGACCGTGCGGCCCATCCCGTGACGGTCGATCAAGAGCGTGTAGTTTTGGAACGCGCGCAGCAGTGTCTTGGTGGTGATTCGCCGCTCTTTCACGGGGGCGGTTTCCGACAGGCTCTCGCGGTACGTTCGCTGGATTAGATAGTGCAGCATCAGCGCGATGGTCAGCAGGAACATCAGCGACTCGATTCGCTTGGGAGACTTTAGCCACACCGGTCGCACGGCGATCGGGCCTTTGAAGTG
>JAPLNX010000460.1 GCA_026400935.1 Planctomycetia bacterium | reverse complement strand
CGTCAGCGTTTGACTTCCAACGGTGCCGAACTTGTAGCTGAAGACGTGGACTCCGGCGTCGCGGCTGCTGAAGGAGTAGCTCGGTGAGCCGCCCTTCGAATCGGTGCTGGTCAGCGTGACCTTGCCGGTGTAGCCCGTCGCGATGTTGCCGTAGGCGTCGTAGACGGTCAGCTTCACGTTGACGCTGGAGCTGGCAGCGGCAGTTGATGGTGCGGAGAGCACGAACTGTGTCGCCACTCCGGCGGTCACTGAGATACCGGATTGAGTGCCGATCGCAGTGCCGATGGCGGCATCCTTCACCGTGATGGACTGAGCGCCCGCCGTCTTCAGCGTGGCTGAGAAGGTATGCGATCCAGCGTCAGCCGCTGTGAAGGTGTAGCTGGCGGGGAGGCCGGCTTTCACATCGCTGCTGCTGAAGTTGATCGTGCCGGTGTAGCCGGAGATCACGCTGCCGCTCGCGTCCTTCGCCGTGACGGTGAAGCTCTTCGCGGTGCCAGCGGTCGTCGCGGCAAAACCGCTGACCGTGAACGAGGCGACTTGAGCAATCACTTGATTCACTGCGATGCCGCTTTGAGTCGCGGTGATCGCGGCGTTCGTCGTGTCGGTCAATGTGATCGACTGGTTGCCAACGGTCTTCAACGTGACGCTGAAGGTGTGAGCTCCCGAGTCCTTGTTCGTGAAGGTGTAGTTCGCGGGCAGAATGGCTTGAGCGTCGCTGCTCGTGACCTTCACGGTGCCGGTGTAGCTCGTGATCGCGTTGCCGTAAGCGTCAGTCACGGCGACCGCGACCGACTGAGCGTTGCCCGCATTCACGCTCGTCGGAGTGACGATCGAGAACTTGCTCGCAGCGGCGGCTTTGACGGTGACTGCGGTCAGACCGCTCAGGCCGCCGGTGATCGCGGAGTTCGCGCTGTCGGTGAACGTGATCGACTGCGAGCCAGCGGTCTTCAACGTGACCGCGAAGGTATGAGTCCCTGCATCGGCGTAGTTGAAGGTGTAGCTCGACGGCAGAATGGCTTGCACATCGGTCGTGCTGATGCGAACGGTGCCCGTGTAGTTGTCGATCGTGTTGCCGTACACGTCCGACGGAGTGACGATCAGATTGATGGTCGATCCCGCTGTCGTGTTGCTGGATGAAGCTCCCTTAATCGCGAACGTACTGAGGACATCCGGAGAAATCGGGATATGAATCTGAGAGTACGTCATCGTCGATAACGCTGTCTGGTAATATTGGACCGTCACAATCGTTGTCGTGTTGTCGGCGATAGTGATGTCCTGAGTGCCCGATTGCTTGAACGTCACCGCGAAGGTGTGGCTGCCGGCATCGGCTTCCGTGAAGGTGTAATCAGTCGGGAGCGTGGCCAGAGTGTCGGTGCTCGCGAAGGTGACGGTCCCGGTATATCCCGTCGCTACATTGCCGTAGATGTCGTGGCCCGTGACGGTCACGCTTTGAGTCGTACCTGCCGTCGTCCCTTGCAGCGGTGTGGCCGAAATCGACCGCACGGCACCCGCCGTTACGGTGATCCCCGTTTGCGTAAAGGTCACGCCAGCGTGGTAGTAGTCGGAGATCGTCACCGATTGGACGCCTGCCGTGTAGAGCGTCACTGGAATCGTTTTGACACCCGCATCCGCTGCGGTGAAGTAGACCATGCTGGCTGATCGCGAATCGCTTCCCGAAACGAGCACCCATCCGGTGTAAACCGTCGAGACATTGTCGAAGGCGTCATAGACGGTCAGCGTCGTGTACTGAGTTTGTCCGGCGGCCATTGTGCTGGGCAGCGCCGTCGCTACGAAGCGTGCTCCCCAACCAGGTGTGACATTGGCCGTGCCGCTGCCCGCGACCGAACCATCAACGACATCATTCGCCGTCAGCGTTTGCGGGCCCATCACAGTCGGCGTGAAGGTCAGCGTGCCGCTGCCATTAAAGAGAGCCGCATCGTTTGAGACCGTTGTCCCCGCATCAGACGACGTGAGATGCACGACTCCGTTGTAGCCGGTCGCCATGTTGCCGTAGGCGTCGAGAGCATGAACGTAGACCGCATTCACTGAGCCGACATATCCGGTTGGAGCAGTGACGGTCAGCGTGGCCGCCGCTGCAGGAGTCACCGTGACCCAACCAGAGCTTCCCTTCACGGTCGCGCTGACCGAGTCGATTGCACTGACCTGCTGAAAGCCGACCTTCGCCAACGCCACTGCAAACGTGTGGCTCCCCGCGTCATCGGCGGTGAAGGCGTAGTCACTCGGCAAGCCGGCCTGAATATCGCTGCTCGTGAAGTGAACCGTGCCGAGATAACTCGCAGCCGCGTTGCCGTAAGCATCGAAGGCCGAGACCGTCACGCTGGTCGAAGTCCCCGCCACCGCGGTTATTTGATTCGCGGCAACCGTGAACTTCGCCGCTGGTCCGGCTGCGACATCAACAGTTCCCGACGCATCGGGCAAGAACGGTGAAGTGACCGAGTATGTCCCCGATCCGAGAGCAAACAACTTCGCGGCATCGGCGATCGTGTGAACTCCGTTGTCGCTCGCGGAGAACGTGTAGCTGACCGGCATCGTTCCCGCCGCACCCATGATCCCAACGGTCCCTTGGAACCCGGTGACCACATTGCCGTCCACATCGAGCGCCGTCACCGTGACGGCAAACGGAACTCCCGCTTGAGCCGCCCCCGTTGCACTCACGGAAATCTGAGTTGCTCCGGCGAGAAGCTGAATGTCGTTGTTTCCATTGATCGTGGCGTTCAAACCAAGGGCGGTTCCGCTGACAGCATCGAGGCTGCCGTCGCCGTTGATATCACCCAGTCCGATCGTCGTTCCTGGCGCGGTACCGTAAGCCGTCGGTGCGTAGAAGCCGCCGTTGCCTCGACCGAGCATCACCATGCTGTTGTTCCCGACGACGTCCAGATGACCGTCGCCATTGATGTCGCCTAACTCCAAGCGAGTCGCTCCGGGCATCGGGTAATTGGTCGGAGACTGAAACGCGGCCGTAGCCGATCCCGCGTAGACCGAGACCGTGACGCCGTTCGTCACCACCATGTCGGCCATGCCATCACCATTGAAGTCATCGACCTTGAGATCCTGCGAGGGTGCCAGCACCGTCGTGGCCGCCGACACAAACGTGCCGTCGCCGTGGCCAACTAGGACCGCGTACCACCCCGATCCACTGGACTGCACGAGATCGAGGTTGCCGTCGCCGTTGACGTCCGCCCCTTCAATCTCCATTCCGGTCGGTCCAATCGCCAAGTTGTGGCTCGGCAAGAAGCCCCCAAGGCCGTCGTTGACGAAGAGCTGCGTCGTCCCGCCATACGAGAAGCTGGCGGTGAAGACATCGTCCAGACCATCGTTGTTGACGTCGCCGACATCAATGTCGTTCGGATAAGCACTCGCGTAGTAAGAGATCGGAGCTTGGAACGAACCGTCCCCGTTCCCCTTCAGCAAGTCGATCTGATAGCCCTCGACCGTCACGAGGTCGAGCTTCCCATCATGATTGAAGTCCGAGGCTGCCATCTTGGTGCCGGTTCCGCCCGCCGCCGAATTCACTCCCGCCTGAAATGAACCGTCGCCATTTCCCAACATCACGCTGACAACCCCGATCGACGCATTGAGCGACGCGATGTCATTCACCCCGTCCCCGTTGAAGTCCCGAATCTCAACATCGGCAGCCGCTGTTGCAGCCACGCTGGTTGGAGCCAGCATCGTCAGGACTTGGCGAGTCTCTAAGCACTCCGCCTGAATGTTGTTGAAGCGAGCATTTCGGCGACGAATCGCCGCTCGACTGGGGCGACCACTGATCAAACTTTGAAGCCAAGAAAAACGCATGACAGAACTCCTCTTCCAAGTGATGTGAGAAACAGACCTCAAGACGTGCGAGTTGAGTGGACAATCGCCGTGCGAAGTTCGGCTGCGAATCCTCAAAGCCCGCACAGCCACATCTCCGCAGAAGGACCAGCAGAATCGGCCTGCGCGCTCCGCCAAGAATTTTGGGTGATCAAGACGTTTGGCGGAGTTTCACGACAAGCCTGTGGGGGCATCCCCTTGTCACGCCCGCAATTGCCGTCAGGCGGAACAGCCGTGTCGACTCCGAAGAGGCCATGACCACGGCGTAAGCGATCCTCGATCCCAACAAAAAAAGCGACCGCCGAAATCGACGGTCGCTTGAACGAGTTCCACTTACCGGCAGAGGCTAATACTGCCCGGTCACTTCTCTCCCATTGCGAGAGGCCAGCGCCTCCAGCAGCGTCGTATTCCCGCATTTCACTTTCGCGACGTGATACGCAATTGTGCGAACGCTGCCATCTCCCATGCAGAAGTTGCCTCCGCCGGCATGGTTGGACCACAGCGAATTGAAAGCACAGTTATCCTGAACGTCGCCCGGACCGTAGTAAGCCACTTGGGGACACGATCCGAAGGCTCCATTGCTGTAAAACTTCCTGTCGCCGACGACGGGTGAAACCGTGTCTTCCAGGCAGCATTTGGAATCCCACCAGCCCCACTGGCCGTCAGCCGGAGGCGGTCGCTCGGCAAGCATGATCGTGTTGCTGGTCCCGTCCCGCACGGACGAAATGGAAACGGTGAATTTGTCTTTCAGGTCTGTGTCATCCACGATGATCCCATCGTTTTCGGACTTCCGATGGGTGAAGACGCCAACATACCAGGTGAATCCATACGTCGGGATTTTGTAGTCGGGTCCGCGCGGATCGGACGGGCAGCCAAGCAGCAACACCGCGTCTTGAGCAATCGCTTTCGGCTTGTGGATCATCGGCATGATCTGTCGGCACCACGACTCGAACGAGCCGCTCTTCCAATCCCAAAGATTGCCGGGCGGCTCGCCGTTGATCTGAGTCGTTCCGCGAGGCCGAATCGTGTTCCTCGGAAAGTAACCGTAGCTGTCGTGAAACGTGAGACACGTCAGCCCGATGTTCTTCAGCTTGTTCCGACACTCCGTATTACGAGCCGCTTCGCGAGATTTTTGCACTGCGGGGAGGATGAGCGCCATCAACATGGCCATGATCGCGATGACGACCAAGACCTCGATCAACGTGAAGCCCGCGCGCAGCACCACCGGCCGCAACCGAATTGGTGCGGCTGCAATGCAGGAAGTTCGTCGATTGAAAATTAACTTGGTCATCTTGTTGGCAGTTTCATAAGGCGGCTTTCGCCAAACTCTCAAACTGGTGAGCCGGGTGGCGTCAGCCCAATGGCACTTACTTTAGGAGTCTGGTTTGGGGCCGGGATTTTTGGGTCTTCTTTTTTGGAATTGGTTGGATTTTGGTCGTCGGGGGTAGGCTTCTCGGGCGAACGAGCGGCCGGGACGATTGGGGAGTTTGTCTTG
>JAPLNX010000139.1 GCA_026400935.1 Planctomycetia bacterium | reverse complement strand
CTGACCACCGCCCATGCACTGGCCGTTCAATCCTCTCGCAGGTAAGACCATCAACCGGAGAGCCGGATGCGGGAAACCCGCCCGTCCGGTTCGGAGGGAGGGGCGACCGAAATCAATCGGTCGTTCCTACCCCTATCGTAGGTCCGCATCCGCGTTGTCTGCCTCTTCGCCCTCGCCGACACCGAGCGGATAGTCGGCCATCTCAGCGACCCAGAGTTTCCCGTCCGGTCCCCAATCGAAGGCGACGGGGTCGCGGACGAGCGGTTCGGCGGCGACCAGTTCGACTCGGTAGCCCGGCTTGACCTGCATCATCTTCAGCGAGGCGTCGGGCGACTTCGGGCCATCATTCGGAGGATGGGCACTCTTGCCCGTCGCTTCTTTCGCGTTGACCTCTTTCGTTTCGTTGTCTTCGGGAGCCGACTTCGCATCGAGTCGGGCAGGAGTGCCCAACCTCCGCGCGAGGATGTCATCGAACGACCGCCGCTCGACGAGGTCTTTCGACTTCGCCGTGTCCTCGTTCATCCACACGAGCTGCCGCGCATGCACCCAGAACCCGTTGTTCGACCCATCCGCCCGCACAATCGGCGGCAACTCTTGCTCGGCCGGCTTGTCGCCGCGCTGGCCGGAAAGCACCTCGCGCGACCAGTCCGTCTTCAACGACTCCCACAGCCAGATGCCGTACCGCTCGTGATTCGAGAAGACGATGTCGTCGTGGCCGTCTTCGTCGAGGTCGATGAAACGCAGGCTGGCATCTGTCGCCTTTGCATTGACGAGCATTGAACCACCAGGAAATTTGAGTGGCAACTTTTCCCAACCGTTCTCCGTATTTGTCCAGCGAAGCATTAGATGAGAGTTCGCTCTTGTGAGAATCACTTCATCAATTCCGTCGCCGTCGAGGTCGCGAAATCGGATTGTTCCACCCGGAAGCATTTCCTGAGCGAGCTTCCGCGTCTCATCTCCAAAAATGTTCGCCCTAAGTTTTTCGATTTTTCGCGAGGGCTTCCATTCGTTCCCGAGAAATTCGTAGGCAGGCAAAGCTGGCGTGCTTTCCCAAATCACCGTCGGGCAGTCGTTGCGACCGAGTTTGCCATACCGTGCGGTCGAGTCAATAAGGCGATCGGCTTCGACAAACTCCAAGGTACTGTGAAATCGAATGTCCAACGCCCATCTTTTTTCTTTGGGATTCCAAACGATAGATGCAATCTGCGGTGCGTTACGACTTACGACATCTAAGAACCCATCTCCGTTGACATCCAACAACGAAACGCAGTTATCAAACCCTCGTCTGCTTCGCAGTCTCATGTCGAACAGTCGGTCGTCGTTCACATGAAGCACGTTCTTGTTGAGCCGTTCGACCGCCTCTCGGAAGTTCAGGAACTTGACCTTCTTGCCGTGCTTGGTGACGGCGTGGTCGATGAGTTCGTTGATTTGCTCGGGCTTGATCCAGTTGTGCGGGTGGAAGACGAGGCAATAAGCCCCTTGCTTGATCACGGTACAGTCGAGCGCCGCTTTCCAGTCCTCGATCGTCTGCGGATTGTTCGGCATGTGCAGATGCTGAGCAGCCCAATCGCTCGGAGCGACGCAGGGGAACTCCCAGCACAGCCGGTCCACCACGAACGGGTACGGGTAGTTCTCGATGGAGTTCGCGAAGAAGCGATCGGTCGGCAGGTACTTTTTGAATTTCTCCTTGCCGTCCGCGTCGAGCACCAACTCGCGCGGCAACGCCGGATCATCCGACGTGAAGACTTGCATGACCGACGAATTCGCCAGCAGGAAGTTTCCCTTCGTCGTCGTCTTGTTGAAAATCTCGGTATAGAACCGCGGGCTGAGCGTGTTGAGCGAATCGCAGCACGGCATCCGAAAACAAACCGGCTTGTTGTTCGGCACCTCGTTGAGCAGATCAATGCAGCGATCGACCGTGGACTTCGCTTTCGCGAGGCCGGCGGATTCCTCGTGGCCGACGCTGCCAGCGTCGGTCGGCTGCGGACGCAAGCTGCGTCCGCCACTGCCGCCTTGCAACAACGGGCACGGGTGGTCGATCGTGTGAACCTCGAAGCTCAACCCTTCTTCAAGCCACTGCGGCAAGTGCGGCTGCTTCGGGTCGATCGAGCAAGTAAAGATGCTGACCGGAGCGCGGCCGTCGATTTGCTTCAACCGCGTCAGGATCGGCCGGAGATACGCCTCCCACTTCTCATGCCCGCGCATGTCGTCGATGCCGAGGATCACGACCGCTTCGACTCCTTCCTCGCCGACCCACATCGGAGTCGTCAGCTTCGGAAAGTCGCGATGCGGATACCACGGATTGCACGGCTCATCGAGATACGTCAGCCGATTGCCGTTCGGCTTGGCCGTGTTCGGCTTGGCCGTGTTCGGCTTGTCGGCGGCGGCAGCGATCGTGACGGAAAAGAATCCGGCCAAGCACAGGCAGAGCATCATCCGAGTCATGTGAGCGGCTCCTGGAAAGCGATGAGCGACGGCGTTCGATCCGGTCGCGAGAAGATATCCAGCAGGCGGCGTGAAGACACGGCTACGCAGGCACACGCGTCATCGCTCAGATCAACATCCAGTGTCGTACAGCGTGCGTGCCTGCGGCTGGCGGTTAAACGATTGCTGCTTGCTGAGCTTGTTGCGGCGTGTTTGCGTCACCACCAACAAACTGCATGTTTTGTTCGCGCAGGCGAGCGGCAGCATCGTCGTAAAGGAACGGTAAGAAGACGAAGCGCTTGCCACTTGTCACCGGCGTTGCTTCGTGCAACAGCGAGCACGAAAAGACGACTGCCCCTCCTGCCGGGGGAGCGAATAGCTGGCGTCCGTATTCGGGGAACCAGACAAAGCCGCCATCGAACTCTCCGGTGTTGAGGACCAATGAGACAGCGAACTTTCGATGAGCCGTTCCCTTGGTCGTGTTGTCTCGATGAGCACGAAAGTGAGCTCCTTGCGAGCCGTCGTAACATGCCACGATGTAACGTTCCATACGTGTCGCTTTGAATTGAAACGCCTTCTCGATCTCCGGTGCCAGTCGATTGTGAATGCGGATCATGCAGGCTCGACGAAGTTGCTCGTCTTGAATTTCAAAATCCTGACGCCGCTTGTGGCCGTGGTCATAAACGCCAACCGTCTTGCCCGCTTCGTCACGCATGAAACCGGATTCGGTGCCGCCGTGTTGTTCGTACTGGTTGATCAACTGCCGACAGAAATCAGGCTCGAAGACTCGCGGCACGATCAGCACTGGAGCCTGCGTTGCAGCGAGCGTCGGCTGAGCGAGCGGCGGAATTGTTTCCATCATACGTAGCAAGCGAGTCACATAGGTCGCTGGCTCATCGAACGGCAAAGTGATCAACGTTCGCAAACGAGTATCGAGCAAGACCGCGTGACACACATACTTTTCTTGTCCGGTCGCCGGGTCTGTTTGCAATGCTCCATACAAACGACTGACCGATTGGTCGAAGTCCCAGTAGAACCGCATCCCCGGCACTTGCTCTTGGACTCGCCGCAACTGCTGGTCGAGTGGATCTGTGCTGACGCCAAAGAACGTCACGAAGTCGTCATCGAACTTCATTCGCTGCTGCATTAATTCAGTCAGAATCAGATTGCTGTCCGCGCGAGCGGTCGATTGAAAAAACATCAGCAAGACATACCGGCCAGCGACGGTATCGAAATGAAACGCGGAACTACTTTCGGTGGGGGCTGAGAACCACGGTGCCGGTTCGCCGAACTGCAACAAACGGTTTGCCATATGACATTCGTCCAATTATTTCAAAAGCCATCACCAGCGATTGCTGTCAGAGACTTTTACTTTGCGTGCTATGTAATCCGATTACAGAATCTGGACGGTCGCGGAATTGGCACGTGCTCAGTTCCCGCTTGGTAGACTGGATTCGTCTCAATTTAGCAACTTGCAGGATTTAGAAATTCCATTTCGCTCAGACTCAAATTTGTCGTTAAACATGCGGTCGCAATTGCGGTGCGAGACTTCTCGCATGCAAGTCTACTCAATGTCGTGTTCAGACGCCGATGGCTGCGAGCCACGTACGCTACATTTTCAACAGACTGCTACACTGCTTCGCTCAAGTGATAACAATATCTACCCTCATAAAATTCTGAAGCTTATTCACATAGAAATACGAGGAACTCATGCCGGAGCGAACAAGAAAGCCGACTAACCTGCAAGAACTGCGGGAGAGTGGCTGGATTTCAAAAACAGTCAAGCAGGAAATCCGAGACAACTTTTTGCGATCACTCGCGGCAGACGAAGAACTCTTCCCCGGTATCGTCGGCTATGAAAACACGGTCATTCCCGAAATCAACATCGCTCTTATCGCCGGACACGACATGCTGTTCCTCGGTGAGAAAGGGCAGGGGAAGAGCCGCCTGATGCGGACGCTCGCGCGATTCCTTGACGACGAGATCCCCTACATCAAGCATCCCGACGCGCCGTTGCACGATGATCCGTATCATCCAATTACACGAGTCTGTCGCGAGTTTGTCGCTTCTGTCCCACCGAGCGAAGTCCCGATCGGCTGGTGGCCGCGCTCCGAGCGTTACGTCGAACGGCTCGCCCCCGGAACGAAGTTCGCCGACATCATCGGTGAGATCGATCCGTCAAAACTCGTCGCCGGTGTGAGCATGTCAGCGGAAGAGGCTCTGCACTTCGGCCTAATCCCGCGCATGCATCGAGGCATCTTCGCCATGAACGAACTACCGGAACTGGATGAACTGGTTCAGGTCGGGTTATTCAATATCCTCGAAGAGCGGGATGTGCAGATTCGTGGCTATCCCGTGAAGTTCGACATCGACGTGCTGATTTTGTTTTCGGCGAACCCCGCGACCTACAACCGCAGCGGCAAGGTGATCCCGCAGCTCAAGGACCGCATTGGGTCGGTGATCCACACGCACTATCCGAAAGACCGTGATCAGGGAATCGATATCCTCGAACAAGAAGCGGGCATCGACCTCGGCGAACCGTTCCCGGTCGTCGTGCCGCGCTTCATGAAAGAGATCATCGAAGAGTTGAGCATCGCCGCTCGCCAATCGAAGTACATCGATCAGACCTCCGGAGTCAGTGCCCGCTTCAGCATCGCCAACTATCGCACGATGGTGGCGAGCACCCGCCAGCGAGGTGCTCGACTGCGCGAAACCCCCGCCGTGCCGCGCATCAGTGACCTCGGCCACTTGTATTCGTCATCGCTCGGCAAGCTCGAACTCGACTTGATGGGAAGCCATCAAATGAGCGAGCGCCAAATCCTCGACGCCCTGCTGGCCGAAGCAATCCGCACGGTCTTCATGGAGTACGTCGATGAACACGGCCTCGAAGAGATTTCGCAAATCTTCAGCCAAGGGGTGAAGATCGAAGTGGGTGACATGCTCCCGTCGACCAACTACTCCGACCGCCTCAAGCGAGTCCCTCCAGCCTGGGACAAAGCCTTCGAAGTCAACGCCTCCAGCGACCCCGCCGTCCGAGCCTCCTGCGTCGAATTCGTCCTCGCCGGCTTGTACGCGACAGATCAAGTCTCACGATCTCAAACGAACGGACAAATCCGTTATGAGTTTTGAAATGAAGCCATTACGATGTGTCTTCAACATGCAGGTAGTTTCTCGCAGTGACTTACACTGGACCGAAAGGTTTTTCTAATGCCAACTCAACCAATGCTCGAAGAACCAAATGTCATCGAAATTCGAGAAGCGTGGCTAAATCGCTTGGACACCTTGATTCAAGCTGTCCAAACCTGGGCCACCGAGATGGATTGGTCGACGCGCCGCATCGAGAAGTCGATGAAGGACTCGGTCATTGGCCGATATGTGGCTCCGGCCTTGATCCTTCAAGAAGCGACGACTCGCATCTTGCTGGAGCCAATCGCTCGATCGGCCCCGGGAGCGGAAGGAGTCGTCGATTTATATTTGATGCCGGCCTATGACGACATCGCCAGTCTCTATTTTTCTAATGGCGAGTGGCAGTTGCATTACATGTGGCCAGGAACTCCTAGCGTCAACACGATGCGTGATGCTGAGCCAAAGCATTTCTCAAAGGAAATGTTCCAAGAAGTTCTCCAAGAGATGAAGAAAAATGCCACGGACGATTAATGAATGGCCATCGCGAATCAAAGCTGTGGAGCGTGAGTTTGAATCGGTTCGGTTGGCGGTTGATCGTTTGCTGGCCGACTCATCTCGTGATTCCGCGATCCTCGAACCCGGAGTGGAACTCCGCGATGTGCGGCAAGCATCAAATCACCTGAGTGGAACATATATCATTCGACTATTCGCAGAGTTTGAGACAGGACTTCGCGAATACTGGTTAGCAACTCGAAAGACGAAGCCACCAACTCGTACTCGAGACCTCTTAGACGGCATTGCGGCCACGCGAAAGATTCCTTTCGACCGACTCGATAATGCTCACAAGGTTCGAGAGCATCGCAACAATCTGATTCATCAACGTAATGAGCCAACCGCTCCAATTTCGGTGGCGATCGCACGGGGTTATCTTTCTCGCTTCCTCAGTCGCCTCCCGCTGTATTGGTAAATCAATTCGTGTAAGAAGGGACAAGATATGCCCAATGATCGTCGCGAATCAGCAACTGAGGTCACGCCGCCCTATGGTCTTGACTATTCACCACCCGACGTCACCGATCCAGTGTTCGAGGTCTGCAAAAACAGTGTCGACATCATGATCTCCCATAAGAACTTCAAACTCACCTCGAAGGAGCGACGATCGTCGGTTACCGGCATTAATCAAAGTTTCGCTGAAGACGATGCAGGGCTGAGTCTGCCGCTCACTCAAGCATTTGATGAGGTACGGTCGCTTCTTGGGATTATGAAATGACCGGGCACTCAAACTCTCTTGGCGGTGTGATTCACACCTATCAGCGGTACGACCCGAAGAACTTTCCGCCGCCTAGTCAGCCGGCGCCGGATTTGGTGTCGCCGGCGTTTGAGCACATGCTCGCGTTTGGCGACATGAGCGAGCTAACGGAAGAGGAACTCGCTCGTGCGGTGCATCTTGATATTCGACAGATCGCGGGGATGGGGCCGAGTCTGGAATCGTTGAAGAAGATGCTGCTGGAACGGAAGAAGAAGATTCTCGAAACTTGGGAAACGAAGAAGGTTGTCGAAGAGGCTCGCAAGGCATTTCAGCGATTGGCTCACAGCACACATCCGCCGGATGAGCTCAAGGAGGCGTTCCAGAAGGCGGTTGATGAAGAACAGATTCGAGACATCGAACGCTTGTGGTATCGCGCTGGGGGCGAACGATCTCGGTTTGCGAGGCAACTGCTGCAACTTGCCGAGCGGTTGGGTGACAAGTACCAAGTCGAAGAACTTGCGGCGAAGTACGAATTCACTGGTCGCAAGCTGATGTCGATTGAGCAAGCACTTGCGATCAAAGAGGAACTCGAAACGATCGATCGACTTTTGAAGCAACTCGAAGAGGCGGGGAAGAACGCGCAGATTGCGCTGATCGATCTGCAAGAGTTGGCACAGTTTGCTGACGAAGAACAGATGGAAGGACTCGCTCAGCTTCAGCAACAAGTCGAACAACTGTTGCAACAAATGGCCGAGCAGCAAGGTTTGGAGAAGACGAAGCGCGGTTATCAGCTCACGCCGCAGGCGTATCGGCTGTTTCAAGGGAAGCTGCTGGAAAAAATCTTCAGCCAGTTGCAGGCATCGCGAACCGGTCGGCATCAAGGCCCGATCCTCGGCGAAGGGGCTGTTGAGTTGCAGACGACAAAGCCGTATGAGTTCGGTGACTCAGTGACTCAGATGGATATCCCACAGTCGCTGGTCAACGCGTTGCTACGCACTGCGTCCGACAACGTAGCCATCATCGCTCCGCGTGATGAGCCGGACGCTTCTCCGGGCATCGGCTCGTCAAGAAGTTCGGAGGGCAGTGAAACGCTCGGCTCGTCACGCGGAGCGATGACGGCTCCGTTGAGGCTGACTCCTGATGACATCGTCATTCATCGCACGCGGAACAACCCGAAGTGCGCGACTGCCGTGTTGATGGACATGAGCGGCTCAATGCGGCAGGGGGGCCAGTACGTCAACGTGAAGCGGATGGCCCTCGCGCTCGACGGTCTGATCCGCAAGGAGTATCCCGGCGACTTCCTGCAATTCTTGGAGATGTACAGCTTCGCGAAACCGGTGCATGCCCGCGATGTTGCCGCACTCATGCCCAAGCCGGTGACGATCTTCGATCCCGTCGTGCGGCTGCGAGCGGACATGAGCCGCGAGGAGATCAGCGAATCTGATATCCCGCCGCACTTCACGAACATCCAACACGCGCTGCAACTCGGCCGGCAGTTTTTGATCGGTCGCGACACGCCGAACCGGCAAATCATCCTGATCACCGACGGACTGCCGACCGCGCATTTCGACGGCCCGAATTTGTATCTGCTCTATCCGTCCGACCCGCTCACCGAAGCGGCGACGATGCGCGAGGCACTGCTCTGCCAGCGTGAGGGGATCGTGATCAACATCTTCTTGCTATCGAGTTGGAATCAAACGCATGAAGACATTCAGTTTGCCCATCGTCTCGCAGAAACGACCAAAGGCCGAGTCTTCTTCACCGCCGGCAACGACCTCGACCGCTTCGTCGTTTGGGACTACGTCAACCGCCGCAAGTCGATCATCTGTTGAGCCGGCCCCAGAGTAATTACCCCAACAGCGTCAGCGGATTTACTCGCGACTTCAGCGGCAGCTCAACCGGTTCGCCCAGGCGGTGCGATTCGAAGACGGCGGAGATCATCTCAATAATCGCTCGCGAATCCTCAGCAGAGCATTTCGGTTTGCGGTCCCGTTCGATGCAGTCGACCAAATCGGTGAGTGCGGCGACGTGTCCTCCTTCGTAGGTGCCGTCGGTGCGAGTCTCTGGTTTGTCGATTCCCGCCGACGTGATCGGCAGCCACTTCTTGCCGGTGCGGCCGGGGGACCAACTGCTGTCTTGCAGAACGAACGCCTTCGCGAGATAGCCGCTTTCCATCTCGACGACGCCCTTCGAGCCGAAGACTTGAATCGCAAAGCGAGTCGGGCTTCCCCCCATGCCGCGGCGCGACGCGAACTGGCCGACCGCGCCACTGGCGAAGGCGTACGTCGCTTGCACATGGTCTCCCGCGAGTGGGCCGATCCCTTCCGCGCCTTCGACTACATCAGCGTTCGCGACTTTGTGACCTTGCTGAGTCACCGTCGCCGTGCAGGTCAACGCATCTCCGCCCGCGAGCGAACGCATCAAGCCGAAGATGTGTGAACCGAGCACCCACATGTCTTCGCCGCCACCGCGCCGATCTTCTTTGCCTCGACCACGCAGTTCGAGCACATCGCCGATCTCGCCGCTGTGGATCAACGCCTTCACTACGTCGAGCACCGGCGAGTACTGGCTGATGTGCGCGATCCCCAGTTTGAGATGCCGCATCTCCAGTTGTTTCACGGCGTCATCGCATTCAGCGAGCGTGCGGCAGAACGGCTTCTCCATATAAACGTGGCAGCCGTGCTCGGCCGCCGCCACGATCATGTCGCGATGCTGGTCGATCCATCTCGGGCAGATCGCGACGATGTCCAGCTTTTCTTTGGAAAACATCTCGCGGAAGTCGGCGTAACCGGTCTTCGCGTTTGTCCGCTTCATCGCGGCCCCGCGACCCACTTCGTTATCATCCGCCAGTGCGACGATTTCAAAGTTCGGCAACTTCGTGCAGGCGACATCGACGCCGTGCCCGTAATCTCCTTTGCCCGTCCGTCCGATGATGCCGACTCGATAAGTCTTCGCCATGATTGAAGTCCTCGGTGTGTGGCGCACGCGGCTCGCGTGCGAGGAATTGAATGTCCGAGAATTATGCCCCCGCCACATCGAACTGTCACCACGCAGCCTCGTTGAGTCACCGCGGACGCAGAACTACGATCCCTCGGAGGATGGGCACTCCTGCCCGTCTTCTTCTTCTTCTTTTCCCTGTTCGTCATCCTTCGCACTCAGCGACGGGCAAGAGTGCCCATCCTCCTTATTGAGAGAACTTCATGTCATTTCGAGTCGGCCTGGGCCACGACACGCACCGCTTGATTGCCGGACGACCGCTGATTCTCGGCGGCGTGCGCGTCGAACACGACAAGGGGCTCGACGGCCACAGCGACGCCGACGTGTTGCTGCACGCGATCACCGATGCGCTGCTCGGAGCCGCGGCGCTCGGCGATATCGGGGACCTGTTTCCGAACACCGATCAACAATGGGCGAACGCGGACTCGGCCATCTTCGTCAAAGCCGCGTTGAGCAAACTCAGCGAACTCGGTTGGAAGATTGTCAACCTCGACTGCACGATCCACGCGGAACGCCCGAAACTGTCGGCGCTCAAGCCGATGATCGCCGCACACGTCGCGGAGTTACTCGGCCTCGACCGCAGCCAGGTCAACGTCAAAGCCAAAACCGGTGAAAAGGTCGGGCCGATCGGCCGCCAAGAAGCGATCTCGGCGGACGCGATCGTGCTCATTGAACGCGCGGCTTGATGCAATCTGCACGTGACTCAAATAACCCCAACGACAGTCCCCTTGCCTCGGTGGTTTCAAGGCTTTCGCACTACGCACTATTTTGAGCGTAGTTCAAAGGCACTTATCCACTGTGGCAAACTCGGTGGGGGCGTGATGGCGTCGCACTCTGCGAAAGAAGTGTGATCAATGGCCGAGATACCAGTCGTATCCCTGCTCGGCCCAATAATCAGCAGGCCGTTTGTTTGTGAACTGGATTGCCCCAATTCGCTTGATCGACTTCACGCCGTACTTCAATGAGCAAACCAATCGGAGCGGTGCTCCGTGTCCTGGCGTGAGCGGTCGGCCATTCATTTCGTAAGCCAGCAACGATTGCGAATGCACGGCACTTGCGCGATCGAGTCCAACGTAGTACGCGCGGTCGGGAGTGCTTAGGCCGACGAACGGCGTATCGTGGCCGTACTTCGTGATGAAGTCCGATAAGCGACATCCCGCCCATTGCACCACTTCGCTCCAGCCTTCAACGCATTTGAATTCTGTGACCATCTCCACACGCGGCAGTTCATGGATAGCGTTGATCGGCAGAGAGCGTTCGACGACAGGCTTCTCTCCGCCGGTGAGCACGTCCAAATGCCAACGCCTCAGATCGAGTTCTTTCTTTAGTCCGATCATCCCGTTCACACGCGGTTCCAGTGCGCGGGCAACATCAAACGTCGGAGCCAATCGGTTTGGATCAAAAATCGCTTCGCTGACTCGCGTGTTGAACTCCATCATCGTTCTTAATGGCCACGAAATGCCGCCATCAGGAGCGGCTCGCTTGATCCACCATAGACCAGTCGCACCCGCGACCGCCGCGATGCCACCAGTTGCGAAGCTCCGCCGTGTCAGGCGGCGAAGTTCGACCGCAGCATCAATCGACGTTGTTGAAGTTGTTGACATGCTTGCCTCGCAAAAAGTCGTAACACAGGCGGATCGCCTGCGATTTCATCGCACAGACCACTCAGGCGAACCGCCTGTGTTACGAAGTAGCCTCGTCCACCAATTCATACCCGCAGACCATCGCTCGAAAATTGTTCCAGCCCGCTCGCATGACTTGCGCGATGTGGACCAGAAAGAACAGCACATAGCCGACCGTCAGTGCGAAGTGCTCGAAGCGAGCCGATTCGTAACCGCCTAAGAACCACGTCAGCCAGCCGAATTGCACGGGCTTGAAGATCGCCAATCCGGTCAGCAACGAACCACCGCCCATCAGGATCACTCCGGTGTAAGCGAATTGTTGGGCACCGTTGAATTTTCTCTTCGGCGGTTCGATCTGACTCAAATGCAAATCATGCAGCATCACCTGCCAAGCTTCGCGAAACGAATTTCGATTCGGCACCAAGTGACGCCATTCACCAGAGGCGAGCGTGTAGCCAACATACGCGAGACCGTTGATCGCAAAGCCCCACATCAAAGCGAAATGCCACGCCATCCCTTCCGCCAAGCGACCCGCAAGACCGAACGCGTTGTAGAACCCATCGGGAAATAGATGCAGCAGAACCCAACGCCCAATTTGAACGCGATAGATGTCGTTAGCCCAGTAGATCAGCAGTCCGCTCCAAATCATGCCGCTGAGCAATACGACGTTGAGCCAGTGCATCCATCGAATCGGCCGAGGATGTTTGTGTTCGATGCGACGCATGGCGCTGTCTCCGTCTGTTGTTGCGTAAGTCCTGAAACGGCGAAGCCGCAAAATCGAACGTCGCTCTTCACAAAACATCAAGCGACGTTCGTAAACCCCACGGAGCTTGCCTCAGTGGATTTGGGCTTTTGCACTACGCCATTACCCTGAGTCTTGAATGTAGTGCAAAGGACAGTAACCACCGAGGCAAGCTCGGTTGGGTTTGATTGAGGACGAACAAACTCACTTCCCGTTCATTTTGTCTTTGGCCATTTTGCCGTCAGACATTTTGTCCGTCTCCATTTTGTCCCCAGCCATCTTATCGTCGGACATCATGTGGTCCTTTTCGATTGCCGACATCTTTCCGTCAGGCATTTTTCCATCCGACATTTTCGCGTCAGTCATACCCATCTTGTCGCCGCTATTCGACTGACCGCAGCCAGTCAGGAACAAACAACCGGTCAGCAACAACGTACCCACTGACGATGCAGCAATCGTGAAACGTTTCATGGACAGAGTCTCCTCGCAGAAAAGTGAAGTGAGCAAAACGCAGCAGCACGAAATAGTGTCAGCCAACTCCAACTCGCGAACCTTCCGTCGAGTGATTTGTCTGATTCGTTGCACGCGACGGGTTTCAGATGCCGGGACTGGTCAGCGAGTTACAAAGTTTTTCCAAACCCGTCATCACAGGTTCGTTAAGCATACGCAAACGGTCACAGGGCGATTCAACCGGACTACGTGAAGTGCGAGCCTGTTGAACTCTCAATGCTCTTCCTTCAGCGGCGTAATCAAACTCAATGCAAAGCATTGCGGACAAGCCCCTGAGTTTGGCTCTATTTGTCATTTCCACTTACAGCCGATTGACGAAATGGAACTGCCATCATGCAAAGTTATTCTCGCAGTCAACAACTTTCACGGCAGGGTCTGTCTCGTGTTGAGGTTGTCGTAACCATTTCCGTCGTCGGATTCCTGCTGTTGATGATTGCACCAACGATTCAGGATACGCGCAGACCACGACGGCGAATGGAATGTCAGGTCAACCTGAAAAACATTGCTCTGGCCACGATGCAATATGCAAGTTTGAACGGCGGACGGATTCCATTTTTAGAGGATGGTCAATTTGGCTGGCCGGCGGCGTTACTGCCCTATCTGGATTCTGCGGCACTGTCTCGATCGTTGAGGCAAGACCCAATAGTCGTCGAAAAAGAGTGGCAAAAGACAAAACAGCCGATGCTTCTCAAAATCCTGACTTGTCCGGTTGATACATCCAATGCTGGCAAACATTTGGGGTTGAGTTACGTTGCCAACGCGGGTTGGGGGCGATTTCTAGCTGATCCTATGACCGATTCGGTTCGTGAATCGAATCGGCATACTGCGGATATTGATTGGAACCAAGATGGCCAAATCACAGAAGAAGAACGCCGTCTCGCTCGCGCGACCGGACTTTTCTGGAGACCGCATGAAGATGGTTTTCAACTTACGTTGGACGAAGTGAGCGAGGGAGATGGGCAATCGCAGACGATGCTATTCATCGAAAACACAAACGCGAGAAATTGGCTTTCGCGGGAGACGTTCGATATCGCTGCGGTCGTTGACTTGGATCGAATAGGATTCGAGCCGATGAACGATGGGCCGCTCAACCTGAATGCGAAGTCGGCGAAACTTGGACCTTTTGCGATCCAACCAAAACCGCGTGTGCTTCCGGGACGCTCGCCGGTTCCCAGCTCAAATCACGTCGGAATATTCAACGTCGCGTTTGCCGACGGACGAGTTGAGTCCCACAATTTCAACATTGATCCGCGAGTTCATTTGGCGCAGATGACGTGGGACGGAGTTCGGTACGGCGAAGATCGGAATCGGAACTTCGAGTAATCGCACCGCAGAGGTTGCACGCGGTCGTTGTTGGACGGGAACTGCAAGCTTGGGTTTCTCCTTCCACAAGCTGGAAGCTTGTGGCTAGTGCGTTTGCAAGTGGATTGAATCTGCGAGGTGCAAGTCCTCGTCGAAGTTGGTTTGAACTTTGTATCCGAACGTAACTGCGTCGTCGTGAGACGGGGTGGAGAGCAACGGGAGGAGAACGGCTAGTCCGTAGG
>JAPLNX010000465.1 GCA_026400935.1 Planctomycetia bacterium | reverse complement strand
CTCAGCGATCGAAAAACTCGCCGGAGATAAGAGCTGGGTGTCGTCCATGACGCCCGACCTTTTACTCCAACTTCGCAATTCATGGGCAGGCCATTTTCTGACACCCACGCCTTCGGCGAATACTTACCGCCGAACAGAGTTAAGTCCTGCCAGCGGCAATGATTGCACGCTCAATTAAGTGATATTCAGTCCAGTAATAAAGAGCGGGCGGGGTGTGTTGTGATCGGTTTGCTTGCGGCACTTCACGCTGTCGAAGACTCGGAATGAGCCGTAGCAACGCCTCGTCATCGTGAGATATGCCCCCGGCGGATTTGGGACACCCCGTACCGGGTGCGGTCGGGGGGACAAGATTTTCTACAACAAATTTCCGAAAACCTTTCGATCTTGGATGCCGTGGCCTCCAAAATTCCTCGCCACGTTCTGTTGACAGAGTGAGGCGATATAGATGTTGAGAGATTGCTCGGTTGCGGTTCATTGACCTTCTTTCGACAGCCAGACATTTTTCAATTTGCCGAATGGCTGTCCGAGGGCATTTGTTTGTCGAGTTTTGAGAATTGCTCGACAAGTTGTTGAACACCGGGTGTGCTTGAGCGGTAGCTAACGATCGCAACATCAAGATCGAAATCGACGTAGCGGGCCAAGGCACATTGGACGGCATCCGTAATCCACTCTGTGTGATTGCCGAATGCTCCTCCACCGAGCAACGTGAGAAACAGCTTGTTGGTTCCGTTGTTTTCTGAGTTCCAGATCGCTGCGCAGATCGCCGCCTCGTAGGACGCTTCCAAGACAAGACGTGCGAACGGTTCCCAGAGCCTCGGCGAATGAGGCGAATACGCAACTGGCAAGGCGGAACAATAGGCTTGTGAAACAAGGTGTTCGCAATCATTAATGGTGACTTGCGTCCGCCACTGAATTCCAATCCGCAGCAGCCTGCGAAGTTCATCGCGATGACCTTCGCTGGAATTCCGAAGTCGATCCGAAATCTCAACTAATCCACTTTCTGATGCCAAACAATAACCGTTCCGCATCTGCCAAAGCCGGTTCGCGGAATTCCCCAAGGCATTTCCGATGTCAAGTGTGCAGTCAATTTGATTGTTTGCCGATTGGCCCGTTTGACCATTCACACTGGCAAAGTAATTGCGATAGATCGTCCCCGCGCCACAGGCAATCGCACACGCTGGTCCTTGAGTGTGGTCGTTTTCGTAGATTCCAATTCCAGCTTCGGGTGTGACACCGGGCGACACCATTTCGAGCAGGTTGAATTGCGACGCCACTTGATATAACGAACCGGCGTTGGAGACATTCGCGTGTAGCTGTTGAGCCTCCCCGATTAATTCTCGCACCGTAATTGTGCCGTTGCCACGTCCACATGAACGAACTCGGTCTCGCAGTTCTGCCAATGTTGGCGTCTCTAATCGACCGCAAGCCATATGCTTCCCGTTCGCATGAGATTTCAACATTTCATCATCAACAGAGATGTTGTCGCGAACCTGCTTGGGGGACGCCTCATGAAAACCGGTCAACGATTCAAACCATGTCATTGGATTAGCTCCAAACACTTAACGAGACAATCAGTCGTAAGAGTGTGCTTCAAGAACCAATCGAAGAGAAGCAGTCGCGGGACACGCGAATCGAAATATGCCATCGGCGGATTTGGAAAATGTGCGAGGTGTTGGGAGGGGGGGACGATTTTTCTACACACAAATTTTGAAAAACCTTTTGAAGTTGGTTGATTCCCGCTGGCGACCTCCAGTTTCTGAGCGAAGTCAGGATTCAATTAGTCGACGCTTCTTTGTTGCAAATTCCTCTGGTGTAATGATGCCTTGATCCATCAATGCTTTCAGCTTGACGATCTCATCCGCCGCAGACGTGGGTGAACCTGATGAGGAAGACTTTTCTTGGTATGTCTCGACGTACTGTTTGATTTTGAGGGCAGTCTGATACGAGTCGCGATCTCCGAATACGACCGAATTCTCATCCCCCACTGCGTCAAATGATCCACCTGAGAAAGTGTGAGAGCTATTTCGGGCAACACCGCCAGCAATTGAAAACTGGATGAAGCCAGCGAATCCACCCGGCTCTTTGACTTCAACGGAGCTGATGTTGCGAATCAAAATCGCCTTTTCTCTTTGGGAGGCGAAAAGCCCTCCCTCTTTGATGATCCTAACCGTCGCTCCGTCAACAGAGACGGTCTTTCCCTGGCGGCCATGAACTTGCAGAACAACTGGTTTTAGCTTCGCGGCTGCGACCTCAAATTGCGATTCCCGCTCACGTTGCATGCCCAACTCTAAACACGCATCGTGATTTTTGTGCAATATCCATCCAATCGCAGCTACAATCTCAACATGAAGTCCAGCGACGACGATGACCATGCCGACGACCATCGCGATCGTTGCGAAAAGACTGGGCTCGATAAGCTTGAAAATGACGCCCTGTAAAGTAATCAGGCCGCCCACAGCCGCGACGATGTATCGAGCCTTTCTCGTGCCTTTTGGTTGTTCGTCAGTCTGCGAAGCCTCAGCCACGACTTGAGCTGACGACGTTGTTGGCACGGCCACGGCTCGACCGCAGTCTGGGCATTTCACACGCTTTCCGGCTTGGTCATCTTTGGCCCTGGAGCGTTTGCCGCATTGGCATTGGACTGCAATCGTCATTACGAGTGACTCCGGGTTTCCGAAAACCGCGTCGTTGGAGATTCGACGGGCTATTTGATTCTCTTTGACGTTGCCCAAATACCTTCATCGCTGTCACCCCAAGCCAGATCACCACTTTGTGTAATTATGAAGTAGTCGCCGTTGCTATCTACCTTCTGGCTGTACCTTGTTTGATTCTTTACCTTTTCGACGACCATCTCGTCCTTACCCTTGTTTCCATCCTGATATGTCTTCGTCATGAATACTTTCCCGCCTTCCTTCAGGAACGTGATAACTCCTGGGAATGCGGATTCGTTGTCCGTCCATCGCCCAATAACATTACCGCCCGCTGGCGTTGCGGCCTCTTTTGTGAGGCGCTCATGCTCTTCCTTAGTGGTGCCAAGAATTCGGATTTTGAGATCGGGGTCGAAATGAGTCGTGGCCCATGCCCCACCGGTCTTCCATTTCGGGTCAACACCACCTTCCATGCCCGGTACATAATACATAATGAGCGTTCGGTCATACTCTTTGCCACGGTCAGCGCGTATCAAAGTTGTTGACCTGTTAGGACTTCCGCAAGGAAGTCGTCGTTCCAGCCGGCTATTTGCATTTTGCCTCGTAGGCTTTCTTTGAGCGGATGGTGTTTGAGTCGCGTGATGGCGAAGCGGCGT
>JAPLNX010000257.1 GCA_026400935.1 Planctomycetia bacterium | reverse complement strand
TCTGGTGCGCGCTGGAATCTCGACAACGCCGAATACGTCTCAGCCCTGACCAACCTCCGCGACAGCAATCAATGGCAACCCTACTGGGCAAACTGCGACACCACAAAAACTTAACACCGCCAAAATCTCTGGGCACACCCGTCAGCGGCTCGAACGATGGCGTGCGGTTGTGGGATGTTCTGTCGGGCAAGGTCATCGGTCACCTTCCCGCTCCCGAAGTGACCGGGCTGTGGCATCCGACCGAACCGTACTTACTGACACTGGGTCGAACGGGGCTGTCTCGACGCCGCTACGAATGGGAGGCCGCCACGAACTCGCTGCGATTTGAGCCGCCCGAATTGCTCAGCAGCTCGGCACCGAACGGGCATGACCGGATCAAGACCAGCGCGAATGGTCGTTGGGTGTCGGCCGTGATCTCGCCGAATCGGGCGCTCGTCATGGATTGGCGCGAACCGTGGCGACGCATGTTGCTCGACGAACACCCGGGCCTGCACGACACCGCGATCAGTTCGGAGTGGGCCGTCACCTCGACGTGGCACGGACAAGGGCTGCAGCTTTCGTCGCTCAAAGATGGACGGCTGATTCAGAACCTGTGGCCGGAACCGGAAGTCAGCCCCATCCACGGGGAGTTCAGCGCCGATGGTCGTTGGTTGGCCGCGAGTTCGGGCTTGTTCGTTCACATTTGGGACATGACCACGCGGCAGATTGTGCTCACGATTCCTCGCGAGAGCTCCGAGGGCTTGGCCGGTTCGATCGTGTTCAGTCACGACGGCACAGTCGTGGCGATTCAGTTGTCGCGGTCGCAACTGCAACTGCGGCAAGTGGGAACTTGGACTCCGCTGGCGACCTTGGAAACTCCGGAGTCCACTCATTTGGGAGAAGTCTCTTTCTCTCGCGACGACCAAATGCTGGCGGCGGTTTCCGGTCGCATGTTCATCCGCGTTTGGGATCTCCGCCTGATCCGCGAGCAACTCCGCACATTGAATCTCGACTGGCCGGGTGGCTCGTTGAGCCTCATGTTTAACCCCAACGCCAACGGCGTGGGCGCTGCCGCGAACGCATCGCGATCAAGCACCGAACCACCGCCGCGCGTCGAACTCGCCGAACGCCCGCCGCCGACTCCTCTGCCGCCAGTGCGCTCGCCACTCGGATTCGCTCGTGATCAGCAGCGACCGACAAACACGAAGACGCAACCCGCATCCGATCCGCGCGAAGCGTTGAACGAATTCACGCGCATCATCGAACGCTGTGACAGCGCCGGCTTGAGCGATCTCCGATTCGGCTCGCTCAACGTCGCCGGCATTGATCTGTTCGCGCTGCAACTCGCGATCGCGCGCTTGCAATGCGAGCCAGAACTGATCGAAGCGCTGACCGGTCGCAGTCGCTTGCTGACGCAAAACCGAGAACACACACGAGCATCCGCCGACTTGGAACGGCTGATCGCACTGGGCCAGGCCACGCCGGCTGTCTGCAACGAACTGGCCTGGTTGACGTGCATCGGGCCGGAGTCGATCCGCCGTCCGGAACGAGCGGTCGAACTGGCCCGCATCGCCACCGCGCGCGTGCCGGCGGAAGCGACCTATTGGAACACGCTCGGCGTCGCGCACTACCGAGCTGGTCAGTACGAACAAGCGGTCGTCGCGCTGCACAACTCGCTGCTGCTCAGCCAAGTCGATCCGCGCTGGGAGTTGTCGGCGTTCGATTGGTATCCGCTGGCGATGTGCTTCCAGCATTTGAACGAACCCGCCAAAGCCCGCACCTGCCTCGACCGCGCCGAACACTGGCTGAGCACCCACCCCGATCTCCCCGCCGGCTGGCCAGAAGACGTGAAAGTCCTGCACACCGAAGCAGTCGAGTTGCTGAAGTAATCGCGTCGTTGATACCGCGCACGGCTGAGGCTGGCACAACCCCCACCGAGCTTGCCTCGGTGGAAAAGTGCCTTTGCACTACGACCGAGCTCCCTGGAGACAACACTCCGTAGTGCAAAAGCCTAAAAACCACCGAGGCAAGCTCGGTGGGGTTTGTTTCAATGTCCTCCGCATGTGGCATAACGCCAACGGCGTGGGTGCTCGGCCAGCCACACGCTCCCCACGAACACGCGCACGCCGCTGGCGTGGCGGTTAAACAATTTTGCAAATTCCGCGTAACTTTCGTTGTGCCGTGTCGTCCTTCAGGAATTTGGGTTACGCTGATGGCTCACAACCTGGAACACGGCACAAGGCGACGCATCATGCTGGAACTCTTCAAAACACGCAGTTGGTTTGGTCGGACGAGTTGGCGTCATCTGCTGACGCGGAAATTGCGGACGCCTGCCGTTCGTCGTAAGCGTCAGCGGTCGAGCACGCGGCCGGCAGCGGAAACGCTGGAAGAACGAGCGCTGTTATCGACGATCAATTGGAGCAATCGCGGCGATGATGGGTTCGAGACGTTCGGAGATAACGCCGAGATGGCTCGGCGCGTTGTCGATTCGGCAATTCGCGGTTGGGAGCGAGTGATTGTCGAAGCCAACATCGGCGGGGCGTTTGACCTCAATCTTCAAATTGAGCCGAGGGTTGACGGCATGGGGAATCCCATCAATTACAGCGCGTACGCAACGACGACTGACTTCACGAGTTCT
>JAPLNX010000052.1 GCA_026400935.1 Planctomycetia bacterium | reverse complement strand
TCCATTCCGGACCCTCGCGGTCATCGATCGACACAAACGTTGGCTCGCCGCCCATCGTCAGCCGCACGTCCATGGCTTCCAGTTGCTCATCAATGCGACGACCTAACGCGTCGATCGACTGCCACTGTTCTTCAGAGTAAGGCTTGGTGATTCGAGTTTGTTCGACGATGCGAGTGACCGTCATGGAAACTGAAAAGTCTTCGTGACATTGCTCGTCATCTTTTTTGTTCGGTGATTCTGACATCCACGAGTAAGAACCGGTGATTGCTGCGGCCGACGTTGGGGCGGCCGCGCAAGCAAGCGGAATATGTCCTTCACCCGCCATGAGCCCCGATGTCGGATCAAGCCCGATCCACCCGGCACCCGGAACATAGACTTCGGCCCACGCGTGCAGGTCCGTGAAATCACTTGTCGGTCCTGCTGGTCCATCAAGCGCCGGCAAGTCAGCAATCAATTGAATCAAGTAGCCAGAAACAAACCGCGCCGCGAGCCCTAGCCGTCGCAGCAATTGCACCAACAGCCACGCTGAATCCCGACACGAACCACTTCCTAATGTCAGAGTCTCTTCTGGATCCTGCACTCCCGGTTCCATGCGAATGAGATATTTCACATGCTTCTGCACACTCTGGTTGACCTCAACCATGTAGTCCACCATCAACGGACCATCGTGCCGCAACGAGCTGACCAACGCTTCCAGCTTTTCTCCTGCGGGTGCGATTTCCAAATACGGGACTAATTCGCGAGTTAGCGCGGCGTCATAGACAAACGGAGACGTTTCGGCGTATGGCTCGATGAAGAAGTCAAACGGATTGATGGCCGTCATCTCGACAACCAAATCGACTTCGACCGAAAATGACCGGGCTTGATCGGGAAAGACCAGCCGAGCGAGATAATTGCTATACGGATCTTGTTGCCAATTGAGAAATTGGTCTTTGGGTTCGACGCGAATCGAGTAGCTCAAAATCGGCGTGCGACAATGTGGTGCTGGTCGCAGTCGAACAACATGCGGATTCAATGTCACCAAGCGGTCGTAGCGGTATTCGGTCTTGTGATTCAAAGCGACTCGGATCGACATCTTTGACTTTCTATTTCACTGACACTGCGGCGAAACAATGCGGTTTTGAAACGATATAACCGCACTGACGCGAATAACCCGTGTTACCGGATTCAATGACAGAAACAATGGTGCGAGGTGTCGGACGAGTGACCGCACAATATCACAACAAACCAACCAGACTCGCGTGAGTTGGCCAGCAAATCAGGTTAAAGAAAGGGTTCGGCTCCGAGCGTGCCGATTAGTTCGGCGATGTACTCCGGACTCTGGACCCGATTCAGTTCAGTTGCTGCCAAGTTTTGCCGTTGGCGAATCGTCTCCGCCAATGCGAAATTGGCTTCACCGTAATCGCGAAGCCCCGTTGCGAGGTCATCGCAATGACGTTTCCAAATAGCAGTATCGCGCTGCTGTTTGGTCACTAATCGAGCTTGGTACCAGTCACTCGAAAGGAGCGATTCCCGAGTAAACAATTGGCGAATTTCCGGATCACGTTCGGTTCGACCTTCGTGTTGTCCGAACGCCATGATCGTCAACAGGATTTTGAGTGGCGGGCAAGCTTGATTGATCGAACCGTCGTCGAAATACATGCGAGCTGAGCGTTGCTGTGCTTCGACGATGTACTTCACGCCGTCGGCATATGAATCAAGGTCTTGCGACTCCGGTTGCAGAATTGCTCGGTCGAATACCTTGTCGGGATTGTCGAAGACTCGGCCGAAGTATCGTCGCACGAAACGATCCGTAATCCGATACCCCAGTCGGCCTGCAGGAATCAATTCTCCCTTGTGCGTGAAGTCATGAATCGGCTCCAACAGACGTTCTCGCAACAAGTACTGCGGATCACGTTCGTCTGGCGACATGCGCGACCAAATCTCTGGCACAAGCAAACTGATGTCATGATCGAAGCGAGCGTTCGGTCCGATGTAGCCAGCAGCCGTCGAGAAACCATCCAGGCCCGTCAGGATCATCGAGACTAGTGCGGCGTTGATGTCGGCGGTTGTGCAAAGCGCATTGAACGGCCCTTTGGTCAACGCCCCTTCGCTGCCGGCACCGGTCGTCGATGGACTCTTGCCGGTCAAAGAGCAGATGTAATCCATAAAGAGTTCGGGAAGTTCTTGGTAATGAACTGGGCTGTAGACCGCCAAGCTGCGAATTTTCTTGGCCAATTCCGGCGGATTGTTTCGGCGCCCCGACACAATTGAGTTCACCGGCATGTGGACCGGCTTGTTGAGCGGGATCGCTCGGACAAGTCGCGTTCCCATCTCTGCCACGTAGCGGTCCATTGGGCGAGTGATATCGGGCCGATCTTGCAGATAACGAGGATTCTTCGACGGCACTCCACCTACTCGACGCGGGTTATCCGAGCAGACGATGTAACCACTCTCCCCTTTGCGGACAGATTGCAGCAATTCTTTGACGGGAGCCGTGAAGGCGTCGAAATCGACCACTTTCGTCATCATTTCATCAACGTCGAGTCGAGTCAGCGGTTCGAAGTTGGAAATGAAGTTCATGTCGCGGCGAGCGAGATCGGCTTCCGCTTGCTTATCGAAGCCACGATGGATCGCGTCGTCTGGTCGTTGAAATAAGCGGTATTCACAATTGATGACAAACTTGTGGCTGTCGTTGTCCCCTTCGGAGTTTGAAGCCATGTGCTCCAAACATTTTCCCGGAACAACGACCGACGCGCTGATGTCGTCTTCGGCCTGTACCTTGTCGGCAGCAGCGAAGTCTTGTCGAACTTTGAACGTTCGCCAGCCATGATTGCCCGTAAGGCCGACGCGTAGGTACGTGCCCACAATCTTTCGATCATGCAACTTGAGTTCGTGGCCAGGGCTGCCGTTGACGAAGTCCACGCTGAAGTGGCGTCGCCAATCATCCCCCCAGGCCGGGTTATAAAACCGCTTGATAGCCAGCACGAGTGCGTGAATATGGCTAGGGAGTGTTCGCAGCCAATTGTTGTAAGACTCGGTGTAATCTTCAGACGGAGTGAGCAACTTGATCACACTGCCGAGTGACCTCTTTGAACTGAGGATCGGGCGACTGGAATAGACTCCATAGTTCTGTTGAGACGCTGCATCGGTCGTCCAACGGTCGTCATATTTTCGATCCAGGATCGCTTGCACCAAGTCCAAATCTTTCTCGATGTCCGAGACGAAAACCGAACCGTATTGCATGTAATCAACGAGCGACTTGCTGATTTCGCTTTTGCCACCGCCGCTGACCGTGCATGGTTTGTGGCAGAACGTTCCTTCCGCAGCCGTTCCGATGATTCGCCAACTCGGCGCCGATGGATGTTTCTCCATGCGAACCTTGTAGCCCGACGGAGCCATGTAAACGTGGCTGGGAAGCAATGGGATGCTGACCGAGCGCTCTCCGCGATGCCAAGAAATATCCTGCTGGCGAAGATCGACGCGGGCGTCTTCGGGGATGTAGTACAGATTCGGAAACGTCCGATCGATTCCATAACCGTCCGCGCGAACGTCCATCAACGAGCCGTAATCGCGAACGACATCGTCAAACGTTCGGCCGTTATAACGCTTGCTGTTAACTTGCAGGTCCTCGCCCCAATTCCAACTGGGGAAGACCCACGCTCCACCTGCGTGTTCTTCTTCGACGCCGCCCATCAAATTCGCGGCATAGCTGATCTGCGTTTTGACTTCCTTCTTGCAGTAGCCGAAATAGTTATCGGCAATGATCGTGACGATGGTCCCAGCGTCGGTACGACACGTAATCTTGAATGCCTCGCCACCGTTGTAGAGTTCGTCGGGACTACGCCAACACATTTCGTCGGCGCGCTGACGCGGTGTCGCTTGATCAAAATGAGGCAGCCCTAATTCTTGCTTCGTAAGTCTCGTCAGATGCGGTGCGAGGATTACACAGCCAGTGTGCCCTGACCAATGTTCGACATCGAGCGCCGCGTCATTGGCCGGTACGAACGGGTCACCGGCGTTGCCAAAGATCGACTCCACGAAATCCAGATTGCTGACGAACGATCCTGGAGCGAAGAATCGAATCTCCATCGTTTGCCGTTTGCAGTAACCGGGAACTTCCGGACAAACGATTGGACGCAGTAAGACGGACACCCAATATCGAGCTTTCTCCGTTTGGTTCGCCGTGAACGGAAGCAGCAACGAATCCGCCGGTGGATTCATGGCGTGACGAAACAACTCCACGAACGTCCGCTTCGGAACCGCTCGCTTGTCGCCCGGGATCGGCAGCCCTCCTTCAGTCACGTGGAACGTACCAACCGTTGTGCGACGATCGGAGCGAGGGTTATGTAACACGCCATTACGGACTCGATACGAGTGAACGTACTCGCTTTCAAACTCGTCGCCGTCTGCAGGTAAGGAAAGTTCACGAGCAAGGCCGTGTCGATCGAGTACAAATGCTCGTCCTGGAACGCGTAGCGGAGTCGTCAGGTTTTGATCAGCAAAGTGTTCGCTCAAGAACGATTCGATGCGACGATCGACCGGGCAGCGATAGGAATCGAGCAATCGTGTCTTCTCACGAAAGTTCGTCAACAATCCAGACGCGAGCTGAACCAACTCGGTCCCTCCCGCTGCCTCCGCAACGGGCAATCCATTCGCAGCCAACTTCAGATTGAGATACCCCAGCAAATCCTTTCGCTCGTCAGCTCGCTTGGCCGGATCCACATCGCCCGCGAATCCCAGGGCGAGTTTCATGTCTAACACGTTGAAGTCCTTCAGTCGCAAAACTCAAAAAAGGTTGAAGTCACAAACGCAATTTCGATTATTCGGACTCAGTTTGAAGTTTGCACGGTCGTTAAGCCTTCTTTACGTGCTCTTTGCTCCAGAGTGTTGTCAATCATTTTGGATCGCAACAAATGCGTAGCAAAGAGCACTAAGGAAAGCACAAACCTAAATCTGAGCCTCTCGGAAACATATCGAAAACAGCTCGCGATTTCGTTCCTACATGCGGCTCATATCACTCGACAAGCCTCCTGCGGCAGGGATGTAACACTTTTGGACGTAGTCCATAACCATACGATCGGCACTAAAACGCCAGCCGAGTCCGCGAATCGCTCGCTTCATGCGGGCGATCCACGCACGGGGCAACCCCTCTTTGTCGCGGTCGTAGTACAGCGGAATGACCTCATTTTGCAGCACTTCGTAAAACGACTCTGCATCTAAGTTGTCATGATGATGCGTTTCGGAATGCATCTCTCCGCACCCGATCGCAAAGCCATTGCGACCGTCGTACGCTTCCGCCCACCAGCCATCTAGTACCGACAGATTCAGCACTCCGTTGAGGACGACTTTTTCGCCACTTGTGCCGGAAGCCTCCAGCGGTTTGCGAGGATTGTTGAGCCAAACATCAACACCTTGAACCAGATTCCGTCCCACGTTGATGTCGTAGTCTTCAATGAAGATCACCTTCCCAATGAATTCCGGACGACGCGAAATCTTGAAGATCTCTTGCAACACTTTCTTACCCGGCACGTCGTGAGGATGTGCCTTTCCGGCGAAGACAAATTGAATCGGCATCTGTGGGTCGTTGACGAGCATTGCCAAGCGATCCAAGTCACGTAGCAGTAGGTCGGCTCGTTTGTAAGTCGCAAATCGCCGCGCAAAACCGATCGTCAGCGCATCGGGACTCAGCACACGTCTCAGTTGGGAAACAATTTCACGCGGTTCGCCACGCCGCTCTGCTTCGAGGAATACTCGACGGCGAGCAAAGTCCATCAAACCATGTTTGAGTGCGACGTGAGTTTCCCAAAGTTGGCCATCTGGAATTTCATCAATTTTCTCCCACACTTCAGGTGTCCCGCCGCGGAGTTGCCAATCGGAACCAAGAGCATGGTTGTAAAGCTCGCGCATCTGCGGCGCGACCCAACTGGGAACATGCACGCCGTTCGTGATATGTCCGATCGGAATCTCTTCTTCGCCACGATTCGGCCACAGGCACGTCCACATGCTGCGCGAAACTTCGCCATGCAAAGACGACACTGCATTTGCGCGGCGTGACATTTTCAAGGCCAGCACCGTCATGCAAAATGACTCGTGATGATTGGCCGTATCGACACGGCCAAACGCCATAAGTTGTTCATGGCTGATTCCCATCTGTTCGCGCAGCGGGCCAAGATGCTCTTCAATCAATCCACTATCAAAGCGATCGTGCCCGGCTGGGACAGGCGTGTGTGTCGTGAAGCAGATTCGTCGAGCGACTCGTCGAGTCGCCTCCCATTGATCGACCCCTTCTTCGTGCATTGTCTGGCGAATCTTCTCTAACGCTGCAAACGCACTGTGTCCTTCATTGAGATGCAGCGCACTAGGCGAGATCCCGAGTTGCTTGAGAGCTTTGACACCGCCAACGCCGAGCAACAACTCCTGACGAATCCGAACCCGCGTGTCGCCGCCATAAAGTCGCGCCGTCAACTCACGATCCTCGGGAGCGTTGCCAGGAATATCCGAATCCAGCAAATACAATGTCACTCGGCCAACCGCGACCTTCCAGACGCGCGCTGAAATCATCCCGCTCCGAGTTTGAATCTCCACAACTACGGGAGTTCCATCTGGGGTCGTCGCCAGTCGCAACGGCAGTCGATCGCGATTGACGTAGAGGTAGTCTTCACGCTGCATTCCCTCCGCGTCGATCCACTGCCGGAAGTAGCCTTGGTTATAGAAGAGGCCGATCCCAACCAGCGGAATATCGAGATCCGATGCACTCTTGATGTGGTCCCCTGACAAGACTCCGAGCCCACCGGAGTAAATCGGCAGCGACTCGTGCAATCCAAATTCCGCCGAGAAATAAGCCACCGGTTTCGCACGCAACAGGCCGACGTGTTGGTCGCCCCAACTCGTAGTTGGATTCAAATAGTCCAACAACCGGCGATACGCGAGATCGATGCGGCTTTGCAACGACAGTTGCCGCACGCGTTCTTCCAAACGATCCAGATTTTCGATTGTGAACTCAGACAACAAACTGATCGGATTGTGTCCACATTCACGCCAGCGAACCGGATCGAGGTCACGAAAAATCTCCGTCGTCTCAGCATCCCAGCACCAGCGTAGATTAGTTGCGAGTGCCCACAGCCGCTTTTGGATCGGAGCGATGAATTGATCAAGCGCCCGGCACTCACCCACGATGTTCGACAACTGGCGTCCGGCAGCGACTAGTAGCTCGATTTCCTCTCGTACAAAAGTGCGTGCCTCCGTCGCCTGCACGACTAAAACCCCTTGCAACAACCCACGATCAACCAACGGGACCCCTAAGAATGCATGAAAGTGATCCTCACCCGCTTCGTGAAAGTACTTGAATCTAGGATGCCGCGCCGCGTCCTCGACAGTGATCGGCCGCAACTGTTCGGCGACCATCCCGGCCAACCCCTCGTGCAAAGCCATTCGAACTCGACCAACACTTTCGCCGCGTAAGCCTACCGTCGCAGCCAGCAACAAGTGAGATCGGTCCTGCTCAAGCAGATAGACCGAACAGACATCCGCCTGCAATCGTACTTTCACCGCTCGTACCAACTGGGAAAGCGTCTCTTCCGGGTTGTGGCAACCGGAGAGGGCCGCTTTAAGTTCATCATCGCTGAACGGCGCGGGATCGGTCGAAGATTCGCTGACGGTTTGAGACAACATTTTTGCATAGTCCTTGTGTGGGAGCACGAAAACTCAAGAACGCGAGCGACGAAATCGCAATTTCCGGAGTGCAAAGAGTGTTGGCCGCCGAACTGCTTCATCGAATTATGAGTAGCTAACGCCTTCCAGAACTCCTTTGCGATCACGGTTAGGCAAGTGCCGTGCCGCGAGGCGGTCGCTTTCCCTGTGAGCAAGCGTGTTACTCGACACGGAGCGGGGCAGATCCAAGAAACCTCGTGAAAATTCGGCTTTCTGGATCAATCCTGACGGAATTGATCATCGCCACACTCTGCCTTATTCATTGGCAGCCTGCTTGCAAGTCGGACACAACTTCTATGCTTGGATGAGTTCAAGGCAACTTGCTGCTTGTGTTCTGTGCTGTAGAGCAAAAGCAATTCCTCGGACAAATTACGTTCCGTGGTCGCCCGATTGACCGATCCAACATCTCCGCCGAGCTTCGGTATGCCGGTTGCTTTTGAAGGCTTGATTGGACTAGCAATAGTGAGGCAAGTATGAGCGACTCGGCTACAATCCCGGGAAGTCTTGCTCTATAAAAAGTTTGGCGGAGTGAGTTTTATGCTCTTGGACAACTACGAGACCGATGGTTTCTACGACGAGATGTTCGACGATGGGGGTGTGCCTCGTTCGCGAGCTGATGCGTTAGCCAAGCGATTGGTGGCGTTGTCCGACGGCGAATTAGTGAGACGCCAGAAAGCGGCGGACCTCACTTTGCTCAACATGGGGATCACGTTTGCTGTCTACGGCCACGAAGCGGGGACCGAGAAAGTTTGGCCGTTCGACATTGTGCCGCGTATCGTCGATGGAGCCGAATTCACGATGATTCAACGTGGTCTGCGGCAGCGGATCTTCGCACTGAATCTTTTCGTGAACGACGTCTACAACGAACAGCGCATTCTTAAGGACCGCGTCGTTCCGTCGGATTTGGTTTTCTCGGCCCCGTGCTATCTCAAGCAGTGCCTCGGCCTGAAACCACCTGGCGATGTCTGGTGCCACGTTGTCGGAACCGACTTGGTTCGCGATAGCGATGGACAGTTCTACGTCCTCGAAGACAATCTGCGTTGCCCGTCGGGAGTTTCATACGTCATCGAAAATCGCGAAGTCATGAAGCGGACCTTTCCGCAGATCTTCGGCGGGCTCCGCATTCAACCGGTCGAAGATTATCCCGAACGTCTTCTGGAAACATTGCAGCACGTCGCTCCTGCGAACGGACACAGTCCGAAAGTCGTCGTACTCACGCCGGGGATTTTCAACTCCGCTTACTTCGAGCACAGCTTCTTGGCTCAACAGATGGGTGTTGATCTCGTTGAAGGATCGGACCTCGTTGTGTCCGACGGCTATGTCTGCATGAGAACGACACGCGGCTTACAAAAGGTTGACGTAATCTATCGCCGCATCGACGACACATTCCTCGATCCGCTGACGTTTCGACCTGACTCGGCGCTCGGCGTTCCCGGTTTGATGGACGTGTATCGGAAAGGGCGAGTCACGCTGGCAAACGCTCCAGGAACGGGAATTGCCGATGATAAAGCGGTCTACGCCTACGTCCCGCAGATCATCAAGTATTACCTCGGTGAAGAGCCGATCCTCAACAACGTCCCGACGCGAATTTGTTGGGATCCGGAAGACCTCAAGTACGTATTGCAACATCTCGCAGAATTGGTCGTGAAGCCGACGAACGAATCCGGTGGCTACGGCATCTTGATTGGCCCACGAGCAACCGCCGAAGAACTCAGCGCCTACGCAGACCAAATTCGAGCGAACCCGCGAAACTACATCGCTCAGCCGGTGCTCGGCCTGTCGCGTGTTCCGACAATTGTTGACGATCACCTCGAAGGTCGGCATGTTGATTTGCGGCCTTACATCCTTTATGGCAAAGACATTTTCGTGCTTCCTGGCGGGCTGACGCGAGTCGCTTTGAAGAAAGGTTCGCTAGTCGTCAACTCGTCTCAAGGAGGCGGCAGTAAGGACACGTGGGTGCTGGCCGAGTCGGTGAATGGTGAAGCGAATCGGCGTCCGCATTTTCAAGAAGCTGTAGTCTCGCACGTATGAGATCAATACGTCTCATGTGCTCAGTTCGTCTTATTTGACAGCTCGTCCCACCAATCACAGAGAGTTCCCTTCCCATGCTGAGCCGCGTGGCTGATTCCGTCTTTTGGTTGAGCCGCTACATCGAGCGGGCGGAGAACGTTGCGCGGTTTCTCGACGTTAATATGCACTTAACGCTGGACCTCGGCGACAGCATCGATCAACAGTGGGAACCGCTCGTTGCCACGACCGGCGATTACAGTGAGTTCGCCGAACGACACGGTAGACCGACGCGTGAAAGCGTTTGGAAATTTCTGACGTTTGATCGCGAGAACTCCAACTCGATCGTTTCTTGTCTGCGATCAGCTCGCGAGAACGCCCGCACGATTCGCGGCAGCCTGCCATCCGAAATGTGGGAAGAACTCAACAAGTTCTATCTTTTCGTGCGCGGTGCGGCGGTCGAAGAGACGCTCGAACATTCCAACCAGTTTTTGGGCGAAGTCAAACGGTACAGTCAAACGCTCGTCGGGATCAGCGACTCGCTGATGTCTCACGACGAAGCGTGGCACTTCGGCCGTATGGGCCGCAATCTGGAAAGAGCGGACAAGACGTCGCGGATTCTGGACGTGAAGTATTTCATTTTGCTGCCGACATCGGCGGAGGTCGGCACACCACTCGATGTCATTCAGTGGTCAGCGTTATTGAAGTCGGCCAGCGCGTTGGAAATGTACCGCCGCGTTCAAGGCCGAATCACTCCCGATAACGTCGTCGGCTTCTTGATGCTCGACTTGGAATTCCCTCGCTCCGTTCGTTTCTGTCTCAGCCGCGCTGAAGAATCTCTGCGAGCCATCACCGGATCGGCCGAACGAACCTTTCAAATCCGCGCCGAACAACTGCTCGGCCGACTCCGCAGCGAATTTGAATTCACGCGAGCTTCAGACATCATCAAATCCGGCTTGCACGAATTCATTGACCGCTTTCAATTGAGCCTCAATGAAGTCGATGGAGCGATCTTCGATCACTTCTTCGCGACTCAATCCATGGTTCAATCGCAAAGCCAGGCTCAGTGAGTTGCCGAGTCCCGGTCGCTACATGAGGATGTAAGACGAACTACATTCGCTCCCAGCACACCAGCGTTTGAGAGACTCAGCCACTTCGGCGGCAGACGTCGGTCGGTCGACTGGCTTTTTCGCGTGCAGCGTTTCAATCAAGTGAGCTAGCCCTGAGGGAATGCTCGGATTATGCGCACGAATCGGAATGGGCTCTTTCGTTGCAACCGCATTCAGTAACCCTGTCATTGTCTTAGATTGGAATGGCAGCGTGCCGGTACACATGACGTAGAGCACGCTTCCAAGGCTAAACAGATCAGTTGCCGCAGTAAGTTCCGTCCCATCGACCTGTTCCGGAGACATGAAGTTCGGTGTCCCCAGTAACAATCCTGGTTGAGACAACTGAAAATCTTCGTCGAGCGCACGCGCCAATCCGAAGTCAGCCACACGAACATGAAGATTTTTTTCTTCCAAGAGGATATTGGCGGGCTTGATGTCGCGATGGATGACTCTCGCTTCGTGAGCAGCCGCTAAGCCGAGCGCCGTTTGCCGACCGATTCGAGCAATCTCGCTGGCTGAGAATCGATAACCACTGGCCAACAGGTCGTCCAAGGACGAACCACGCACGTACTCCATCACTAGAAACGGCATCCCTTCCATTTCATTCACCGAGTAGATGGCCACGACATGCTCATGCCGCAAAGCGGCGGCGAACCGAGCTTCGAGGGCGAAACGTTGTCGTGCCTTTTCGATACTCGCAATTTCCGGAAGGAGCACTTTGATCGCGACATGCCGAGACAGTCCCGGGTCAAACGCTTTGAGAACAATTCCCATCGCTCCCTGACCAAGAAGATCAACGATTTCGTAATCCAGAATGCGCGAGCCGGGTTTCAGATTTCCGGCCCCTTCAAACAAATTGCGGATCTGGCTCGATGCCATCACTGACTGGTCGATCGTCATCTCGAGTTCTGCGTCAGTTTGCTCCAAACTAGTGGCTGTTACTGATTCCAACGAAGCACGGACAAGCTCCTCGCAGCCAGTCGTCAGCAGCTCGTCAAGGTCGGGACAGGCTCCAATATCGACACCGAGTATTTTTGAGAGTTCTTCGATCTTTGGCCGCACTTCCGCGAGAAACCTCTCCAAGTCTGTGCGACTCAAGTTGTACCGATCACGAGCCGCATGCAAGATTACTTCCATGCTCGTGGCACTCATGTAGCACTCTTCAAGCTCCACAAGACGGGAGACGAAGTCCAAAAGCAGCGTGCGTTCTACAATTGGCTTGTCGAGTCCATCTAATTGATCTGGATGATGGTGAAGCCGAATCGGCTCAGTGATTTCGATCGGCAACCGCCATCGTTTCAGTAAGGCGGCGCTGACTTCGGCATGACTCACTCCAAACTTACTGCGCTCCCATTCGCATTGCACATCGGTAGGGATCTCACTCTCACCTTCCCAGATTGGCCGATATTTTTCGGGAAACGTTTGTTGAAGCAAGATCATTCCTAAGTCACGTAACAAACTTGCTGCCATCTCATCATCGGGAGCTTTCATTTTCAGATGGGTCGCCAAATCGCGCGCGATGACGGCTCCTGTAACGGACCTCTGCCAAAACTTACGAAGGCCAGCATCGGCAACCACACCGCTTTGCATTGTCGGCAGTGCCAACCCCAACACGAGCACTCGTAACGGCCGATTCCCCAACATGGTGACGGCCTGCCAAATACTCGTGATCGCCCGAGGTCGCGCGTATACAACCGAATTCAAGGTCCTGAGGATCTTCACGCACAGACCAGCATCGTGAGCCAAGAGCTCGCTAATTTCTTGAACGGTGCAATCCTCTTGACCAGTCTTCTGAAGCACTTGCATAGTCAACGCTGACGGTGATGGGATGCGTGGGTTTCGCAGAATGCGCTCCAAGATCGCTTCCGTGTCATCGCTTGAGTAAACGGGTCTGACGGAACTCATGGCGACCGGCATCGCGGTAGTAATTAGAGACACGTTTGACATCTCCTAGTGAGAACGCGGTGCATTCAAAAGTTCGTGCGACCGTCGTTTCTCTCGGTAGTTATGAGTCGCATTTTCGTCTACGCGAACGCAAATCATTTCGCGTTTGATCGAATGGCACAGTTGCGACTCACTGCCGAGCTAACAACGCCAGATGTGACGGCAATCACGACCTCTTTGTTTCCAAAGTGGGCACCTCTCGAAGGCGTGAAACAACCACGATTCCGATCGCCCCCAGAACGCACAGCAGAACAATCACCGGGGGCGACATCTTTCGCATCAGAATGCTGCCAGTGATCGCACATAGAACAAGTACATAAGCCGCTCGTTTTGAACTCGAACGGATCGCCTGATGCTGGTCCCAGTCATGCAACATCGAACCAAACACTGGCAACTGCATCAACCAAGCTCGCAACGCGGGCTTTGAACGCACAAAGAACCAACTCGCCAAAAGTAGAAAAGGCGTCGATGGCAGGATTGGCAATATGGCTCCCAATAGCGCGACTCCGACAAAGAACCATCCGAGCAACAAATACAACCAACGTCGCAGGCCGGTTGCCGGTGAAGCCCTGCCATGATTACCGAGCGATTCGTTTTCCAAAGTCAGTTTCATTTGATTCACCGATGCCGTTTCACAAGGCTCTTCACAAAGTCGTTTGCGCAATTCCTGCAGGAAGGTCAGCGACCAAGACACAGCATGCGTTCTGCAATACTTGATAGCGGCAGAATTTCTTCGGCGGCATCCAATGCAATCGCCTCCTTTGGCATTCCAAAAACGACGCAACTCGCCTCGTCTTGTGCCAGCGTATGAGCCCCGGATTTTCTCATGGCCAGCAACCCTTTGGCGCCATCGTTACCCATGCCCGTCAGAATCGCTCCGACGGCATTTGGGCCGAGATAACGTGCACATGAATCAAACAGCACATCGACCGAGGGACGATGTCGATTGACCGGGTCTCCTGATTCGATATGAACGACGTAGCTCGCACCACTTCGGCAGACCTTCATGTGATAATTACCGGGAGCGATCAATGCATGTCCCGGCAAGATACGATCACCCTCCGCTGCCTCTTTGACTCGAATTTCGCAAATGCCGTCCAATCGTTGCGCATAAGATCGTGTGAAGCCTTCAGGCATGTGAATCACCACGACAACTCCCGGTGAGTCCGCAGGCAATGCTGTCAGCACCTCTCGCAGGGCCTCGGTTCCTCCAGTTGACCCGCCGATTGCGAGAACTTTGTGAGTGCTCTTAATGAGTGCTTGGCTTTGTACTGGACGAACTGAAGCGGCGGCACGTTGCACTGGTCGTGCTGCTGGGCGAACGCGTCCCTTGGCCGCCGTCTTTAATTTGTCGATGATTTCATCGGCCAACACGACGGTATTTGTCTCCAAGTCGATCTTGGGCTTGGCAACGAAATCCATCGCTCCCAACTCCAACGCGTGCAGGGTCGTTTCGCAGCCTTTCTCGGTGAGTGATGAAACCATCACAACCGGCATTGGATGAGCCGTCATGAGCTTTTCGAGAAACGTCAGGCCGTCCATGCGTGGCATTTCCACGTCCAACGTGAGCACGTCAGGCTTCAAACGTTGAATTTTTTCCCATGCGATGTAGGGATCGCTGGCGGTCCCGATGACTTCCAGATTCGGATCGTAGTTAATCACCTCCGTCAGCAACTGTCGCATCAATGCCGAATCGTCGATCACAAGAACTTTGATCTTTTTCATAGGAGCGCACTCTTAAAACAGGACGATGTTTTCTGGTTCCGCACGCGCGAGCTTCTCGAAGAGTTGCCTTTTTGACGTCTCGTTCCCGTCGATAAGTGGGCAAGAATCAAGCGGCTTGACTAACGCCCGTCCGGTGTGTGTGTAGAAATGAACTGACCAACCTGTGGCTCCACCAAGGTGATAGGCCACTAACGGAATGTTTTCCGTACTGAGAAAATTCAGAATGAATTGGGCATTCATATGGCCAATCGAGAACGGCAGGTTTTGAATGTTCGAACCGCCGAACACTTTCGCTCGAATCCGGCGGCGGTCACCTCCCAATCGCATAATTTCATTAATCAGCAGTTCCATCGCATGGATGCCAAAACGTGTCGAGAACCCTTCTGATCCGGCCCCAGTCGGTAAGGCAAAATGGTTCATCCCTCCGACCTTGGCTTCCGGGTCGTACAGACAAGCAGAGACGCACGATCCCAGGACTGTCTTTAAGACTGCCGGTTCACGGCTAGCACGAACATCGCCGACCGTCAAATTTTCTTCCGCAAGAGTGAATCTCAGATCGGGTTCCAACGATGGAATACCAAACGATGAGCCCGCGATGGGTCGTTGGTTGTTCTCGTCTCGGCGAACCATCCCGTCGATGACAATCGGAGATGATTCGACAGGTAAGCTTGCTACTTCGGATTTCGCACCTTTCTTGAGTCGATAGATGCTGCCCCCAATCGGCTCAAAGCAATCAGTTAATCCTTGCATGCTTTCAGAATGCCCAAGAAACAAGAATCCATTCGGACTCAGCATCGAAGCGAAGCGTTCCATCAGCCGCTTTTGAGTTTCGCGATCAAAATAGATGATCACGTTGCGGCAGAAGATCACATCGAATTGTGCGCGAATCGGCCAAGTTTCCTCGATCAGGTTCACTCGTCGAAAAGTAATGAGTTGGCGCAGTTCGTTACTTGCGGACAATAAGCCCGTCGGATCATCAGTTGTCGGTGTGAAGTACTTATTCCTCAGATTCGTCGGAACAAGTTCGAGTCGCTCGCTGGGATAGATGCCCGCCGTCGCCTTATTCAAGCACTCGGTATCGATATCTGAGGCGAGTATTCGCACATCCCATCCAAACGCGCGATCCAGGTTTTCCTTCAGCGTGATCGCGATGGTGTAGGGTTCTTCGCCTGTCGAACACCCTGCGCTCCAAATTCGAATCTTGCGTCGTTCTCCTTGCTTGGCTCGCGCACAAAAGGTGGGCAGAACCGTGTTTCTCAAGAAGTCAAAGTGATGCGACTCGCGGAAGAAGTCCGTCTTATTTGTTGTCAGGCAATTGATCATGATCTGACGTTCGGCGCCAGTCGTGTCATCCTCAATTAAGTACTGGTAGTACTCAGCAAAAGATCCAAATCCAAAATGTCGAAGACGCTTTGCCAATCGTGACGAGACAAGATCTTTTTTCGTCGAGTTCAGCGAGATGCCGGACTCGGCATAAATCAGTTCGCGAAATGCTTGGAACTCATCCGCTTTGATTGAGAACTCCAAAATGGTCGAGAAATCCAATCCTTCACTGACGACGGCGGTGACAGACATTGATGAATCTCTCAGCAAAAGTTGACTTTGTCAAAAGTGAAACCGCGTCGGTAGCCGGATGCTTCGCGGCCTGCAACTGGGATTGGCTCGACGTCAAAGACGTTCTGGCCGTATCGAAAAGCAGCGACCCTGTCGGTCAACCGTTGAGCCTCATTGAGAATCGGCGACCGTAGAGAATCGCACCCCAGCCGGGGCGATTTTTGACTCGTCAGGCATCACAGGGTGCGACGACGTCTTTTGTGCGAGGTGTTGTGTTCGCAATCACAAATCTCGATCAGCCGCCCGGCACCACTGTGGTAGCCGGACTGGCTGATCCGATTTGCGAAGCACTCCTAGAACTCCACAAACCCGTTTTCACCGGCACTCTTTGAGCCGATAGAGTCGAGTTCCTGTCGAGAACCGCTCGGTTTTCCAGAGAGGTTTGCCGCACCGCGTTTTAGTCTTGAACTTCCATTTCGATTTGACGTCGGAACGGATTTGGCCACTGGTCTATGTGAATTCCCTTCGAATGATCCAGCTTGGGACGACGTATTTCGCTCGCCCAGGTTGAAGCGTCCCACCAATTCACGAAGTTGTTCTGCGTTGGCGACCAGCGATTGACTGCTTCGTGACATCTCTTCGGTCTGTCCTGCACTGGTCTGTGTCACTTGATCCATCTGGGTCACCGCCGTGTTGACCTGTTCGATGCCAACCAACTGCTCCTTCGAGGCCGCAGCAATTTCGGTGACGATATCTGCAACACGTTTTCCGGACGTGACAATATCATCCAGTGTCTGGCCCGATTTGTTGACCAACTCGGTGCCGCTATCGACTTTCCTTCCAGAATCTTGAATGAGGTTCTTGATCTCCTTCGCAGCGGAGGCACTGCGTTGAGCGAGATTGCGAACTTCAGCGGCAACCACCGCAAAGCCACGTCCCTGCTCACCGGCCCGGGCCGCCTCCACTGCCGCGTTGAGTGCCAGCAAGTTCGTTTGAAACGCGATCTCGTCGATCGTGGTGATGATGTCGGCGATCTGTCGAGACGCTTGATTGATCGCTCCCATCGCTTCGACAGCGCTCTTGACGACCTGGCCACCCTTCTCGGCAAGATCACGTGAACTGGTTGCCAATTGCCGGGCCTGTTGAGCGTTGTCCGTGTTTTGCTTCACCGTAGAAGTGATCTCTTCCAAGCTAGATGCCGTTTCTTCCAAGCTTGAGGCTTGCTCTTGAGCACCAGATGCAATGGTCTCTGAAACTCCACTGAGTTGCTGAGCCGCCGTTGCCACAGTTTCAGCCACTTCGCGGACTTCCTCCATTGTGCCGCGGACAGCGCCGACAGCTTGACCGAGAGCTTTCGCCACTTGTCCGACAGCGTCATCGCCCAAATCCGGAACTTGCAGAGCGAAGTCACCCTTGGCCACGTTGTTGACGATGTCCAAAACCGTCGCCACTTTCTGGCGTTGTTCTTCGGCCTGTTTTCGTTCGATATTCGATCGTTCTCTTTCTTTGGCTTCAGCAGCTTCTTTGTCTTTGAAAAATGCGGCTAAGCCTTCACCCAGTTGGCCGATTGAATCGTTGCCAGCGACAGTGATTTCTCTTGAGTAGTCTCCTTGAGCCACAAGGTTTGCCACTTCCAAAATCTGTGCGACCTTGGCCTTCATTTCCTCCGCTTGAACTTTTTCACGCTCGGCGTTTTCTTTGATCTGCTGCTCCATTGCCAATCTTGCCGTGATGACTTCCCAAGTCACCATCGCCCCAAGGTAGTTCTTGTTTTGGTCGAAGACTGGACTCACCAAGAGATCCAGTGTCTCTTTACCAAGTGAAATGTTCGCTCGATGCGGCAAGTTGCTCGGATCAGACAGTAGTTTTCGCTGGTGCTCAGGTCGCTTGTGGAAGATATCGATATTTTGTCCGATCATTTGATCGGCCCTGATTGGCAGAATTGACTCGAGTGTTTTTAGAGTCTTGGTCGAAGCGGGATTCATGTACTGAATCTTCAGATCACGGTCGGCAAACATGATGTTGACCGGCGCTTGTTCGATCATCGAGTTAACGCGCCCGGCCTCAAATTTGAACTTCACGATCTCGGAAATATCGCTGGCGAATTTGACAACCTTGGTGGGGCGACCGTTGATATCGACGATCGGGTTGTAAGAAGCCTGAATCCAAACTTCGCGTCCCCCTTTCGCAATCCGCTTGAATTCGCCAGCACAGAACTCACCACGACCGAGCTTGGTCCAGAACTCTCTGTATTCGGGACTTTGGCGTGTTTTCTCATCAACAAACATGCTGTGATGACGCCCTTTGATCTCGTCGAGCGTATAACCAAGCGTCGTGAGGAAGTTTTGGTTGGCCGTGACGATGGTCCCGTCGAGTTGGAACTCGATTGTCGCGTTGGATTTGCTAATCGCCTGCAACTGGTAATCTGAGTCAAGACTCTTGAGCTTCGCTGTTTGCATCGCTTCGATTGTGGAGTCAACGGCCTTGCTGATCTGTCCCACTTCACCACCGGCGGTCACGGCAGTTCGTTGAGTCAGGTCACCTTTCTCAACGGCTTGCATGACTGCGGCGATCTTCTTCAATGGCATCACTGTGGATCGTGATGAGTACCAACCGAACGCCCCAGTGGTCGCTAACGTGACAAAGACCAATGCGATCGACCAACGGCTCCTAGAGCTGAGCATTCCATCAACTTCAGATTCCACTTTGGTAATTTGGTCATTGAGCAGAGTTACCGACTTGTCGATCGCAGTGCGATGCGCATCAAATTTCTGTTGCAGCGTACCGTCGCAAAGTTCTCTCGCTTTCACGCTATCCCCTGTGAGGCACGCGGGAATGAACTCCGAATCCATCACTCGCAAGTACTCGTTGGCTGGTTCGTAAGCGTCAACGAGAAAGGCTTTTTTCAAGGGTGTTTCCGGCAATTCTTTGATCCAGAAGTCGTGCCGTTCGTTGTATTCAGATTTCAGCTTCGTCAGGCGTTTGACAAGGGCTTCCATTTCGGACTTATCTGCTTCTATTTCACAGAGGTCACGCAGTTGGGTGACGTACAGATGCGTCTCCACGAGGTATTCCGGCGGCGGCAGAATGTCGGCGACCAAGTCTTTCCCCTGCACGATCTGCTGATAAGAGGGGCCGCGAACTTTGGCGGTTTCCAAGGTGTTGTGTGACCACCAGCCATAACCCAGGAAGCTGACGGCAAAAACAGCCAGTAAGAAATTCGATTTGGCCCCAACACTGAAGTTATTGAAAGACACAGCAGAGACTCCTTAGACGAATTGAAAGATTGATTGTTGAGTTGTTAGGCAAGCCGCAGACTGAAAGAGAGAAACTGTTCTGAGAGATAGTGTTTCTGCCAACGGCTTGCCTTTGTCTGACACTTGGCTAATGAAGTTAAGCAACCACCGACGGCGCAACCGATTCGTCGGTCCCGGCCAACTTGTCGATGTTCAACAGCGTGATCAGTCGCTCGCCCGTTTTGGCGATGCCGGTCATGAACGAGGTATCGACTCCCTCACCGAGGTCGGGCGTTTCCTCCATTTCATTGGCTCCGACATTCAGCACATCGGAGACAGCATCAACTACAAGCCCCATCACTTTCGCGCCGACGGTGACGACGATGATCACGGTGAATCGGTTGTATTCCATTTCTGGGAGATTGAATTTGACACGCAGGTCAACGATCGGAACCACTGCACCGCGCAGGTTCATCACCCCTTTGATGTATCGAGGGGAATTGGGAATCGGCGTAATACGCGAGAACCCTTTGATTTCTTGCACGCGAAGAATCTCGATGCCGTATTCCTCATCTTGCAATTGGAAGGTGAGAAACTGATTTCCGTCTTCGCCAACCTGGCCGTTCATCGACCGATCTGTGGACTTATTATTTTGGCTCATGCAGATGCTCCGGTGAGTTTGAGTGTAGGTGTGGGTTTTTCTTCAACCGGACGACTGCCATCGACGTACGAGTTACTGGCGAGTCGCATGAGACCGAAGATGTCGAGAATCATGGCCACTCGACCGTCGCCGAGGATTGTGGCTCCTGCGATGCCTGCGACTTTGTGGAAGTTGGTTTCCAGATTCTTGATCACGACCTGGGACTGACCCAAAAGCTCGTCAACAAGCAGTGCACACTTCTTACCTTGGTTTTCAACGATGACAACAATCCCTTCACTCGGCTCGGTAACACGTGCAGCGACATTGAGGAGGCGGTAGACACGCAGCAATGGCACGATCTCGCCACGAACCACCACCACCTCCCCTTTAGTCGCTACTCGCTTGATCTCTTGCGGCTCTGGCCGGAAGGATTCGACAACGCTCAACAACGGCAGGATGTAAACGTCATCGCTCAGACCAATCGAAAGGCCGTCCATGATTGCCAAGGTGAGTGGCAATCGAATCGTGACCGTCGAACCGCGCCCCATTTCCGATTGAATTGAGACGCTCCCTTGCAAGGCTTCCACATTGCGACGGACGACATCCATTCCAACGCCGCGCCCAGACACGTCTGTGATTTGCTTCGCCGTGGAAAAGCCTGGAACAAAGATTAGGTTGTCAATTTCTTGATTGGAGAGATTGTCTTCTTCGCGAATCAATTGGCGCTCGATGGCTTTGCTGCGAATCACCTGACGGTCGAGACCTCGGCCATCGTCTTTGAGTTCGATGTAGATATTGCCCCCTTGATGAAAGGCTCGCAGCGTGATTTGCCCTTCAGCAGGCTTGCCCGCAGCAATTCGTTCGTCGGGAGTTTCAATTCCGTGATCGGCCGCATTCCGTACCATATGCATCAGCGGATCGCCGATTTGATCGACCACTGTCTTGTCCAGCTCGGTTTCTTCTCCCTCGGTTTCGAAATGAATCTGCTTACCGAGTTGACGAGCCAAGTCATGAACAATGCGAGTCATCTTTTGAAAAGTGACCGCGATCGGAACCATCCGCAAAGAGAGGCTCAATTCCTGCAAGTCACGAACCGTCTTGCTCAGGTGTGCAAGCGATTGCGATTCATGCCCAGATTGCTTTTGCCATTCGGCGAATTCCATTTCCACCATCGCGCCGCTGATGACTAGCTCGCCAATAACGTTGATCAGATTGTCGAGTCGGTGGCAGTCGACACGAACGGTTTCTTGCTCTACGGAGCGATCATTCACGCGACGCGAGCTTACTCGGCGTTCTGATTCATTCCGTCGCTCTGCCTCGTCAACGACCAACCGCGCATCTACCCCGCTCGTCGCAACTATCGAAGCCGTCGACGTGGCAATGTCGCTCTCATTCGCGATGGACATCGTTGTTTTGTGATCGAGGTCGTCCACCGTTGCGCTGATTTCTTGAGACACATGCACGATTTCGACGAGGCTGGTGTCAGACACAAATCCGAAGACATCTTGAATCTCCCTTTGCGAAACGTTTGTATGTAGAAGTAACGTCCAACTCAGATAACAAATCTCTGGATTCATCTCTGCTAATGGTGGCAACGCCGAAGTATTGACCTGCGTCTCAGTGATCTCGCCCAGATCTGCCAATTCGCGTAGGAGCAACAACGGCTCTGACCCTTGTAGAAACAATTCACGGTCAGGAACAAAACGGACGCGATAGCTTCGCACCGATCGGCCTGCCGCACTGCTGATATTCGCTTTTACTGGCACATCGTCTGGCTTTAATGTCAGTAATCCTTTCAGTTGCTGTTGGACGCGGCTGACGCAGTCAGGCGGAGCATCGCCCGTTTTCGCACATTCCAAAAGCGTTCCCAGCGTATCGACGTTTCGCAGTAAGACCTCGATGAGGTCTGCATTCGGTTGAACTGATCCTTCTCGCATTTGATCGAGAACGTTTTCCAAGTCGTGCGTGAAATGTGCGACATCTGGAAACCCAAATGTTCCGGCAGCACCTTTGATGGTGTGTGCGCCTCGAAAAATGCTGTTCAATAGGTCGAGGTCATCCGGCGCGTGCTCAAGTTGCAGCAGCCCAGATTCCATGTTGGCGAGATGCTCGGTCGCTTCTGTAAAGAACGCGGATCGAAACTGTTCCATGTTGATCTTCATCGTGGACCTCCTCGTTTAGTGGACCACTTTGGAGACCACTTGAAGTAGCTGGTCGGGATTGAACGGCTTAATGATCCATCCCGTCGCACCGGCTGCTTTGCCATCTTGTTTTTTCGAATCTTGCGACTCGGTTGTGAGCATCAAGATCGGAGTGAACTTGTAGGCTTTCAATGCTCTCGCTTGGCGAATGAACGTGATGCCGTCCATCACCGGCATATTCAAATCCGTGATCACGACCGACACCGGTCGGCCGTCCAAATGTTTGAGCCCTTCTTGGCCGTCGCCCCCTTCAAGCACCGTGAAACCAGCTTGTTTCAACGTGAAGGAGACCATCTGCCGCATCGATACAGAATCGTCGATGATCACTGCCGTTTTACTCATGACACAAACCTCTTTTTGAGGATTCAAAACAATTCGACACTGCTCGCGGATGACGCCGCGGTTGACTTAATTCCTTGCGACTCGCTTTGAAGATCACGCTCCTCGGACATTGTGTACATGTCGTTGAGCCGCTCGTACCAGGCTGACGAGAACGCACTGACTGGTGATTGACTTTCCGAACCATCGAGACACTCATTGAGTCCCTCTTCGACGGCGTGTAACGCGGCGACCACGTGGCCCACTCGTTGGCTCACCGCATCCTGAAACTGCAATCCCATGATTGCTCGACCGACGTCCCGTGCGACTTCCTCGCTGTTTCGTACTGAGAACTCGACGGAACGACGCATCTGCTCGTGGGAAGCGGTCAGCAGATCCAAGGCACGATCAGTCTCTTCTTTACTGGTGTGCGCGACTTCCTGATCTGAGTTGGCCCGTGAACGGAGTTCTGTCGTCATCTGAAGTACGTCACGGCTGACATTTTGAATGACGTCTCGAATCGCATGGCTCATTGCCGCAGCATCGTCAGCCACTTTCCCTGTCTCGGTCGCGACGACTCCGAAGGCCACGCCATGTTTTCCGGCGCGGGCCGCTTCGATCCGAGCATTCAGTGAGAGCAGTTTGATGCCGGCCGCGATCGAATCGACCTTGAGCAACATCTTCTTGGCCGACTGCATTCCCAGTTCGACGACTTCAATACTTTGAACCGTCGTCAAAGAAAGTTGCCGAGCCTGCTCGATGCGGTCCAACAAACGCTGCATCGTTTGGCGTGTGATTGTCACCAAAGCTTGGCCACCCACCTTTCCGCCGTTACTCGAAGTGTCCGATATCCCCAAGCAGCTCGCGGCCTGCGTCACGCTTTCTTGAGAACGATCAGCGATCCCCTTAAAGCTGTCGCCAATTTGAACGACGGCGTCCTCAACCTGCTTCATGCTCTCGGTCAGTTGGTTGGCAAGCACAGAAAATATCGGCAAGCAAGCTGACACTTCGGCTTGGAGTTTTGGGGCACTCTCGTCTTCGAGTGGCTCCACATCGATTCGGTATTGCTGCGTCGATGAATTCACGTCTCGTTCCTTATGGTCGAGGAGATAAGGTCGAATCAAACCCAGCCAATCGCCAAAAGGAGGCCACCGAGCTTGGGACATCCTGGAATCGCAAAGTCCGTCCTTGTTGCCACATGGACTCCTTCAGCGCCAACAAGACTTGCAGAATGGACGCATCCACGAACTCAGCCCCTTCGCATGAGACGGTCACCTCGCCGCTGTTTAGTAGCAGTGCCAGAGCCGACTCGTGAAGCTGCTCCGCCTCTGTGATTCGCACTGTACCCGTCAACGAGAAGACAGCTGGCTCTTTGGCTGAGAGAGATGGTGTGGTGGACTGATCACGGTCAGTGTTCATAGTTCAGATCGCTCGAAGGGGAAGCTGTTGTGTTTTGTCAACACGGCTCCCAACATCAATCGAAGCATCCGGCTGCCGCTGTCCGAAATAGTGAGCAGTTGGCGTATTCACGCCATGAGAGTAGCAATATTCTCTTGAGCGAATCCGCCCAGTTAACGCATTCAGTAAGTGCGACTTAGCCCAAGAGCCGAAGACCGAATATGGCTATTGGAATCAAGAGAGCGGTTTTCGGTTGACGTTCGCGGAACTCGTGGGTCACGAACGAAAGTCTCACGACTTAAGAGGTGTTAAACCGCTATTTGCCATCGAGGACAGTTCAAGTATGTGTCCTCAAAGATTGGAAATGCGGTTGTTGATTGGCCCTCTGGGCATAAGGCCATTGTTAGAGTCGAACGCGAGCGCATTCCGGCTAATTTCACCCAACCGCATCGTTCGTCGTGGCGACGATCTAGGGGATTGCCCCTAGTAGCTGCTCGGCAAACCCAGAGACCGCGGTCAGACTCAGGTTATTCGTGATTCAAGTCTGACGTGGTTGGTTCTGGCAATACGCGACTTAAGGAAGCTGCAAGTCCGGCGACAGATTTGACATCCATTATCTCTAAAATTGCGCTACGGCGACGATCGACGGTGCGCATGCTGATGTCTAATTGTTGTGAGATGGCCTTGTTGGTTTTGCTGGCCAACATTGCATCCATAATTTGACGCTCGTCGTCCGTCAATTGGCTCATGCGATGCAAGACCGTTCGATCGCTCAGTTGTTTTTGCCAGCGTTGCTGGCTCATCGCGAGCGCTTCTTTTGTGGCTCGGAGCAGTTCGGTAGGTTCGTACGGCTTTTCAAGAAGTGTGACTGCGCCGGATCGCATCACGGTCACGGTTGTCGGGACATCAGCGACGCCCGTCACGACCACAACCGAGAGTGGGCTTTTGGCATGGACCAATCGCTGATGCAACTCCAATCCCGACATGCCGGGCATTTGCAGATCCGTAATCAGGCACCCCGGTCTTTCAGTAGTGGCTTCAGTCAAAAACTGATCTGCCGATTGATAGCAAAACACTTCACAGTTCAGCTCACTCAAGACAGCCTTTACTGACTGCAATACTGCCGCATCGTCATCAACAACGTAGATGCAGGATTCGGATTTCATGGGTGATCTCCTGGTGTAGTCATGACGTCACGCCCTCGTTGAGTTGGAACGCTAGTTGAATACGAAACGTTGCACCACCCAGCTTATTGGGCACCGCTGCGATCTTGCCACCATGGTCACGAACAATCGTCTCGCAGATATTCAGCCCGATCCCCATGCCTTCGCTTTTGGTTGTGAAGAAGGGCTCAAACAAGCGTTGGGCAACGTCAGGTGGAATCCCGGGGCCACTATCTTCCACTTCAAAGACAACGAACTCGACCTCATCCCTTGAGCGAATCGTTATCTGTCGTCGCTCTGGCGATTGGCTTGCTAACGCATCCATCGCATTGGTGAGCAGGTTAATGACGACTTGCTGAATCTGGATTCGGTCAGCCAACATAAAAGGAAGCACATTCGACAGGTCGAGGCGAACTCGTGTGTTGTTTCGTCGAAGCTCCGGTGAAACCAATTCAAACGACTCGAGCAAAATCTGATTCAGATCACATTGGTCTTTTTGCGTGGGAGTACGTCGGCTGAAATCACGCAACCGGCGTAGGATTGCCACACTACGCCGACTTTGGTCGACGATCGCTTGGATGTATTCCTTGAGGGTTTCGAGTTTCTCGGATGCGTCGGACTCTAACAGGCGATGGCTTGCCGTTGCGAAATTAGAGATGGCGTTCAAAGGCTGTGCGACCTCATGAGATAATCCTGCCACCATTTGGCCAATCGCATTCAGGCGAGATGCGTGCAACAAGTCGCGCTGCCGCAACGACATTTCCGCCTCAATCCGTTTTTGCTCGGTCACATCGACGTCCATGCGGACGAACCAGTTGCTTTGGTCATCTCCGGGAATCATGAAAATATTGGAGAGACAGGTTCCCAGTTCACCATTGCTGCGGTGGTACGTGTATTCGGTCGGTCCGACAGTTTTTTTTGTGCGGCTGATTGACGCGAGTGTTTCGATGAAGATCGCATTCTCTTCAGGCGTCTGAATCAACTGTTCCAGAGTTTTTCCGACTGCTTCCGCAGCGGTGAAACCGAACATCGCTTCAGACGCCTCGTTCCAAAGTTTGACGCGACCTTCGAGGTCGTACCACTGGATTGCAACATTCGGCGCGTGCCGAACGACTGCGAGCAACCGTTCTTCACTCTGTTGGCGGAGTTTCTCGCCTCGTTGACGCTCAAGTTCTACGCCGCAGCGTGCGGCAACGACTTTAAGGATGACTTGAGTCTGTTCTGGTTCCAGGAACGGGCGATCGTTTAACAGTACTATCAGACCAAGTGCGTTACCTTCGCTGGACCACAGTGGGACGCCTAAGTAGCTATCAATGCCCATCTCCACCAGCATCTGATCCTTCGGGAATTCCTGTTGGACGTTGATTGGGACAAAGCAGATCGATCTTCCGATGACCTGCTCACAGGGAGTGTCGCGTGTGTCGTAACTGAAATTATCAACCGGCTCGCCTCTGTGAGAAACGGCAATCGTCTGAATCTCATGCGCGTCGCTCTGACTGATGGCTCCCGCCACTGCATATTTCACGTGGCAGACATCGCAGAGGAATTTGACGAGGGTACTAAAGAAGGCTTGGCCGGTTGTCGGGGCGATTGCGTCAAGGACTCGCTGGATTGTTTCTTCCGAACGTTTCCTTTCAGAAATGTCGCGGAAGATTCCCTGAATGATGGGCTGACCGGAGATCACCGTGACTGACGGCGAAATCGAAACCGCAACTCGCCTGCCATCTTTTCGAACGATCTCAAGTTCAAACGGCTCTTTGGATTCTGAGCTCGCGTGTTGTCGAAACATAGCACTGTTTCGCTCGAGGTCTTCTGGTGGGTGCAGAGTCGATTGCGGTTGGCCAATGATTTCAGATCGATCCCGCCCGAGCAGAGCTTCTGCGGCAGGGTTGCAGTTCGTCAGTACCCCCGAGCTGGCATCGGCCCAAAAGATGGCGTCGTTGGCCCCTTCAAAGAGCAACCGGAATCTCTCTTCATTCTCTCGGATCGCTGTCTCTGCACGCTTTCGGAGAGTGATGTCCATCACCGTTGCCAGGATAAAAAATCCATCCGACCTTTCGATTGGTGTCAGGCCGATTTCGACTGGTATTTCCTGACCGTTCTTATGCCGAGCGAATAGTTCTCGTTCGGCCCCCATCTGCCGCGTTGATGGATTGGTCAGGAACGCCGATCGAAGTGTGGGGTGGTTCGTTCGAAAACGCTCAGGCAAGAGCAACTCGACGGGCTGCCCGTTCATTTCGTCAGCGGTGTAGCCCAGTAGCTGTTGAGTCTTCAGATTGGTGAAGGCGATGTTCCCGTCTGCGGCCGCCATCACGATGGCATTGGGCGATGCTTCAACCAATTGGCGGAATCGAGATTCGCTCTGACGCAGGGCATCTTCAGCTTCTCGTCGAGCCGTAACATCCACCGCTGTTCCGCCAGTCCATGCCGGTTTCTCGGTTCGGTACAATGGAAACTTTTGTACCAACCAGGAACGTACTCGACCATCGGCACCGGGGACTTGCTCAATCGCTTCAAGTGTCTTGCCAGACTCCAGCACTAAGCGATCGTTAGCCCGCGTGATATCAGCGGCCTCCTTGTCGTAAAGGTCGTAGTCCGTTCGTCCAAGAATCTCGCTGATGGATATTTGGAACAATTTCACAAAAGCAGCATTCAAATATCGAATTCGATACTCATCATCCTTGATCCAAGCGACGACCGGGCTTTGGTCCATAAAAGAGTTGAATCGTTCTTCGATTTCTCGCAGTGCGGCTTGCTCACGTCTTTGTGTGATGGCAATCACGGCCGAACGCGTGGCGAACGCGATGAGTTCCCAGTGCCTGTCAATTGGCAGACAGGGATGTTGGTAGTAAATGGCGAACGTCCCCAAGACTTGGTTCTGTGCGTCGATGATCGGCACGGACCAGCAAGCACGTAAGCGATGTGGTAACGCGGTTTCACGATAGTTCGCCCAAAGTGGATCGTGCTCGATGTCTTCGACGATGACTGGCTCACGGCGAAATGCCGCTGTTCCACACGATCCTTCAGTGGGGCCGATTGGAACACCATCGATCGCACGGGTGTATTCATCCGGTAAACTTGGCGCGGCGACGTGATAGAGATGAGTTCCCGCATCGTTGAGCAGTAAAATCGAACAGAGCATCTCAGGGGATTGTGCTTCGATTTGTCGCAGCAGTGCCGTGAGTGTGTCTTCAAGTGGCGAATTTGCGGCGATCATTTCGAGAATTTGATTCTGGCCACGCAGCAGTGCTTCTTGACGCTTACGGACGGTGATGTCGCGTGACGAGGCGAAATTGAATTCCTGCCCATCGAAGTTGACATGGTTGGCGTTGATCTCGACCCCGATGATCTGACCATCTTTGTCTTGGTGTTGGCTTTCAAACACCATCGAGCGGCGCTCTTTGAGTTCCTCCCAACGTGTTGGCCAAGCTTCTTTTGGAAAGTCAGGATCAAAGTCAAAAACAGACTTTTGCAAGAGTTCGTCTATGGAATAACCGAGTCGTTGACTCGCGGCTTCGTTGGCGTAGAGAATCCTGGCATCAGGCGCTACCCAGAAGATCGCGTCGGACGAAATGTCCACAGAGAATTGCATCATCTGCAATGTTCGTTCGGATTGCTTCCGCTCGGTGATATCCAGCGCCGCCCCGAAAATCGTAATGGCCTCGCCCGGTTTCGATGGTAATTCAACATGAACGACGCTGCGCAGCCAACGTTCCTCACCCGCACGCGTTTGAATTCTGACTTCTAACGGATTCGAGAGATCAGTTTCGGGCGAGTTCAGTCCGGCAACCTGCTCCAAAATACGAGACTGGTCCTCGATCGGAATAAGCGCAAACCAATTCTGGCCGTTGAGATCTTCTGGTCTGTAGCCGGTCACATCTTCAAAATGACCACCGACCCATTGGAAAGTGACTTGGTAGTCCGCGGCGATCGTGGCCTGATACGAGAAGCTACTGGCAAGCTCAGCAATCAGTCGGTAACGCGACTCGCTCACACGCAATGCCTCGTCGCCCCGTTTGCGTTCGGTCACGTCCAGCATCACGGCCATGACGCAAACTGAATTCTCCTCCATTTCCACGATCGACGTAGAAATGGCAACGGTTCGACGAACTCCATCTTTGCGAATGATCTCCCACTGTTCCGCTCGCATGTCGTTGCCTTCACGCATCTCAGACATGCGATTGATGGCTCGTTGTTGCAACGCCGGATCGGGATACATCGTCTGGTACCAGCCCAGTCGATTGATCTCTTCGATCGTGTAGCCGGTCAGATCCGTCATCCGTTCGTTCCAGACCAGAAACGTGACGTATGGGAATTCCGAAATCGCGTGGCAAACACAAATCCCTTCGGCAGCCATCCGCACGATCGTCTCACGAAACGCACTGACTTTACGGAGTGACTCTTCAGCCTGTTTGTGTTCGGTAATGTCGATTGCAACGCCACCAACAAATAGCGAATCACTTGTCGATGAGGGCAACGAAAACTTGCTAACAATCGAATGGTGGACGAGGCCATCGTCGTGTTTGAACAACTCGATCGTCCGAACCTCAGTGTTACTTGTCCGCGCAAGCGAATCGTTTTCCTTAAATTGCGCTGCGGTTTCCGCAGGAAAGAGTTCGTCATCAGTCTTGTTGGCAAACTGGGACAGTGAGATTCCAAACGCCTGCTCGGCGGCAGCGTTCGCAAACACATACCGACCTCGGTCATCTTTGATCCAAGCCAGGCCGGGTAAGTGCTGCATGAACAACGCAAAATGCTGCTCACTCTCCCTCGCATTTCGTTCGAGCCGCAAACGAGCCAGTGCATTGCCCACAAGATCAACGACAGTGCTCGCCAGGCGCTCGTCACTCTCGGTGAATGCGTTCTGCTGATCGCTCTCCACATTCAGAACGCCGACCACTGTCGAGTTGATCTTCATCGGCAGACATAATTCCGAACGCGTCCGGGAATCAGCCGCCAAATAGCCCGGCTCCAGGCTCACATCACCCACACGTCGAGCAATTCCGGTCTGAGCGACTTGCCCCGTGATCCCTACGCCTAACGCTTTGTCTGAACGGCTGACGTTCGGATCAGAGACGACGAACGCCGGATGTGTGACCAGTACATTGCGGTCAGCGTCCAACATTAGAAAGCCACAGTTGTCGGGAAACAGTGTGTTGGCAATCAACGTCGTGGCGCGTTGAAGCAATTCGTCTTCTGAACTTGCCTCTGCGCAGATTGCCGCCAATTGTCTTAGCAACTGAAGCTCTATTTCGAACTGCGTGAGGGCATCTCTCATCTTTGATGCAGGCAGACTCTGATCGCCGACCTGTTGATCGGGAAACATCTGGGGCGATGCCCGAGCGTGATCGCCAACAGTTCCATCCACAATCTGCTTTACCGATCGTGCTTCGCTCATCAATCCACACTGCTCCTTAGTTCGTGCTTCTCAGCGGGATGAAAAGTACAGAACCATTTTCTTGCTGGAAACACTTTGGTGAACTTTGCAGGGAATAGAAAGCGAACGGATGGGATCACACTGACAAGGGGATCGCAATCTGGCCACACAGAGGCTATCCGAAAAGTTTGTGCGGTGATTCCGAGTTCGCGTGGCTTCGCTCTACGTAGCCATCATCGCTCCGCGTGATGAGCCGGACTCTCGCCACGGCTCGAATCGTCGCAGTATTCCGATCGTTTTGTAGCACTCGGCTCGTCACGCGGAGCGGTGACGGCTAGTGCGTTTGCAAGTGGATTGAATCTGCGAGGTGCAAGTCCTCGTCGAAGTTGGTTTGAACTTTGTATCCGAACGTAACTGCGTCGTCGTGAGACGGGGTGGAGAGCAACGGG
>JAPLNX010000063.1 GCA_026400935.1 Planctomycetia bacterium | reverse complement strand
CCTCCGCCAACTCGAACTGCCGACCCCTGCCGAAACCCTGCGTCGCTTGCTCCCGCGACCGCCAGACTGACGACGAACAACTCGCCGCCGATGCCCGGTGGCTTGAAGCGTTCGACAGGGTGCGGAAAATGGGGTTAAACGTCACCGAAAAAGTTCTTAGCAGATCTGGAGACCGATCCGGCTCGTTTCATGAAAGCCATCGATGATCCAAACACTTCTGACGAGCCGCTGTCAGAACGCAACGCCATTGAGTTTGAATCCTCAACGCAGTCGGCCACAACTCCCCCCGATGTGATTGATCTGGAGGTCCCGAAGGGACGTTCAAACTCTCGCAAAACGTCGAACTCGGATGACGCGGCAACGGAAACATTGACATCGACGACGCCAAAATCGCTCCGTTCGCTCGGATTCAAAACGTCCGGTGATGAGACCAACGTGGCTGAGTCAGCGACATCGAAACCGCAATCCACATCACGTTACGCATCGGTTCCGACTGTCGAAGACTTGGCCGCTCCCGCGTCCGAGGCAACTTCATCGATCGCATCCGCGAAACGCCCAGTCGCTCAATCATCGAGTGACGCTCCGGCAATTCAGCAGCTAGCGAATCACAATACTGTGATTCCGTCGGGACAGATGGAAGAGACCCATTCACACTTCGGTTCAAGTTCGTCTTCCAGTGCGCCGTTTGCGGGATTGCGTTCGCAATCGCAAGGTCATGACTTCACCGCTGCTGCTCCAGCAACGACGACGGTCATTCATGAATTCCGCGTTGCCGAACGAACCGCTCCTACCGCCGATCAAACGGCGAACGCGAATTCGTCGATCGCCTCACAATTGCTGTTGAACATCAACAGCCTGATGATGGCCGGCCTATTTGGAGCACTGGTCTTGCTCGTCGGAGTCGCCGTTGCAGTGCTGCGAAAGTTTGGACCGAATCCTGAATTCACCTTCAAGGTCGAACTCAATCAACCGCTTGGATTCGCTGCCGCCGCGGCTTCCACAGTCGCCGCCGTCGCCGCTCCGATGGCGGTTGAACCAGTCATCAAAACTCCGACTCAGTCGGTTCACGTCTCGCCGATTTACGCCCTCAAACGTCAAATGGCCGACGAACTCGAACAACAACAAGAAGACGCCATGATGCGACAGGTCTTTGAAGACAACCTCAAACTTCGCGAGCAAATCGAAGAGACTCGCATTGCGGCATGATGTCGCGACCTCGTAGCGGCAAGCTGCCAGCTTGTTGTACGCCCCGACAACTCCAGTCGGCTTATTCAGATTGATCACTCAACGGCAAGCTGGCACCTTACCGCTACGTTTCACACTCACCATAACCACCAAAGGCTTTCGCTCATGGATCAAGGCATCAATTACATCGGCGTTGATTTTGGCACCTTCAAAACTTCGGCGGCCTGCTCGAACGGGCGACGCGAAATGCTGCCGACTGCTGTCGGTTGGCCGAAGGATCATGTCGCTCGAACAATGCTTGGACGTGACGTCATTTTCGGCAAAGAGATTCAAGAGTTTCGGCTCGCGCTCAACGTTGTCCGTCCGTTTGAGCGAGGAGTTTTGAAGTACGTCGAACAGTCGGAAGCGGAAATGGACGGAACAAAATCAGACGCTCACAAAGAGGCGGCTAAGCTGTTGCTGGAGCATGTCGTTTCGCAAATGCGAACAACAGAGGACCAGCCGATTTACGGCGTGATCGGTGCGCCATCGCGGGCCTCTATCAAGAACAAGCAAGTGTTACTCGACGCCGCGAAGGACGCATTCGACGCCGTCGTGATCGTCTCGGAGCCGTTCACGATCGCCTACGGTATGAACCAACTAAATGATACCCTCGTCGTTGATATCGGAGCCGGCACCATTGACCTCTGCCCAATGTTTGGCACATATCCCGCAGAAGACGATCAAGTCACGCTGAGTCTTGGTGGTGACATGATCGATGAGGCGTTTCTCAGCAATATGCAAGCGGCTTATCCCGAAGTGCAACTCACGGCCAACATGGCTCGAGAGATCAAAGAGAAGTTTGGCTTCGTCCATGATCTCAACGAAAAGGCCATCGTCACGTTGACAGCTAAGGGACGACCAAAGCAATACGACGTCACCAAGCCATTGAAAGATGCCTGTAACACGATCGTTCAGCCGATTGTGGAAGGCTTGTATGAAGTGATCGCGAAGCTCGATCCCGAATACCAACGCCGTATGTTGAACAACATCCTGCTTGGCGGCGGCGGAAGCCAGTTACGCGGCTTAGACAATCTGATCGAGCAAGGATTAAATGAACTCGGCGGCGGTAAGGTCAAGAAAGTGTACGACTCCGTCTTAGCCGGCGCCTCCGGCGCATTGAAGCTCGCCATGAACATGCCGCTTGAATACTGGCAGACGATGCGGAAACGCAACCAAATCCGGATCGCCGCGTGATGCGTTTACGTAGCCATCTCGCTCCGCGAGACGAGCCGACCGCTCTGACAGAGCAATGATAGACGAGCATCTAAATTCGACAACCGAGGGTTAGCGGCACAGCGTTGAGCAACGTTTGGCTTGTCACACGGAGCGTGACGGCGACGTAGTGGCTCACCAACGCAACAAGCACGACGCGCGAGCGAATGGTTCAATAACAAAACCACTCGCTGGTACGTCGTGCTTGTTTGAAATGACAACGTTAAGACGTCGGCTACTTGTGATAGCCCAATCCGGCCATGACGTTATACAGCTCTTCGTAGGTAATGAATCGGCGGCGATGGAGCAGTTTGTATTGGTCGATCGCTTCGGCCAACTCCTGAGCATCCGGATTTAAATAAGTGTGACCGTCGCGGAATTGGCGACGATCCGGGGCTCCACCGGGGCGACCATCATCTCCGCCTCGGCGATCCATGAAACTAACTTGCTTCTGCTCTAATAATTGGGTCATTAGCATGCTCCTGAGTGTTCGACCGATTGAAGCTAGGTCACGCAACTCGGTCGAGCAAATTGGCGTCGCGTAGCAAGGGGCAGATTTTTGCCCTTGGCCATCGGTCGCTGCGGGATTCCGTGGAATCCCTCCAAGTGGCGCGTCCGTCACAATACGAACACGCTTCGTTCCGCGACCTAATTAGACGCATCGACAGCGAGCCAATATGAAAATTACAGTTCTCGGCGGCGGCGGTATGGCAACGGCTTGTGCGATTGTGCTGGCCGAGCACGCTGACCAAACCGTTTCAATCTGGGCGAGAAACCCTGACTTCGCTCGTGACATGGCGACGCTTCGCTTCAATCGTCGCCTGTTGCCTGATGTCAGAATCCCTGACAGCATCGAGATCACATCAGACATCGCGACTGCCGTGAAAGGTGCCGACGTCCTTGTTGCTGCAATTCCGACTGCATACCTGCGACAAGCGTTGACCGACATTGCCGAGCATCTTCCCAACAGCATTCCGATCATCAGCACCATCAAAGGACTAGAAAACGAAACATTTTCGCGTCCCTCACAAATCATCACCAACGTGCTCGGCCAACGGTCAGTCGCAGTGCTCGGCGGGCCGTGTCATGCGGAAGAAGCGGCTCGGCGATTGCCCGCTAGTGTCACGATCGCCAGCGATGATTTGACCTTTGCCGAAAAAGCACAGAGGCTTTTCAACACTGAACGATTCCGTGTTTACACCAATCGCGACATTGTCGGCGTCGAACTGGCTGGCGCGTTAAAGAACGTCATCGCAATCGCTGCCGGAATCTGCGATGGGCTTGGTTATGGCGACAACGCGAAGTCCGCGTTGATCACACGTGGCCTCGCCGAAATGACTCGGTTTGGTCGCGCGATGTACGCCGACGAAAAAACATTCTTTGGACTCGCGGGACTCGGTGATCTCATCACGACCTGTGTCAGCCGGCATGGCCGTAATCGTGGAGTCGGCGAAAGGCTCGGCAAAGGGGAGTCGATCACCGACATCCTCGCCAGCATGACTGCTGTCGCCGAAGGAGTGACGACCGCTCGCAGCATTCACAACCTGGCGCAGGCTCAAGGAATCGACATGCCGATCACTCGCGAAGTCTTTGCAGTGCTCTTTGAAGGCAAGTCACCCGTTGCTGCGACAGACTCGCTGATGCAGCGACCACCACGCGAGGAATGAGCGATGCGACAGAATAAGTACTCAAAACGAGTTGTTTGAAGAAGAGGTTTCACCGCTAAGGCGCAAAGAACGTGAAGGAGCCGTAAGAGCTCAGTCCTCGCTTATTAATGGCAGGGTCAATTTGGCAATCACAAGCGAATTGCCATCACCCAGAATTACTTGGCGACCCTTTCCGCCTTCGCGGTGAGCACCCCCCATGAAATTTCTCAGCGTGAATCACGTACACCCGCTTTGCGCAGGAATGCAACCAAGAATGCTCCCGGCTAGCATCCCGCCACGGATTCAATCACTTAGGAGGCTTATTCATGCTGCCAGCTCTTTGTCTTATCGTGGCGTGGCTAGGAGCGGATGCTCCCGCTGCAGTCCCAACTCCCGGCGATCAAGTGTTTCAAACGGTTGCTGACGAATTCCTCGCGGGTTACTTCGCTTTCCGTCCTCAAACGGCTTTAGAACTTGGACTGCATGAGTTCGATGGCAAGCTTGCCGATTACAGCCAAGAATCGCTGCACCGCGAGCGAAGCCGGCTGACGCAGTTTGAAAAGCGTCTGGTTGAGCTTCCGGTGGATGGCTTGAGTCGCTCTGTTCAAGCCGATCGCCAAATCCTATTGGCAGGCTTGCGAAAAGCAGTCTTCGAGTTCGATTCGCACGACATCTATCACCGCTTGCCGACCATCTATCCACAGGCAGTGCAGATCGACAACTACTTGATTCGTGACTTTGCTCCGTTAGCAGAGCGCGTCCGATCCATTATCGCAGTCGAGAAGCAAATCCCGCGCTTACTGGCGTCGGCTCGTGCGAATTTGCAACCGGTGCTCGGTCGCCCGATCGTCGAGACCTCCATCAAAGTGACAAACGGAGCGGCCAATTTTTTGCAGGATGATCTTCCGAAAGCGATCGAAGATTTGAAGGATCAAGCACTGCGTACGGAACTCAACGAGGCCAACAAAATTGCTGTGCGAGAACTGCGTGAGTATGCGAAGTGGCTAGAAACCGAACGCCTGCCCAAGGCAGATCATCGGTTTGGGCTCGGCAAGGAAAAGTACGCGAGAATGTTGAGTGATCTGGAACTGATCTCTCAATCGCCTGATGCGATCTTGGAGTTCGGTATGAAGGAACTCCGTCGCGAGCAAGCGGTCTTTGCCGAGACCGCTAAACAGATCAATCCGACGAAGCCACCAATCGAGGTCTTCAAAGCGATTCAAGAAGATCACCCAACGGCCGAGAGTTTGATTCCGGATACCGCTCGCAATTTGGAAGCGATTCGACAATTCGTGGTCGATCGCAAGATCGCATCGATGCCTTCCGACATTCGTTGCAAAGTCGCTGAAACGCCGCCATTCCGCCGAGCAACCAGCTTCGCTTCCATGGACTCCCCCGGCCCATTCGAGAAAGGATCCACCGAGGCCTTTTATTACGTCACTCCCGTCGAGCCGACTTGGACCGCGACCGCCAAGAACGAATGGCTGACTGCGTTCAACTTCTACACGACCGATGTCGTCTCCATTCACGAAGCCTATCCCGGTCACTATATGCAGCACCTGCATCTCAATGCTTCGTCCGCTAGCAAGATTCGGAAGGCGTTCTACAGCTACGCCTTCGTCGAAGGCTGGGCACACTACACCGAGCAAATGCTGCTCGACGAAGGCTTCCCCGGCACCGGCGACCGGTTGCGAACAGCGAAGTACCGTTTGGCTCAATCGGACGAAGCGTTGCTGCGTCTGTGCCGCTTGTGCGTGTCGATCAAAATGCACTGCGACGACATGACTGTCGATGAGGCGACAAAATTCTTTCAAGACAACTGCTACTACCAAGAACAACCCGCTCGACAAGAAGCTGTCCGCGGCACGCACGATCCCGGTTACCTGCATTACACGCTCGGCAAACTAATGATCCTCAAGCTCCGCCACGACTGGCAGCAACAAGAAGGAACCGCATACGCCCTGCAACGATTCCATGACGAAATGCTCCGCCAAGGTGCCCCCCCGCTTCCACTACTACGACAGATCTTGCTGAAGGACAGCAAGCAGTGGAATCAAGCACTGTAGCGGAGCGATGACGGCGACGTAGGGTCTTGCCACAAAACAACGACTATTGAAAATACGACAGCGGCGGTTAAACAGCTTGAAGTCCGCACTCTGCCAACTCGTTCGCTTCGCCGATACTCTTCACTCAACTGCAGCGCTCGAATCTGTGTCGTTATTGGTGAGGGGATCTCAATGGAGTCGTTCGATCTTTCTGCGCATGGACTTTCCGTCAAAATCGTTTTGCGAAACGCAGCACCTTCAAAATTATACGAGGAAGCAATTCGTTTTGAGCCGGGGACAACGATCTCCGATACGGGAGCGTTGATTGCTTACTCCGGCGAAAAAACCGGACGTTCGCCGAAGGATAAGCGGTTGGTGAAGAACGCCGCATCTGCAGATGATATTTGGTGGGGCCCTGTGAATTTCCCACTGGATGAAGTGACGTTTTCAATCAATCGCGAGCGTGCCAAGGACTACCTCAACACACGAGATCGGCTGTATGTCGTCGATGCGTTTGCCGGATGGGATACGCAGCATCAGATCAAAGTTCGAGTCATCTGCTCGCGACCGTATCACGCGCTGTTCATGCACCAGATGCTGATTCGTCCGACCGACGAGCAACTGACGAACTTTGGGGAACCAGACTTCGTCATCTACAACGCAGGCCGCTTTCCAGCCAATCGTTTCACGACGGGAATGACCTCAACCACGAGCGTTGACGTCAGTTTCGAGAACGGTGAAGTCGTAATCCTTGGCACCGAGTATGCCGGTGAGATGAAGAAGGGAATCTTCACGATCATGAATTACTTGATGCCGAAACGCGACGTGCTGTCGATGCACTGTTCGGCGACGGCGGATCGTGAGACCGGTCGGTCGTCGATTTTGTTCGGCTTGTCGGGAACAGGTAAGACAACATTGTCAGCTGATCCGAAGCGAGCACTCATCGGCGATGACGAGCATTGCTGGTCCGACGAAGGAGTCTTCAATATCGAAGGGGGTTGCTACGCGAAGGCCATTTATCTTTCTCGCGACTCCGAGCCGGAAATCTTCCAGGCTCTTCGATTCGGTGCAGTGTTGGAGAATGTCGTCTATGACGATGCCAATCATCACGTCGATTTCGACAATACCACCATCACGCAGAACACGCGCGGCGCGTATCCGATCGAGTATGTCACGAACGCACGCATTCCTTGTGTGGCCGGGCATCCAACCGATGTGATCTTTCTCACCTGCGACGCTTTCGGAGTGCTCCCTCCCGTGAGTCGACTCACTCCGGAACAAGCGATGTACCACTTCATCAACGGTTACACGGCGAAAGTGGCCGGGACCGAGGTCGGCGTGAAAGAACCTCAAGTGACCTTCTCACCGTGCTTCGGCGGGCCGTTCCTCGTGTGGCATCCGAAGAAGTACGCAGACTTGCTGGCCGATCGAATTCGGACTCACAACGCCAATGTCTGGCTGGTCAACACCGGCTGGAGCGGCGGGCCATACGGAGTCGGTTCGCGGATGAAACTCGCCTTCACGCGAGCAATCATCGATGCCATTCATGCGGGTCAACTCAAAGACGTGCCGACGAACATCGATCCGATCTTCGGCCTGCATGTCGTTACGAACTGCCCCAAGGTCCCAGCCGAAATCCTAAACCCACGCCAGACTTGGTCAGATCCGTCCGCCTACGACGTGACCGCCAAGAAACTCGCCAGCCTGTTCGCGGAAAACTACGCACAGTTCGAAGAGGGCGGCGTGATTAAAGGTTCGTTCGACGGATAGCGCTCGTAGACACAAGCTGCCAGCTTGTGAGTACCCCCAACAAGCTGGCGCTCATCGCCACGAAAGAACGCCGCTAATCGCCCCCACTGCAACCACCACAGCCTCCGCCGCCACAACCACCCGCACCACCACAACTGGATGAACAGCCGCCGACATTTGATGGCCGGAACGCTTTTCGTAAATCATCAAGTGGCCCGTCCGACAGCACGACTGGACCAAACAACGCGACAGCCAACGGCAGGCTGACGCCCAATGGCACTTACTTTAGGAGTCTGGTTTGGGTCCGGGATTTTTGGGTCTTCTTTTTTGGAATTGGTTGGATTTTGGTCGTCGGGGGTAGGCTTCTCGCGCGAACGAGCGGCCGGGACGATTGGGGAGTTTGTCTTGCGTGGCCATCAGCAAAGCTTGACGGTATTTGGCTCGCCAGCCCGAGGAATCCTTGGCCTGCGAGGACCAGAGGAAGATGTTGAATGTGGTCCAGGTTCTTTT
>JAPLNX010000306.1 GCA_026400935.1 Planctomycetia bacterium | reverse complement strand
TCAACGCACACGCCGCTCGATCGCTCACGGACGTCGCATCGGAAGGTATCGCGCATCTGACCTCGAACGCGCTCGGCAATATCGAGACTCGCTTGCCGTCGAAGCGATGGCGATGCGTCCGATTCAGAAGACGCTCTTTGCTGGCGTGCCGTAACCATCAACGCAAACGGCCCGGTGTCTCATCACCGGGCCGTTCGCAACTTCCAACTCTGACTTCAGTCGTGACCTGTGCTCGGTCAGCGTGCTACCGCTGGTCGGGCTGCTTCTAAAACCTCATTCAATAGGGCAGTCTCATGATAACAAAAGACTCGTCTGCGGTCGATGTTTTGACCGCTGCACTGCAATACGCCGCGCTTGGTTGGTCAATCATTCCCATTGTGGCTGATAAGAAACCGTCTGTGAGGTGGAAACCGTTTCAGTCGGATCGGGCTGACGAACAACAAATTCGTGACTGGTTCGACAAACGCGATGATTTGGGACTAGCCGTTGTGCTCGGCGCAGTATCCGGGGGGCTAACTTGTCGAGACTTCGATGTTGAAGCGGCCTATCACGCTTGGGCGGCTCAGAATCCCGAATTGGCGAAGACTTTGCCCACAGCGAAGACGGCGCGTGGGTTTCACGTCTACTTCCTGTCGGACTTGGACCACACGGTGAAATTCACTGACGGCGAATTGCGCGGCAATGGTGCCTACGTCGTGTTACCGCCGAGTCGCCATCCTTCAGGTGTTCAATACCAATGGATCATCCAACCGACGTCAGGTATTCCAAAGCTGAACTACCAGTTGTTTCAATCAACTGAACCTACAGAGAGACAGAGTATGGCTTCTGTTTCTCCGTCTCTCTGTGTCTCCGGTTCTCCGTCTCTCTGTCTCTCTGTAGGTAGTAATGATTTGGATGCGATGATTGCTCACTGCCTTCCGACGAAAGAAGCCGAACGCAACGACAAGATCTTTGAATTGGCTCGATGGTTGAAGGCTGATCCCGATCGGAAGAATGCTGGGTCGGCGACTCTGGAACCGATCGTGAGGAAATGGCACGAACGAGCCTTGCCTGTCATCGGCACAAAACCGTTCTCCGAAACGATGGCTGACTTTGAAAACGCTTGGAACAGCGTGAAGGTTCCTAAAGGAGTGGACGTCGTCCAGTTGGTTTGGCAAAAGGTTCGAGCAGAGACGTGGCCGAGCGAAGCCGAGAAGTACGACAGCGAGGACATGCGCTGGCTTGTCGCGCTGTGCTTGGGGCTTCAAGTTTTTCACGGGCCGGGGCGGCAGTTCTTTCTGGCGTGTCGTTCCGCAGGAAACGTCTTGAAACGTGATCACACTGACGTTGCCAAGTGGCTCAAGAAATTCGTCAGCGATGGGCTGCTCGTGGCCATACCACAACCGGGACGACAATCCGCTCACCGCTATCGGTATCTCGGACCAAGCTGGAATGATCGTCGTTGACAACGCTGCGTCATTCACCGGTGAGACATCACCAAATTGAGTCACAAGAATTCAGACTCTCACAGCCGATCAGATTCGGAGTCAACGGGCAACACCCGACGACGAGTCTCGACGAGGATTGAACTATGGGAACCGTCTTTCGTAAACAGACAACGAGACCGCTTCCAGTTGGTGCGGAACTCTTCACCAAAGCGGGACAACGATACGCTCGTTGGAAGCCAAAGAAGGGCAGGACGCGCACGGCGAAGTTGACGATCGGGCGAGATGGCTCGGAGCGGATCGTCACGGAGTCGCCGACGTTTCTGGCGAAGTATCGAGATTGGGGCGGACGTATCTGTGAAGTCTCGACCGGTTGTCGTGATGAAGCCGCGGCGCGGAGTGTGCTCGGTGAGTTGGAGCGGCGAGCGGAGTTAGTGAAGTCGGGAGTGATGACCTCAACCGAGGATGCCATCGCCGATCATCAGGCAGTTCCGCTGACTCAACACTTTGAAGCCTACGAAAACTCACTGCGGGCGAACGAAGTCGGGGACACCTATCGAGCCAACACGCTGCGATATCTTCACCGGCTGGCCGATGAGTGTGGCTTCACGAAGCTGGCGGACTTGCAGCGTGAAGCGTTGGAACGCTGGTTGACTCGGCAAGCCACGCCACTGCCAAACAAACCCAGCATGTCGGCACGAAGCCGCAACGCTCACCGCGATGCCTTGGTCACGTTCTGCAACTGGTGCGTTGAAAATCGACGGCTGACCGTGAATCCGTTGCAGCGTGTTCCGAAAGCCAACGAAAAACTTGACCCGCGCCGGCAACGTCGAGCATTGAATGAAGCGGAGTTGACCAAGCTGCTGATCGTGGCTCGACTGCGACCGCTGGCGGAGATCGGACGCGAAACGGTCAAGACATCGAACCAAGACCCCGCAACGCGGCAGAAGCGAAGCCGTGCGACGTGGACGCTCAAGCCGTTGTCGTTCGATGAACTCCCCACTGCTGTCGAACTCGCACGGGAACGGCTGAAAGACAACCCCACGTTTCTCGCTCGACAAGAGCGGCTCGGCATCGAACGAGCGTTGGCCTACAAAATGGCAGTCACGACCGGGCTGCGACGCGGAGAACTCGCATCGTTGACCATTGGACAACTCGACCTCGACAGCAACTTCCCGCACGTCCGATTGAACGCAGGTGACGAAAAGAATCGTCAAGGTAATTCGATCCCACTTCGCCGTGACGTGGCCGACGAACTTCGGGAGTGGGTTGCGAGCCTGTCAAATCCCGCGACTGACTCGGCAAACGTGCTCGCTTTTCGTCGTGATGCGGTCGCAGTGGAACTGCCTTCCTCAACGCGGTTGTTCAAGATCCCGAAAGCGTTCTGCAAGATTCTCAACCGTGACTTGGGCGCGGCTGGCATCCCCAAGCGTGACGACCGAGGGCGCACAATTGATGTTCACGCCTTGCGGCACACGTTCGGCACGAATCTATCAAAGGCAGGAGTCTCGCCCCGCGTTGCTCAAGCGGCGATGCGTCACAGTACCATCGACTTGACGATGAACGTTTACACGGACCCGCGCCTGTTGGACGTGCAAGGGGCAGTCGAATCGCTTCCATCAATGTCGGTCACGTCCGAACTGACACCGCACAAGCAACGTATGGCCGCCGGTGCCGAAAATTTGGTTGCACCAACGGTTGCACCAACCGCTGACTTTCCGAGGGATTCGCAGTCCACGCCTGCCACATTGCTGGCCATTTCGCCCAAAGCCGACTTCAGCAACCCGACCGACGCTAACTCCGTGAATACCAATGAAAAACGCTCACCGTTAGCGAATAACGATGAGCGTTCAAAATCGGGCTGGCGGGATTTGAACCCACGACCTCTTGCACCCCAAGCAAGCGCGCTAGCCAGGCTGCGCTACAGCCCGTTTTAAGAAGAATTTGTGCTTAGTTTGCATCGATAAGGTGGATTCTGAGATGCAGCAAAGCGAGGGTGTGTTATCGCGGGAAATCACTGTAATTACAAGCGCGGGATCGATTGTTTGAATTGGACGCAGTGGTCTGGTGTTTTGGGAGACTTAGAGTTTGAACTCACCCTTTCGAGGTGAATGGGTTTGCCATCGGATCCCCGCTCATAAAATTGAGGCGCATTACGCTGGTCACTTTCCAGATTCCATTTTCGCGTTGCCAAGTGAGTTCCCAGCGTGTTGGTTGCCGACCAACGTTTCCGTAGGCGGCGACACTAACTGATGCGGTGGCTCGAAATTGAGTGACGGCGCGAGATTGGTTGTTTGTCAGCGAGGTTCGAACGTCGGAGATGCGAACGTCATCTTGGATATCGACCATATCCATTGCTTGGCGAACGAATTCACGGACATCATTTGCGTTTGCGGAGATGAACTCGAAAGTTTTCGGTTCCGGGCCGCCAAGTACCATATTGGCAATGCCGCGCTGTAATGACTCGCGTTGAACGATTGTTGCGAAGTCGTATAGTCGTTGTTCAACGAGTTCTCGCTCAGTGACAACTAGTTGCTCAACAAGCCAAACAGTACCACACAGTCCGAGACACGCGAAAACTCCAGCGAGATGTCCCGCACGGCGTTTTGACATCCAGACGAGAAACAACAACACACCGATCACTCCAAGAATGATGACCGGTGGCCACGCCGTTTCAGTGAACCACATTGCTTGCTCTCAATTTGAATGATGTCGGTCTTCGCACCATTGGTTCAATTAGCCATCACTCGACAGGCCCCTTCGACAATTTGAATTTTTCGCCGAGTAATTTCCTGTCCGCCAGTTCGCAAAACTAAAAAGTAGTCGCCAGGGCGAAGTGCTTCGCAGGCACGGTAGACGAAGTTGCCTCGGAGTTGCGATCGGACCACGACTTGACCAACTCGATCCAGCAGCACGTTATTGGCGTCGTGAAGATTGCATTCGACCCACATGTCTTCGTGAGGAGGACTGAGAGTGTATTGGGCGATGATTGTTTCGCCGTGGTGGAACGTCTCCTTTTGCCCTGTCACCATGCCACCGAACATGTCGGTTCCGAGATCAAACGCGAGGTATTTATCGTATTCACGCAGCTTCTGATCGCCGGCGAACATCAGCTTTACTTGCTCTGGATCAAGTTCTCGCAGGGCATGCGGTCCATCGTTGCGACGCACACCATACGGGTCCAAGCGATACTCGATTTCGACGGCTCCAACGGTCACACCCATTGCGACGAGTCCAAAAACTCCAACCGACAACGTGGGGCTTAATCTTTGTCGACGGGGTAATGATGAGTCTATGAAGCGGAACACAGCGCGAGGCCAAGCGGTTGCCGCAAATAACCGAGGTTGCCAGTTCGTCAAGTGAAGTCGTTTAAAACGTCGCCAACGAGCGGCCAGGTTCACCACATCGTCGGAATTGAGAAAGCTGAAGTAGATCGCAATGCAAGTGATCGGAAAGAGGTATAGTCCGAGGGTCAGTGTGGTCATGATGTGAAACAAGACCCCCAAAGCCAACATGCAGATGCGTCCCCAGCCGTTCCAGGACAGGAAGAGGAATAGCACCTCCCAGACGACGCCGACATAGGCGAACAAGACCAGCATTTGTGGAAACAATGTCATCCATTCGCCGATTGGGTTCGCATTGTTGACGTTGGTCATCATCCAGTGCAGTAATTGATCGCCACTGAAATATGCGGGGGTGTGCATCTTTGTCAGCGACGCACCGAAATAGACTACACCGATCAGGATCTGTGTCAGTCGTCTTGGCCAAGCAGCGAACTTCGGGTAATCCGCGAGAGTTCGCGGTTGCGGCAGGCCCAGGCGACAACGACGCAACCAACTATCAACTGACCACACGGCCCCACATTGAGACACACTCAGCAAGAAGAGGACGTGTGATGTGATAACAGAATACTTCGTCATCGTACTCAAGCTATCGAGCAAGTTCAGATAGGTATAAAGCACCGCCGCGATCACGGTTGAAATTCGGGTACACCAACCAATGCAAGTTGTAAAACAAGCGAAGGTCAGAATGGTCATTAGGGCAACCGCCACTCCGCCTGAAGGAATCGGCAACAAATTGAAGAAGCCGTAGTTGTCAGCAAGAGGAGCCGGAGCACCATCCAACGAATATAGTTCACGCGTGTAAATCCAACGTGGAGCGGTCACCAGCAAGCATGCAATGCCGATTAAAATTCGCAGCACTGCGAGGCCAAAAGGAGTTTCTTCTGCAAAGAAGAATTCGTGGAGCCGATCGCGCAGTCTGATCTTTGTTACGTTTTCGGAGTTCATGATGGAAGCATTCATGGTCAGCCTCTGAAATTGATCGTTCCGGTTCGCCAACAGATTTGACTAATTGCCTAACGGTGAAGGAATCGCCGACGCGGGAGCTTGCGTTGCGTCGATTGTTTCTGTTGCGGCAGACGACCGCATGGGCTGGATTGCGAACATCGGCTGACCCTTGTTGATGTCAGCCATCAACCGCGGGTTGTCGGCGATCGTCAGGTTGGTTTGAAAGCTCAGCCAAGGTGAGGCACTACGAATGATCTGGCCATTGCCTGTCATCTCAGTTCGAAGCCGGTAATACGAGAACGGCAGCTTCGGCTCGGAGTAGCGTCGCGTCCAAACGTGTTCGGGCAGATTGTACTTTTTGGCCCACGACTCTTCGACGACATACAGGCGTGTCATCGGTTCGTGCTGCGTGTGCTTCAGCGTGTTGAGCGCCATCACGTGCGGATAGGAATTGAATGAGTCGTAATGCTGTCGGCTGATATCGCCGTAAGGGTGATAATCGCCCCACGGGCCAGGAGCGAGGTCATAGAACTTGCCGCTTTCACCTTGGCCGATAATGTGCGTGCGATTTTCGTATGCGGACCAGCCGCAGAACATGTCCCACACGATGAAGTACATTGAGGGATGTGCCCCTTCGTGGTAGTTCGCTCCATGTGCGATCAATCCGAAGAGCAGTGCTCCCAAATACGCCGTGATTCCTAATCGTGTCAGCCATCGTCGGATCATGACAAACCTCCTTGTCTGTCGTCAGCAGTCGAATTCAACGTTGGCGAAATAATCGAGATTGCTGAATTCGGTCAAGGTGCGTTGCGAGTTTCTGACACAACTGAGGTGACTCGCTTGTCCGTAGTTTGAGGCGTACCAATGGCGGCAATAACTCTTCGACGCCAGAATCAATACGAATGGCCGCGAGCTAAGAAATGCAACTCCGGCCAAATCGCTTAGAAACTAACTCGATCTCAGATTGACTCGTCGCACAGCATTGACTAACTCGTCGAGTTTAGACAGAAAGCGAGAGCTATCTTTGGATGACATCGGAGCGGGCCCGCCGGTAATGACTCCTGTTTGGCGGAGACCATCCAAAAGATCGCGCATGGCGAGCGTTTCGCCGATGTCCGCTTCACTGAATTCGCGACCTTTGGGCGAAAGCACTCGCGCTTGCTTCGCGACACAGCGAGCAGCCAATGGGATGTCGGCGGTTACGACGATGTCACCGGGACCGCATTGCTCCACGATCCAGTCATCAACGACATCAAGCCCCACTTCGGTGCGAACGACCAATTGGATGAGCTTACTTGTCGGCACCCACAGCGACGTGTTCGCGGCGACGATGACTGTCATCGAGTAGCGTTTTGCCACACGATAGATCTCGTCTTTGACCGGACAGGCATCGGCATCAACGTAAATCGTCAGCATGAGCTTTCCCTTGTTCAAACAAATGCAAGGCCGCTCGACCGCTGAGCGTTTCGCAACGAAGCAGTTCTGTCGCAATCAAACCGACTGCCTGCCAGTGCTCCGCATGCGAGAGCATGTGTTCGACTTTTGCCAACAAGCGTCGTTGCAATCGATCGGCCTGTCTTTCGCCCGCTCGTTGGGTGGTCAAACGCCGGACTGTTCGTAAATCCTGAGCGGCTCCTTCCCAAACATATTGGCCAGTGTGCCGAGCTTCCGCCGCAAGTCCCGCCAGCGCGATGAGAATTTCACGCTCGATCCAATCTTCAGTCGGACGCACACGCCCCTTTTGAAACTCACAACGGCCGAGCCAGCCTTGTCCTGGAACAATGCTGACTCGTTGAATCGCCCGCCCCAACGCTAATGCGATCACGGCATGTCCCGCTTCGTGGTAGGCAGTCGCTTCGAGATTCATAAATGAATTCTGGCTCAAAGAGGTCGCTTAGGCGGCAGCCTGTTTGACGAAAAGAAGACGGTGCTACTCGCCGTTATGGGTTCGTTGTCAACTCGCCGACCAATTGCTTGTCTTTCACGGACCATACACGAACCTTGCCAGTGAAATCGCCCGCAATGACTCGTTCGCTATTATGTGTGAAAACGACTCGGGTCGGTGTATCGGTAAAGCCTTCGAGTTTGACAAGCAGGTTGCCATCCGGTCGCCACAAGCGAGCGCTGTTGTCTCGACCAAGCGTCGCGATCGAACCGTCTCTCGCGTACGCGACTGCGAGCACTCCCGCCGGCTTCCCGCGAGTGCTCGGTGCTCGAATGGGAGCGCCGCCGGATGTGGCGTTGAATGTTCGCGTCGGGAAACCGTCTTCGGCGTACCACAAGATCACCCGCCCGTCTTCACTGCCGGTGGCCAGCATTTGCGAATCGGTGCGCCACGAGAGGTCGCTGATCGCCTCTTTGTGATCGCCGAGCGTGAAGACGATGCCGCCGGTCTCCGCTTCCCACAGAAATGCGCCGCCGTTGCGATCGCCGGTCGCCAGCAGGTTGCCGTCCGGACTGAATTCCATCGCGGTGATCCAGTCGGTGTGCTTCTTCATGCGATGTTTGAGTTCGCCGGTCGCCGTGTCGTAGACCTTCACAATTCGGCTCGGCCCGCCGAGTGCCACGAACTTCTGATTTGGACTGATGTCGGCGGCGAGGATCGCGTCGGACTCATCACCGATCTCGGTCAAGCGTTTGCCGGTGGCGACATCAAACAGCACGACCTTGCCCGATTCCGCGCCGTGTCCGCCAGCGGCGAGCAACAGCTTGCCGTTGCGGCTGAACTTCAACACATACGGAATCCGTTCGGGGAACGGCAGCGTGCCGATCAGCTTCAGATCGTCGGTGTTGTAGAGCAGGATTCGTTCGTGCGACGCGACTGCCAGCAACGGAGCCCACGGACTCGCGGCCATCGCCGTGACCGGGTGAGGCCGCGACGTGTGCGGCAACGAAACCTCTTCGAGTTTCTCCGGCATCGGTGGCGGTCCTTCGGGCTTGCCGGTTGATACTGATGCGAGATCAAGCTCAACCTTGCGAGTCGAATTCTTCGCCGCACTGACCGCCGTCTCCGGTGCTCCGAGTTCAATCCACTTCTTGATGACTGCGAGTTCCGCCTCCGGAATCTTCGGCGACTTCGGCGGCATGAACGGCTCTTCGAGGTGCGCGACCGCCTTGTACAACCGGCTGGAATCCGGACTCCCCGCAGCAATCGCCTCCCCGCTGCTGCCCCCCGCCATCAGCGTTTGATACGTCATCACGTTGAGATCCGACGTCGCCTTATCCGGGTTATGGCAATTCGAACAATGCTTCCGCAGGATCGGAGCGACGTGGTCTTTGTAAGTGACGACCTCTTTAGGTTTGGCGACATCGGGCTTCGCGTCTTGAGCAGCAGCGGACGAAGTGAGAACCATCAAAGCGATGAGCGAAAAAACTCGGTTCACGATAGAGACTCCGAAGAGCAGTGTTAGTTGTTGGATTTCATGGGGAGCAATCCGATCTCCACGGTGCCGCCGGGGACGACATTGATCTTCAGGCAATATCCCAGCAGCAGGTTCATACCAATCAGTGGAGACGTTTCGGCGGCCTCGACTTCAACTCTCCGAGGTTCTCCATCCCACATAATCCGTCCGGAATAAACGTCGAACAATTCCTCGCGGCCATCTGCCATTTCACCAACTTCAATTCCCAACCAACGGAGACCGAGTGCTTCGATCAACGCACTCGGCAGAGTGAGATCACCACTGAAGCCGGTATCGACGACACCGTCAAATTCCAATTCCGCATTCTCCGGGTCGAACGCAACCAGTCGGAGCACAGCCTCAATGCTGGTGTTCACAACTCCGGAAATCATGTTGCCTCCGGACGACGAGCAAAGCCAAACCGATGCACCGCGCGATGCCCTACTCTGACGAACCAGATTTGAGCTTCCGGATAACGCGCCCTGATTTGGTCAGCAGCCTGAAGCGTTTGATCCGCAATCTCAAATTCGCCCGACTCCACGTCGATGGCAACAATCTTGCCTTGAAACTTCGGCTCAAGCTGCGAACGCAGTTTCTCGTAAAGCTCAGAGCCACGGCGTGCATGTTCTTCTTTGGTGAGTTTTTGTTGGACGCTCATTGCAGTTACCTCATCAAGTTCATTCAAGAGTTTCTCATCGTAGGTGTAGTGGAAGGTATTCAATCACTGCGATCCTGTGTCCGCCCAAAAGTGCCAAAAACATTGCGAAGAGCGTACCGGAGACGAGAACAGAGGCTCGTCCGTATCGCCGCCACCACGACATCGTATTGTCGCTCCCCAATAGAAACTCAAACGCGTAGACGAAGGAATAACACAAATTCGCCGCGACACATGAAACGGCAAAGCGAATGACCACATCCACAGTTTCGAGGTAACGTAGATCGCCGACACCAGCGGAGATACCAGCCGTGATGATGTATCCAAAGGCGGCAGGTACGACGAGCAACGTATTGAAAACCAATCGACGCATTTCCCAATAACGAATTGCAACGCCTCGATATGCAGGGAAGTCTCGCATCGATAAGCACACCGTCGGAAAAAAACCGAACATGTCCATTGTTAATGATTGAATGCGAACTCCGTCGAATTAAACAGTCCCCATAGGATGTCACCGTAGACCATCAGCGGGACGCTGCCGGATTGGCGTTGGCGGGCTTCGGCGAGTTGCTTTTCGGTGGTCGCGATTTGCTTTTCGAGAGTGCTGAGGGCGTCTGCTTCTTGGCCTTCGTCTTTCAGTTTGTCGTACTCTGTCTTGTAGCCTTTCAGTTGGTCTTCCAGGCGGCGGTAGGCTTGATCGAGTTGGGCGCGCAGGCCAGCGAGCTTGTCGACTCGCTCCGGGTCGGCCAGTTCTTGGTTGATGAGCTCGGTCAGCTTGGTCACTTCCTCAGCAGTCGGTTTGCGTGAGAGGGCCAGGATGTAAAGGTCTTCGATGATCTTCTCCGGCGGTTGCTTCGCGGCCAGCAGCGACGGGATCAGGCGGCTGTTGGCGACCTTCAGCGTGATCGTGTCGCCGTTGACGAGGTGCAGCGCTTGCGAGAGATTCGCTTCGCGATTCACTTCGCAGGAGCAGGCGGATTCGCGAGGGGCTCGACCGAACGTGGTCAAGAAATAGTTCGACAGGTTGCCGGCATAAAGCTGCACGGCGCGCGTGCCCGCTGGCGATTGTTGGAAACGATCTTCAGTGCCGGTCACGCGCGTGATCGTGTCGAGCAACACTTCGGCACGGAGTCGGCGAACGTAGCTGTGCGAGAAGTACGCCTCGTCCAGTTCGTTGGACGGGTTGCTCGCCGGTGAAAGCTGGTACGTGCGCGAGTTGCAGATGTCCCGGATTAACTTCTTCTTGTCGAAGCCGTATACCGCCAGCTTGCGGCCGATGTGCTCCAACAGTTCTTTGTTGCTGGGCGGGTTGCTGATGCGGACATCGTCGACCGGCTCGACGATCCCTCGGCCAAAGAAGTGGGACCAGATGACGTTGGCCATCGTCTGTGAGAACGCGGCGTTTTCCGGCGACGTGAGCCACTTGGCCATCGCTTGCCGAGGATCTTGGCCTTCGATGTCGGGAACGTCGCCGCCGAGGAATTTGGGTTTCATCTTGCGACCGTCGACCGGGTGATCGACCGTGTTCGCGTTGTTGTTGTTGAAGACGATCACCTCGCGCCCTTCGATGCCGCGCTTCATGTTGAGTCCGGCGAAGAAGCTGGAAAAACCGTAGTAGTCGTCCATCGTCCAACGATCGAACGGGTGGTTGTGGCATTGAGCGCATTGAATTCGCGCGCCGAGAAAGACTTGGGCGAAATCCTCGGCGGTCTTTTGCGGCGTGAGCCGTTCGGTCGCGGTGTAGAGGTTTGCTGGAGCCGATTTAAAATTACTGCCGCTGCCGACGACCAGTTCGGCCACGAATTCGTTGAGCGGCCGGTTCGTCGCCATTTGGTCGTGAACCCACGCGGCGTAGGACCACATCGCCTTCGCATCGCGGCCGTACTGCGGCTGATTGTTCGCCGACCGAATGCGGAGCATCTCGCCCCATTTCATCGCCCAGATGTCGATGAACTCTTCACGTTCGAGTAGTACATCGATCAGCTTCCCACGCTTATCGGCGCTTGTGTCAGCCAGGAAGCGATCGTAGTCCTCACGGCTTGGCGGCAGGCCAATTAGATCGAGAGTCACGCGACGTAAGAACGTCTCATCCGAGCACAATTCTGACGGAGCCAATTGCAGCTTCTTCAGCTTGTCGAAGACGAGCGAGTCAATCTCGTTGTTGGTCGGCGGATCGGGCCACTTGAAACTTTCGTCAGTCGGCAACACGAGCACTTCGCTTCCGACGGTGAACTTGTTGAACCGCGCGAACACGAACGCACCGCCGCGACCGTTCCCTTTCGCCACGCCGTCCTTACCGATGGATGCGACTGCCTCGTTGTTCGATAGGAACAGCGTCAAGCGAGTAACATCACGCAGCGAACCGTCCGAGTATTTGGCCATCACGACGGTTCGCTGCGTCGCGTCCTTTGCGTTGAAGACCACTTTCGATGGCAGCAGTTCGATGCCGACGGGCTCCGGAGTGTCGCCTGTATCGTCGGGCGCTCCAGCCTGTAACCACCGCAACATCGCTCGGTAATCGTCGCTGTCGTTCGTGAAGAGTTGGCCGCCGGTGTGATCCACTTCACCAGTCGACTTCTCTAACAAGAGACTTTTCTCTGGAACGGCCAAGTCGATCCGTCGTCCAATCAATTGCCGAGTCAGTCGAAAATAGTCGCCTGCAGGATCGTAACCGAACAACGACAAATGAAATCCATCCTTGCCGCGTGCAGCTCCGTGACAGCTTCCGTTGTTGCAACCGCTCTTCATAATGACCGGCATCACATCGAGCCGGAAACTGACCTCACGCGACGTGCTCGACTGTACGACGTTGACCGTCACTTCGGTTTTCATCTGACCGAGTTCAACCAGTAACTTTGTTTGCCCATCGGCTTTCGGTCGCAAAGTGTGTCCGTCAATGATGAATGCCTGCGGATCAGCCGCTTTGAGATTCACCGACGTTGTCACGTCTCGCGTGATACCCTGATTGTTGACCACTTGGACTGCGATTGTCTGCTGATCACCTTGCCCACGTAGCGTGATCTCCGCCGGGAAGACACGCAGTTCAGTGCCGGCATCAGCCCAACAATTGGCGCTAATTGCCAGCATAAGGGTCAACCAGACGGTGGTTCGTAGAGTCGTTTTCATCTCTGAATCCTTTGCTCGCTGATTGACGGAACCGCGACGGCTTTCGTGGTGTGCCCATACTAGCCCGAAGCGCCAGCGAGGGAAATTCACCGCGGAAACCGATAGGGGTAGGAACGACCGATTGATTTCGGTCGCCCCTCCCTCCGAACCGGACGGGCGGGTTTCCCGCATCCGGCTCTCCGGTTGATGGTCTTACCTGCGAGAGGATTGAACGGCCAGTGCATGGGCGGTGGTCAGGT
>JAPLNX010000414.1 GCA_026400935.1 Planctomycetia bacterium | reverse complement strand
ACGCCGCTTCGCCATCACGCGACTCAAACACCATCCGCTCAAAGAAAGCCTACGAGGCAAAATGCAAATAGCCGGCTGGAACGACGACTTCCTTGCGGAAGTCCTAACAGGTCAACAACTTTGATACGCGCTGACCGTGCCAGTACACCATGCTCCTCATTGCCATAGATATTGCAGTCTGTAATTGTTGCGTGGCTATAGCTTGCGATAATCACGCCATTTCTTCGATAATTGTGAATCTCACAGTTATTGATCGCGGCTGTGCAAAAAAGTTGAATAGACACAGCTTGGTAGTTGTCGTGGATCTGACAGTTCTGGATCGTGGCTTTGCTGTGCATATTGACCAGCGTGCCAACTTGGTGGTTGTCGTAAACCTGGCAATTCTTGATCGTTACTTCGCTCTTTTCCGCGACGACTACGCCAGACGTCTTATTTTGAGCGATATCACAGCCTTCGATTGTCGCTTCGCCGTTTAGTTTGACAAGGACGCCGTTATCGCTACTGCCTCGAATCTGGCAGTTCCGGATCGTTGCCTTACCTTCCTCACAAATTGTTATACCCAAGTTATTTTCGCAAATATCACAGCCTTCGATCGTCGCTTCGCCCTTCAATCTCACAAGGATGCCGCTGGCGTCACCACCTCGAAACTTGCAATTCTGTATCGTTGCGCGGCCCATTTGTTTCACAAGCACACCAGGGCGTCCATGCGTCCCTTGGAACTGGCAGTTAATAAGCACTGCCTTGGGCGCTAGAAAGTCCCCCTCGATATTGCAGCCCCCCACAATGATGCAATCTTCAATTCTCGCGTCACCGTTGATGACCTTGATCGCCGACGCTATGTAGTCTTTCTTTGTGAGGCGAAAGGACAGTCCATTTACTGATGCGCTGTCGGCGTTCACTGTGAGACACGATTTGTCGTCGCACTCAACGATGATGTCGCTCGCTGGGCCGTCGCCCAACATGTCCAAAGACTTTTCTAACAAGAGCCGCTGGCGATAAATGCCTGGCTTCACAACGACTACATCGCCCGGAGTCGCAGCATTGATCGCAGCCTGTATCGACCGAAAGTCAGCGGGGCCTTCGAGAGCCACGATCAGTCGTCGCTGATTGGGAACAGGACTCGGTAAACCCGACTCCGAAAGACCGCCAATCGAATCACCTGCCTGCGATATCCCAGCTCGCTCATCGCGCTGGCTTGAGCCTTCTCCCCTACCCTGGATTGCGGTGTCATTCAACGGAGCCCAACAACCAAGGCAATGGTTCGCATCGTCCAAGTTCTCTTTGCCGCAGTTGTGACAAATAATCCACCCATCGCGCCGGCCTGAACCTTCACCGCTGCGCTCGCTTGCGGCTCCCTTCAAGGGAGTCCAACAACCACTGCAAAGGGTCGCATCGTCCAAGTTCTCTGTACCGCAGTGGTGACAAAGCATCTCAGCCCCATTCAATTGTGTCCGTCTGCCGATCTCTGGGCTTGCGCCTTATCTGCGACCGATTGGTTGCCACGTATCTGACAGCCGCTCATCAGGTTATCGAGAGCCGCAGTACACATTGCCCTCGTTTGATCCACACCGACGAACCTAAACGGACGCAATGTAATTCGCAAACGAGTCATGTTCGCAGTGCCGTGGTCACTGCATTACCGGCAGTTGTATCAGTCATCCCTGTTTCGATCGGCGGTCGTTTTAGTTGGCAGATGAAAGCCTGCGAAAAGGCATTCCATTTTGTCCTAGTTTACTTTACAAATGTAAAAGGACATTTCGGCTCGGACGGAGGTGATGATGGCATTCTCCCTGAAGCTACCTTCTCCGTTGGGCGATGAAGGTTGGAAGGTCAAAATCCGAGAACGAGAGCGTGTTGAACCGCCGCATGTCACGATTTTCCATAAGCAGAAAGAATGGCGGCTGGGATTGCGAGATGGCGAGTTCTTGGTGCCGCCGGGGGGAAGCTGGAAACAAATCGACTTTCGCGTCCGTGAAATGATCGAAAAGAACTGGAGTCGGCTCCGTGATGAATGGGACCAAAAATATCCGTCGAACCCAATCGACAGTGAAGACTGAGGCAAACATGTCAACGACAACCATCAACCGGTTTGTGCTCTTGCAACCGAGCGGTTCCAAAGCCACGAAAAAAATCATGGGAGTCCGAATCTGCCGCACCGAAGATGACGTCCTGTCGGCTGTTAAAAAAAGTCGGTATCCGTTCTGGGTTTCGCGAAACGACAAGCTCACGACTCGGTTCCTCAAGGCGGCAAGCGCCAACCCAAACTACAAGCTTCCGTGCCTCATCACTCTCACGCCCCCACGCCCGCAGTGTGTGCCGAGCCTTCAAGGTGTGGTGCAACGGTTGATCGGTGCGACAGACGACCACAAATGGCTGCCGTGGGATGAACTTCAAGAGGTTCTCGCCGCGCCTGATGGTGAGTGTGAAGATATTTTCCTCGGTGGCACGGCGGACCCGGTAACGGAAACGATCGCCTTGATTCGCGGAAATCTCGAACTGGTAACGCTGCCATTTTCTATGTTTCCGCCTTCTCCTTCAGGTGTGAAGCCAGATTTTCTCCGACTGAGTTTCACGGATTACGGACGCACGGTTTGCTTTGGCGATTATGAAGCTGCGTCCGATTCGATTCTGTACGAACTCGACCCGGTGTTTCGTCGTCGCCTCAATCAACAAAGGCAGGCAGAAGAAAAAACGTTCGGAGCCAGCCTTCGACGGCTGCGAAAGCAGCGAGAATTGAAACGCACTGACTTTGCCCCAATCACCGAGAGGACCGTCGGACGACTGGAGCGGAATGAATCCGCCAAGCCTCACGGCAAGACGTTGCAAACTCTCGCCGAGCGGCTGGGAGTCTCACCGGATGAGATCGACTCGTTTTGACAACTCGCCGGT
>JAPLNX010000448.1 GCA_026400935.1 Planctomycetia bacterium | reverse complement strand
TGACCACCGCCCATGCACTGGCCGTTCAATCCTCTCGCAGGTAAGACCATCAACCGGAGAGCCGGATGCGGGAAACCCGCCCGTCCGGTTCGGAGGGAGGGGCGACCGAAATCAATCGGTCGTTCCTACCCCTATCGTAAATACGGCCTAGCTGACCCAAGCCGCTGAATTGCTCTCGCTTCGTTTTTTGGCTGTGACCTAAAACCTCCGCATGGAAACGTCACTGCATCGCGAATTGAAACGGCTTCTGTCGGGCAACGAAGCGGATGAAGAGCAAACGCTGGCGGGATATCGCATCGATGCGGTCGTCAATGGGCGGCTGATCGAGGTGCAGGTGGCGTCGCTCTTTGCCATCCGTCGCAAGATTGTCGATCTACTCGAACAAGGCTTTGACGTCACGGTCGTGAAACCGCTGACGTCGCGAAAGCAAATCATTCGTCGCGAAAAACGAGGTGGTGCAGAAATCTCTCGCCGCTGGAGTCCGCGTCGGCAACGCTTTCCCGATGTTTTTTCGGAGTTGGTCCACTTCGTCGGAGCGTTTCCGCATCCGCGTCTGACATTGGAATTGATGCTGATTACCGAAGAAGAGTTTCGCATCAATCGCGCGACACGATGGAAACGTCAGCGGGATTTCAAAATCGAAGACCGCCGCTTGGTCAGCGTCGAAGACCGTCGCGCCATTCGGTCTGCTGAAGATCTGCTCGAACTCTTTCCGGATGCTGTCCGACAACTCTGCATCGAATCGCCGTTCACTACCGCTGACCTCGCCAAGGCCGCCGAAGTCCCGCGCTGGCTTGCTCAGAAAATCGCGTATTGCTTCCGCAAGTTGAACGTCTGGGAAACAACCGGCAAACGCGAACGAGCGTGGCTGTATCAACCAGTAGCTCCGAAGCCAACAACGAAACTTCGACCTCCACGACCGCTGCGAAAGCGCACGGCCTAAATGTCTGATTTCAAATTGCTGATCACGCTCGTCACCAAGCATGCAGATTTGAAAGAGACAACCACAAAGACACCAAGGCACGAAGAAGTGCGAATGATCGCTGTAAGAAACTTTGTGCCTTCGTGCCTTTGTGGTAGTCCTTCCCATGAATCCATGTTTTCAAAATTGGAAAGCTGATCGCGACAAGTCTCACAAGCTATCGAACTTCGCTTTGATCGGTGCTCCGCCGAGGTCTGGGTACAGCAGTTTGGTGACTTTCAAGAGCTTGTCCGCCTCTTCTTTCTCTCCGAGCTTTTGACAACAGCGGATCACGTGCCAGCGGGCGTCGAGCCAATCGGGGCTTCCGGATTTCAGGAGCCCTTCGAGGCGTCGCCAATAACCTTTCGCTTGTTTGTTGGCGGCGTTTGTTTCGAGTAACTCGCACAATTCGGCCATCGAACGGAGGAGCTTCGCATCGCGCGGAGTTTTTTCCAGGAGCTGCTCCGATGCGGTGATGGCTTTCGAGACTTGCCCGGTCGCCGCATACGCTTCGGCTCGCGCTTGCCACAATCGTGTTCGTTGTGTGGCGGTGAGTTCTTGCTGCGTTGAGACGGCCAAGTCTTGCAGCGCCTTCAATTGCAGTTCGGCCACAAAGCGTCGCGTCGTTGCGTCGCAGCGAACGGAGACGGCCGTCAGTCCATCGAGCATCGCTAACAACTCGTCCGGTCCAGCTTCTTCGAGTGAGTCTAATAACTTCTCTGCCTCGTCGATCTTGCGCTGCCCGGCCAGTGAGATCACTCGCAATTGCCCCGCGCTCTTCCGCCATTCGACATCCCGTGAAAACGCGAGACTGGACTCTAGCAGTCGATCAACCGACAAGTTCTCATCGGCGCGCTCGCGAGGTCGAGACTGCGATTCGCTGATTGGTTGTCGTTCCAGCAACAGCCTCGCAAGCCGGACGAGTAACTCGCTCTGATAGCGAGTGAGATGAACTGCGTCCTTTGTTTTGGAATTCGAGACTTCAGATTTCAGGTCAGCGCCATCGGATTCAGAATCAACTGGCCGAGGCTTTGGGTCTGCGGTTTGCGATTTGTTGTTCGCCAACGATTCCAAAACGGCTTGGGCTGCCGGATGTAATTGGGTTATGGCTCTCTCTTCGGCTTCTACGGTCGGCTTCTTTTCGCTGCGAAGTTGTGCGATGAGCCGTTCATGGCAACGAGCGATCGCCGCCCAAGCGGCGTCAGAACGAGCGTGCTTGTTGGGGATTGTCGCATACAGGCCGATCGCCTCATTCAATCGCTGCTGCCGCTCCGCCAATTGGCCGAGCATCCAAACGGCTTCCGCGGCTTCCGCCGTCTTCGGATAACGTTCGCTCAACGAGGTCAGCGCCTCGACGAATTCGGTGCGATGCTCGTCGGTTGGTTCTTTGTCGAAGAGCTTTCCCAAGCAGAACGCCCACAGCAGATGTGTGGCCGCCGATCGTTCGTGACGCGGGGCCTCCGCCAGTTCTTGAAAAGCAGAGGCAGCTTCACCGAAGCTTTGAACTTGAAACAACAGCGATGCGCGAGTGTCCGCCAACTCCAGCAGCAGCTTGCGTTGCTTCGCAGCTTTCGCCGCTACGATGGCCTCGCCGAAAAGCTTGAGCGAGTCATCGGTTTTCTGAGAGGAAAACGAAGTCTTTGCTCGACGAACTAACGCAGCCAGTTCGCTGCCATATTGCTGCGTCTCACTCGCAGCTTGCCAATCGTTCTTCGTTCGCGCGGCCCAGTAACCGCCACTCTCTTGTTCGATCTTTGTCACCTCGGATTGCAGACGCTCCCAAAGATCGTTGGCGAGTTTTGCATCTCCTCGCTCAGATGCAATCCGCCAGAGAGCCAGTTCGACGGTGACTTGCCAATAACTGAGTTCAGGCGACCAACTCGTGAGCGCACCAGTTGAACTCGATGCTGTCGCGGGCGTCGCTCCGCCGTTGCTGAGTCCTTTGCGCTGTTCAATCAAGAACGCCGCCGCCTCTGCAGGCTGTCGTTTGGCGAGCCACCAGCGAACTCGTTCGATGACGAATCGCTCGCGCAGATCATTTGCCCCTTCAACGGTGAGCGACTTTTCAATCGAGGTCAGAATTCGGCCGTCACGATCGAGGTCGCCTCGCAATCGAGCGACTTCGGCCAACAGAAGCTGGCTCTCCGAAGTCACGCTTTCGCCGACAGTTCCCGCAGCAAGCGGCGACAGCAATTCATCAGCGGCCACAATCGCAGCGGCTCGATCTACGGAGCCAGGATCGGAGAGTTTGCTTTGAACCAGTCGCGCGGTTCCCCATCGAAGGCGAATCTG
>JAPLNX010000573.1 GCA_026400935.1 Planctomycetia bacterium | reverse complement strand
GCTGCCGCAGTCGAGCCACCGTGTCTGTGCTGACCTCAAACGCCTCCGCAATCTTCGAATCCGGCCACTGGGGTCCGTCGGCATCCGACTTCAGCAGCATGTTGATTCGCAACACCCGGTCCTTCGCGATCCGAGGCTCTCCGAGCAACTTCTCCAACATCAACCGCTCATCAATCGACAATCGAACCACAGCCTTGGCATCCGTGCCCATGATCACCCCCTGAAATCACCACAACCCCAGTTCTCAATAAAACGCCCCCCTTTAATCCCTGATTCCACGAAACCTCGCAATCTCAAGTTGCTCGACCACTAGGCGCGTAGTGCAAAAGCCCGGAATCCACCGAGGCAAGCTCGGTGGGGTTTGAGTCAATGATTCCCTTGAGCTGTATCGCAACCGGCTCGGCCAGCTTTTTCCAATCGCCGTTCAATGCGAGCAATCGCTTGCCGCAGCTCTCGTCGCAGCGGCCCGGTGGCGTTGGGGTGTTGTGCGATGAGGAACTCTTTCACGTGACCGTCGCCGAGTTTTCCCAGTGGATGAACCGCCGCCAACGGCGCGTCATGAAAGACCTCCATCAACACCGGCACGGCTCGTTCGGGGGTAACCATCTTGGCAATCGCGGCTGCCAAGGGATTGCGTGACGCTCCTGCCTGCCGATTTCTAACCGCGTCCAGCAACCACGATTCGATGTTCTGTGGCCGAGTCTGATTGATCACTGACGCAATGGCCCACTTCAACCCATCATCCGTCGCTGCATCAAACAACTGACCAAGGACCGCCCCATCAAGCATCCCCTGCGGAGCCCCCAATAACGCCCACGTGACCGACTCCCGCAGCCGACGATCCTCCAACCGAGGAATCCATTCAAGCATCAACACCGCAAGGCCGCTCGGCAACGGGTCATATTGATCGCGAATCGCCGCGACCGACGACACCGAAAACCCGGCCTCGGCCAATGCGGTGAGGAATTGAGTTTCCCGCGGATTACTCACGAAGCGATCCCGGTGCGTCCGTGTGCTCGGCCAGGCTCTGCCACAGTTCCACGTCGCGGCGTTCGCGTTGCAGCTCGGCCGCGAGTTCTTCCTCGGTCGGCAAGTGCAGCTTGTAACGCGAAGCGAAGATTTGAGTGTTCCCTTCCGGCAGAGTGAAACGGACGACCGCTTCGCTTTTGTCCGTGCAAAGGATGATCCCCAGCGGCGGGTTCTCTTCGGCGGAGGTCAGTTCCCTCTGATAATAATTGACGTACATCTGCATTTGGCCGATGTCCTCATGCGTCAGGCGGCCGATTTTCAAGTCGATCAGCACGAAGCACCGCGTCAGCCGGTTGTAGAACACGAGGTCGATGAAGAAGTGCTGGCCATCGAGGGTGACTCGCTGCTGACGACCCATGAACGCGAAGCCTTTGCCGAGTTCCAACAGAAAGTGTTGCAGCTTGTCGATCAGCGCCTGTTCGAGGTCTGATTCCAGCAGCCGTTCAGACTGCGGCAGGCCGGTGAACTCCAGGACGTACGGGTCTTTGATGAGGTCGCTGGCCTGCTGGATTTCGTGCCCTTGTTGAGCCAACGCCAGCACGCCGGCTTTGTCGCGACTCAGAGCCAGCCGCTCGAACAACAACGAGTTGATCTGCCGATCCAACTCGCGCGTGGACCAACGAGCGTTGACCGCTTCGGCCGCGTAAAAGCCACGAGCGTCGGTGTTTTCGACACGCAGGAGTGATCGGTAATGGGTCCAGGACAATTCTCGACGCACTGCGTCGAGAATTGGAAACGCCAGATAGAACCCGCGCATATTCCACAGATTTGAGCGGTCAAACCCTTTGCCAAAATCCGTCTTGAGCCGCTCAGCGAGGCTCTCAATTAACCTCCGCCCGTAATCAGCCCGTGCTTGTCCGGCTTGCTCAGCTTCAACAATCGTCCGCCCAATTTCCCAATAGGCAGCGACCATCGCAGCATTGACTGCCTGACAGACCCGGCCGCGAGCCTCAGACAGAACCGTGCTGATCCGTTGATAGACTGGCTCGAAGTCAGAGACGGATGTCATCTCACGAGGTTCCTCTCCCAGCTTAGGCATTTTTCCAGTCCTCGTCGTCGAGCGGGTTGTCCCAAAAAACCAGGCTGCTTTCGGCGGATGCGGTCAAATCTGAGAACGTCTCCGCGATGACAAATACGACAACCCGCTCACCGGCGGCTGATGGGATTTGAAGCTCAAGCGTCCCATCGCTGCTCACCGCAGTTTCAAACTTCAGTGCTGCTTGTGGCCCGGAATTAGTGTCGATCATCATGGGGGCCTTTGTCGTTTGCGAAAGCTCCGACTCAATGCGGCAACATGGTAACGAACCCCGTTGGCTCAAGTCAGTCGTTCGAGGTTCGCGTGGGACATCAGGATCGTCGGAATCCTGCGGCCCAACCCCACGAGATTGGGCAGGTCTCATGTTCGGGTTTCGTCAGTCTGCGGATGGTTGTAGCATCCGTTCGTTGATGTCATCTCTCATCGCACGGAGGCGGTCATGGTGTTACCACGCGGTTCGGAATCATGGCGGAGGTTGTCTCGATTTCGTCGTCAGACGCAGGTGAAGCCGATGGCCGCAGAGGTGTTGGAGCCGCGTTGCATGATGACCGAGGGGCTCGGCGTGGGTCTCCCGACCCCGCCGTTGACGGACGCGGCTCCGCTGACCGGAGACGTGGTGATCGCCCCCGACCAGTGGGACGACATCGGCCTGACGCTGCAACAAGTCGGCGACCTGCTGCACGTCTTCCATACCGACACGCAGACCGACGCCATCACGCCTTTGTTGCCCAGCCAAATTACCAGCCTGAGCGTCATCGGCCGTGACAATGCGGCCGACGTCCTCACGATTGATTTCTCATTCGGCTGGTCACTGCCGACGTCAATTCTGCACTTTGATGGCGGAACTGGCCCGGTGAAGGATCAATTGCAATTAGTCAATGCGGCCAATCAAACGGAATGGATTTGGAATGAAATGATGTACCGTCCAACGATGCGATCCTCGGGTGAAATTGGGGGAGGATTTGAGTTTTTACGGACCCCAACCCAGCATGCCAGATGCTGGGTTGCGTTTGACTATCGAGAGGTGGAACTCGTCCAAGATTCGCTGATCAGCGTGAGGGCGAATTCGATGATCGGCGGCATGCGTAATCTGCAATTTGGATCGGAATCAAATGAGATCACGGTAGATTGGCCGTATGAAATTGGCGTGCGGCAAATTTCAGATAGTGTGACGGGGACGACGATTCAATTTGCCAAGAGATGCTTGTTTGATTTTCTATCGCTGGATGTTGGCGATGGGAACGATCGGATTCTCGTTCGAGACACCTCGGAGTCTACGCCGGGGCAGGACATTTCAGTCGAGCCCTTCGGCTGGGAATTGTGGGTGTTGGGCTCGTCCGGAGACGATTTCGTGACAATTTCGAGCATGCGAGGTGCTCACGTTTTTGGCGATGCCGGCAATGATTCACTGATCGGTGGCCCTGGTGACGACGACATCCAAGCCGGCGATGGGAACGACGTAGTCCACGGACAAAGCGGTTCTGACTTCGTAGGCGGTGGCGAGGGCAATGATTTTTTGGAAGGCGGCGACGGAGATGATGTTCTTGCCCCAGGACTAGGACGCGACAGTGTTGACGGCGGTTTCGGAAAAGATTGTGTTCGTGGTTCTGGTGTCAAACTTACCTTGTCCAAAGATCGCATCACCGACTCTGGTATCGACGCCTCACTCGCTAACATCGAAACCGCCATCCTCAATGCTTCCGAAAATTATGGTCAGGGGCACATTGGTAGTCGATTGGATGCATCGGGTTTTGATGGGCCTGTTACCCTTCGTGGAGAGTCGTGGAATGACACTCTGATTGGTGGACGCTTTGACGACCTGTTGACCGACTACGACGGCGGCGATGATTTGCTGCAAGGCGGCGGCGGCAACGACACGCTTGATGGCGGCGGTGGAGCGAACACTCTTTGGGCGGGCAACGGCGCTGACAAATTGGTGAAGAGAAGCCGTCGTGATGTGTTGCATTGGAGTAATCCATCCGCAGCGGAGGCATCGTCCTCAGAGACTATGACTATCGTTGTCTCGTTGACAAGCAATAACTTTAGCAATGTGTCGAATGACACGAGTGATGTGTTGGATGACCAGTCTGTGGTATCCATCGATGACGGAGACTCCTGGCTGTCGGCGCCGCCCGGCGATGTTCTGCTGATTGGCCAAGGGATCGTGACGGTTGAGATTGAGGATCGCGAGTGGGCAGAGTTCGACACCTTCAGTTCCGACTCTGCGTTCGGCGAACTGATCGACTACGAATCGGAGAGCGGAGGCGATCTCGCGGCCAGCGGCGACATCAACTCCGCCGACATGGGCGAGGGACTCGAACTGGACTCAGCGATGAGAGATGAACTCGTCGTATCGGTCGCCGAACCGTTGCTGTCAGACGAGCAGTTCTGAGACAATTTCTGCCAAGCCAAGCCCAACGAAAACCATTCATTCGGAGAGTTGCGATGCCAGCCGTCACACGTCGCTACAGCAAGGAAGAGTTCGCTCGTCGTGGCGATGCACTTTACGACAAGATCATTCGTCCGACGTTCGAGCCCATTCACAACGGCCAGTTCGCGGCCATCGACATTGAAACGGGCGAATTTGAAGTCGATGAAAGCGAAATCGCTGCGGGTGACCGGTTGCGCGCCAGATTGCCGCAAGCTCAAACCTGGATGTGCAAGATCGGGTCGCGATACCTCCGCCGGTTCGGCTACCGAGTGCTGCGAAAGGCCGGCTCATGATTCGTGGCCGAGTTGCAAGACACGAAGGGATCGTGCGGCTGTCGGTTTTTGGCCGAGCGGGCCATCGTGAGACCATTGAGGCCATGCCGCTCGTGGGAATGCAGTTGCTCGAAGGATTTGAGTTGACGATGCAGGTTCGGCAAGACGGACCAGTCCTCATCAAACGGATGAAGCCACTGAGCGGAACACGTCGTCGCTGATAATCCCGCTCACATCGTTATCGGACAACTTGTTGTTTTTTCGGCGAGATTCTACATAGCCATCATCGCTCCACGTGATGAGCCGATCGCTTCACAGTGCGTTGGTAAGCGTTCGGCTCGTCACGCGGAGCGATGACGGCTAGTACCACGACCGAGAATTGATCCTCCATAAAAAGCGAGTTTGTGTCATTACTGCATCACCTTTAACGGAGGGTGGTGCGATGCCAAGGAAGGCAGTGCGGATTGAGGCGACGGAGCGGCAACTGGAAATCCTGC
>JAPLNX010000429.1 GCA_026400935.1 Planctomycetia bacterium | reverse complement strand
TGGCCGATCGTCAGGTTAGTCCACACCGTAGTCCAGTGACGGACATAGGCGGGCTCATCAAGCAACTTGTCGATCAGCTTCGATCGCTTGGCTTTATCTTTATCTGCAAGGAACTTATCGACATCCTCAATCGGGGGAACGTGCCCGACGATGTCGAGATACACTCGTCGAATCCACTCACCATCTCCAGCCAATTCAGAGGGTTCGACTTCGTTGTCAGTCCAACCTTGGCGGATTTGTTCGTTGATGAAGGACAGCAGGACGTCGGACGAACCGGTCGTGAAGTCGTCGCGGCGCTTCTTGGCCGTTGGCTTGGCGTCAGCCTTAGGGTCTGACTCGTCCTTAACTTCGGCCTTAGCCGATTTCGCGTCTTTCTTTTCTTCGTCTGCCGACATCACGAATGATGCACTGACAGCCACGGCGAGACTTGCCGCGATTAAGCGAACCGATTTCAAATTTTTCCACTTCAATTCGATCATAGATGACTCCCTCGTGCCGTTTGCCTGAGGTTGCTGAGAACGCTATCGTCCGGCCCCCGTTGAACCGGCTCACAAACTCGCGGCTGATAAGTACCTGAGTTCACGCGAAGACGTTCGCAAGATTTTGGTAAGTTTTGCCAAATCGCCGAGGACTCTACTGATTTAACTTGAACTCTGAAAGCGAGTTGAGGTCGGTTACGGTGACCCGAAGGAATGCTCGATGACCTCCGCCCCTGCGACGCTTTCTGGCCGAGTGGCCGTCATCACCGGTGGAGCCAGTGGAATCGGTCGCGCCACTGCAATGCTCCTCGCCGAACAGGGGTGTCGCGTCTTTATTGGCGATTACCGTTTGCGTTCGGAAAATCATCAGGCATTTCAAGTCCTCGGCATCCATGCTTCTGAGTGCGATGTCCGGAATGTTGACGATCTGCAACATCTGATCGACTCCGCCGCCGATACCGCCGGACGGCTCGATATTTTGGTCAACAACGCCGGCATCGGAATGGTCAAGCAGACTACTGAAGTGACCGAATCAGACTGGGACAATGCTCTCGATACCAATTTGAAAGCCGCGTTTTTTGGGTCAAAAGCTGCGATTCCTCATTTTTTGAACGGCAGTGGAGGCAGTATCGTCAACATTGCCAGCAATGCCGGGCTGTTGCCGAGAGCACACGATCCCGTTTACTCCATCAGCAAGCTGGCGTTGGTCGGCCTGACAAAAAGCCTTGCCCTGTGCCACGCCAAGGACCGCATCCGCATCAACGCCGTCTGCCCCGGACCGGTCGGTGACACTGGCATGATGAACGACGATTTGGACGCGGCACCCGACCGAGTCTTCGCCGAACAACAAATCATCGCGGCCAGTCCGATGGCGAAAGCACTCGGTCGTATGACCGACCCTGCTGAAATCGCCGCAGCCGTGCTTTACCTCGTGAGTGATGCCGCCTACATGGTGACGGGAACCGCGTTGGCCATTGATGGTGGAAAGTCGCTCGGAGTGCCGCCGAGATAGAGTTCGTTGAATCGGGACTGCAGATACTAAAAATCAACATTAAGAGCGAAGGATGAAATCATGGCCGTTCCTATCCAGACGGTTGGTCAACTGATTGCCAAACGCTGTGTTCCGTGCGAAGGGGGCGTCCCGAAGATGACCACCGCAGAAGCAAAGAAGCAGCTCAAACTGCTTGTCGGCTGGTCGCTGGCCGACGACAAACTCCGCATTCGTAAGACGTGGGTCGTGAAAAACTTCATGACTGCGATGAACTTCTTCAATCACGTAGCGTGTGTCGCTGAGTGTGAAGGGCATCATCCTGATCTGCACTTGGAGGGCTATCGCACCGTTTCGATTGAAATCTACACCCACGCGATCGGCGGCCTATCGGAGAACGATTTCATTTTGGCCGCCAAGATCGACGCCCTCCCGATCCAGTTGAAGGCCGCATGAGCGTCTTTCAAATGACCGATGACCAACGATCAATAGCCAACAACCAATCTCTTTATCTGAAATCTGAAAAGGCACTCTTCATGGACGCCGTTCTCGCCACACTCACTGCGAATCAATCAGCCGCACTTGAAACACTCAAAGAGTTGTTACGAATCCCCAGCGTCAGCGCGATCTCGGCCCACAAGCCAGACGTGCGTCGAGCAGCCGAGTTCGTGCGTAATCAACTTTCGTCTGCCGGGCTGACCACCGAACTTGTCGAAACCGCCGGGCATCCGATTGTCTATGCCGAATGGTTGCAGGCGGCAGACGCTCCGACTGTGTTGATCTACGGCCATTACGACGTGCAGCCCCCCGATCCGCTCGACAAGTGGGTGACTCCCGCCTTTGAACCGACAGTTCGTGACGGCTACATCTGGGCACGCGGGGCAACTGATGACAAAGGGCAAATGCTGACGCACGTCTTGTCGGTCGCCGCCTGGCTGAAGACCACCGGGCGGCTCCCGATCAACGTGAAGTTCGTCATCGAAGGGGAAGAGGAAGTCGGCAGCGACAACCTCGACACGTTTTTGGACACTCGGCGCGAACAGCTTCGTAGCGATGTGGCGGTCATCAGCGACACGAGCCAATATGCACCGGGCATTCCCGCCGTGACCTACGGCTTGCGAGGCATTCTGGCGTGCGAGGTTCGCGTCCACGGGCCGAAGCAGGATCTGCACAGCGGCATCTTCGGTGGTTCAATCACGAACCCGGCGAATGCGCTCGCTCGACTGATCGGCTCGCTGCACGATGCCAACGGCCGAGTGCAAATCCCCGGCTTCTATGATGACGTGCAACCGCTGACTGATTCGGAGCGAGCGGGTTTTGCCGCGTTGCCGTTCAATGAGAAAGATTTCTTCGCCAGCGTCGGAGTCGAAGCGGGCTGGGGCGAAGCGGGATTTACGTCTACTGAGCGGCGTTGGGCGAGGCCGACTTGCGATGTGAACGGCCTGACCGCCGGATATCAGGGCGAAGGACCGAAGACGATCATTCCGTCGTGGGCCTCGGCAAAGATCACGTGCCGACTGGTCCCCAATCAAGACGCTCACAAACTATCGAAGTCGCTCGGCAGTTTCTTGAACGCGAATTGTCCTCCCGGCTGCCGAGTCGAGTTCCTCGAACATCATGGCTGCCCCGGCTTCGTTGCCGATGCCAACAGCCCGTTCATGGCCGCTGCGAAAGCCGCGATCGAACGAGCGTTCGGCACCGCTCCGGTTTTGATTCGCGAAGGTGGCTCGATCCCAGTGGTGGCGACGCTCAAGCAAATGCTTGGCATCGACACACTCCTACTCGGCTGGGGACAAAACACTGACAACCTGCACAGCCCGAACGAGCATTTCTCAATCGCGGACTTTCACAAAGGCACGCTCGCCAGCGCCTGCCTATGGCAAGAGATCGCCAATCGAGCCCAATGATGTCGCAATTAGCATTTGAGTTTGTGCGGGTTACGGCCCTCAATAGGATGTTCAGGAAATCGTGCGAATATACGCCGTCGGCGTTCGCGTTTCGATTTTCGGGTGATTGCGGCCTACGGTGATATGACTCACTCATGGCCGAGCGAGATTTAGGCAGTTTCATTGATGCGTGGTGGCTCGATATGAGCGAAGTCATGATTGCAGAATACGACCCGCAGTGGCCCATTCTTTTTGAGCGGGAGGCGCAAGCCATCCGGGAGGTTCTCGGCGAACGTCTTGTGGGCATCGAGCATTTTGGGAGCACTTCCGTCCCTGGGCTCGCGGCTAAGCCGATCATCGACATCATGATTGCCACTCGCAGCAAAGAGGACTGGCCGAAGATCGTCGAACCGCTCGGAACGATTGGTTTTGCGTGTTGGCTCGCAAATACCGATCCGACTCGCATGTTCTTTGCCAAAGGGACTCCCCCTCACTTTCAACAAAGAACCCATCACCTGATTGTGTCTGAATTCGAAGGCCATCATTGGCAACGATTGACGTTGGTTCGAGATTACTTTCGCACACACCTTGAGGAGGCTCGGCAATACGAGACATTCAAGCGTGAGTTAGGCGAGCGTTTTCCTGGGGACCGTGGAGGCTACACCAAAGCTAAGGGGCCCTATCTGGATCGAATCGAGAATTTGGCGCGGGCTGAGCGTGATTTAAACTCAACGCCACCTGCCACCTAACGAAAAAGCCCGGAGACGAATCTCCGGGCTAATCTCTTTGGTGACATCGACTGCCGACACCTGATTTCACAAGCGTCGCAGCATTCAACTAATCGTTGTACCAGTCCAGCGTATCTAGGCACCCCAGCAGCGCGGCGTTGATGTCTTCATACGCGCTTGTAATATCCTCCGTGCTCAGCTCACCCTCAAAGTTTTTGATCACCAGACCATCAGGAATGTTTTCGCTAACTCCAAGGTCATTGCCGAGAGAATTTGCAGTCAAGCCGGGACCACCATCGATCACGGCACTTGTCACATTGGGACCAGCCGTCACATTCGAGGCCGCAGCTTTATCGTTGCCAAGTCCCAAGACGACACTGACGTTCCCATTCAACGTTACGTTATCAACAAGAACTGTGTCATTCCCTTCGCCTGCATCAATGGTTGTCTTTCCATTGACCTGGAACAAATAGTCGACACCCCCTTCGCCAGCAATCGAGTCATTCCCCTTGCCACCCTTGACGTTGAGTTCGCCGCCAATTTGCAAACCGTAACCGGCCACCACATCGTCACCGTCATTGGCGTCAATTTTCAGGCTGCCGCCGGTGAGAACATCATCTGCATTGAGAGTTCCGATTGTTATTCCGGCGAGGCCGATCGCATCATCGCCGCGTCCGGCGTTGATCGTCACGTCCTTATTCACCGTGAAGTTACCGACTATTCCAACGTCCCGTTCAAGACTGGTATCAATTGCAGCCTCATCACCGGCGATGAGGCAGTCCTCACCGTCTGGGGCGTCAGCGACGGGACCATCCAGATTGACGGCAAAGTTGCCTTTCACCAATAGATAAGCACCGTCTTGCGACGTCACGGCGACAAGATCACTGCCGTCGCCAGAGTCGATCTTCAGGTCACCGCCAATCGTAGTCACGTTTGGTATTTCGCCTGATCCAGAACCTGACCCAGTTCCAGACATGACACCATAAGAGGCCACTTGCACGATATCGCCGCCATCGAAGGTGCGAATATCGACGTTCCCCTTAACTTCAAAGTCTGAATTGAAGCCAACATAGACGTCTGAATTGAAGCCAACATAGACGGCATCTGCATCGTCAGCGCTATTGGCCTTACCAAGCGTGCTGAGGCTGTTAGCCGTGTCGATCGTCAGGTTTTTCGCAATCACATTCGTCGGATAGCTGAGCACGCTAGGTGCTCCCTGACCTGAAGATTGAAGGCTGAGATACACGTTGTCGGCGTCCGCTCCCGTCGCGATGTTGACTCCGCCGGTGGTTGTCAACTCCCCATAGATATTCACGTAGTCGGAATCATCTCCCGTTTCGATGTTGAGGTTCTTAGCCGCAGGATTCGCTGCCGAAGCGTCACCAATCGTGAGCGAACCTAGACCAAGGTTGACAGAATCAGCGCCAGTGCCAGTCTTGATGGTCAGATCGCCGAGCACACTCAACGAGGCACCATCATAACCATTGAAATTCACGTAATCATTGTCGGCTCCGGAATCAACGCTCAGATTTCCTTTGACAGTCACCGAGTTGCCACTGTTGATTAACAACGAGTTGTCACTGTTGATTAACAATCTGACGTTATCTGTTCCCGTGCCCGTATCAAGGCTCACGTTCTTATCGAAAGTCGTATCGCCAAAGAATCCTTGAAAGAATTGGTCGTTACCGCTCCCTGTGTTAACATTCACGTTCTTTTTGAAATTCGTGCCGCCATTGAATCCTTGGTAGACGCTGTCAGCACCATCCCCCGTTGTGACGGAAACATCCTGCTTGACAGTCACATTCGACCAACGCAGACCGACGCCGTCAGTTCCCGTCCCTGTATCGACCGTCAGATTAGCATCGAACGATGACCCATCTCCGCTGCCGCTGCCGGCATTGAAGCGAACGTAATCAGCGCCCGCCTCCCCTTTGACGGTGACGCCGCCAGTTGCTTGGAAATTCGTCTTGTTGAAGTTCGCGTAAGCCGCGTCATTTCCACTGCCTAGTTCGACGTTCACTTTGCCATTGATCTTCAATGTGCTGAGGCCGCTGACATCTAACTCAATCTTGTCATTACCAGCGCCCATCTTGACCGTCAGGTTCCCCAAAACTCCGGCCGCAGTCGCCAGATTTTCCGGGGAAACCAACGTAACGACTTCGCCCTGCTTGTAGGTGTGACCCCCGAACGTCAACTTGGTGAGATTTACTGGCTTATTATTGTTAACCGTGTCTACGAACCCTTGAGCGGTGACTCCGGTCTGATCGTTCACCGTAATCTTGATGTCGTTGTTGCCGGCGTCACCAGTGATGGTGAGGTTATTGCCCTGCAAAGCAATGGCCACCGTTCCTGTGGGCAGAGCACGCTGCTCCAACTGCTGAATCTCACTGGCAGTGACGCGTGCTGTTTTTCGTGCATTCTTCCGACGATTCATCTTGCTTCGACTCATTGATCCACATCCTTACTGAAATTTGAAAGCGACCCTTCTGCGGGGATACCCCTCAGTGACTTGCTGCAATTTCCGACAGCCGCCTGTCGGAAAAGTAAATCAAATGTGAGTCAAGCGGAAGGCAGCCAACTCGAAAGATGAAGAATTGGGGAAGGCTGTCTGGCCTAATACTTCAGTGTAAGGTAAGTGCGTTTGGCAAAGGGATGAGAGCATGTCCCCCGACCGCAGTCCCCCGACCGCAGTGAAACGATCCACCGAAACATGTCGTTTGCGCCTCGAGCGATGCCGTTGGCCTGGCTCAGCTTGATGTTTCTAAAACCATAGAACTCGCTGAATGACGGAGCTATTCTTTTCGCCACAGCAATTGATCGCGACCGCCAAGAGAGCTTTGTGATGGATGTCGTTTATGTTTTTCGTCACAGCGAATTCGACGACCTGGAACTCCAGTATTCGTTACGCAGCGTGGCCAAGTATCTGCCGTGGATTCGGAAGGTCTGGATCTTTGGGGACCGCCCCAATTTTCTGAGTGAGCAGACGGATAAAATCGAGCACGTTTCGTGGGAGTCGGTCGCTTGGGTTGGTCGCTTTCAGACGCCGGTCAAGAATCACTTTTTGCAGTACTTTCTGCTCTCGCTTTGGCCGGAACTCGATGAAGAATTCTTGATCTTTCACGACGATCATATCCTGCTGGATTACCTCACTGAAGAGGTTGCGAAGCGGAACCGGATCGTTGAAGAAATGTCGGAGGTTCAAACGCGTGGCACTGGTGAATGGCGCAATCAATTGTGGCGCAGCTTCGACTGGTGGAACCAATTGGGCTACCCGACCTTCAATT
>JAPLNX010000242.1 GCA_026400935.1 Planctomycetia bacterium | reverse complement strand
TCGAACTTGTGTTCGGCCAGTTCGTGAGCGAGCAAATCCAGTAACTCTGGATGTGAAGGTGGGTTCTCGCTGTGATGCAGGTCGAGCGGATGTACGAGGCCGCGACCCATGAGTTGGAACCAAACTCGGTTGGCGATGTTGTGAGCGAACGCTGCGTTGTCTGCCGCCGTGATTTGGTTCGCGAGATGTTCCAGCGGACTGAACTTCAGCCGGCCTGGAGTCTTCTCTTTCGGATCGGGAGGCTCTGCGAATTCCTCACCCTTCGCGAATGTCGGGATTTCGATCTCCGCGCGACCGGGAACTCGCGGGCCGACTTCTTTCTTGTCGGTGTTGAAGACCGATTGAAACTCGATCTTCTTTGTCAGCAGCTTTTCTGTGACCGCAGGAAACTTCGCGTCACTTCTCAGCGAGGAGTTAAGGAACACGACGTACATTCCCTGAAAGTCTGCCTGCTTGTAGTCCTTGATGAAGAGGTGGTCGTGGCATTGAGCACATTGCAAGTCCATCCCCAGCAGCAAGCGTCCAACGTCGCGCGTGAGGATCGGATAATCCACAGGATTCTGGCCGTAATTTTCCAGTCGCTTACTTAGAAAGAATGCAGCTCCGCGTGTCTGCTCGTTCTTGGGATCAGGCGAGATCATCTCGCGCGCCATCACGTCCCACGGTTTGTTTTGCTCAAACGAGCTTCGCAAGTATGCCAGCCATTCGGGATGTTCGCCGCGCCGTTCCATCAGCATGACGTGCATCTGCTCGGTCATGCGTCGCGGGAATTCGACGCTCATCAACAATCGGTCGATCAACTTCTCGCGCTTATCAGCGGTGGAGTCATTCAAGAACTCTCGCACTTCCGCAGTGCTTGGTATACGACCCACAAAGTCGAGAAAAGCTCGACGCACAAACTCCGCATCATCAGCGATGTCGGCAGTCGGTTTCCCGTCGAGCTTCGCTTCGATCAGCGCGTCAATCCGTGAATGCAACGGCTCATCGGCGACGATTTTCGCGCTGGTCATCGCCAACAGGAACGTCACCGAAACGGTCCAACGACAGAAACGAATCATCGTGGGCATGATCTGGCTCTCCAAAGACCTGTGGAGCACGCGGCTCGCGTGCGAGTTGCACAACAGGAACGCAACGCACGCGAGCCGCGTACGCCACAGTTTTTCCACATCAGACTACGGCAGCGCCACCGTTCGCAAATCTTGTGAGCCTCCAGCGGCCTGAACGATCACCACCGCGTGGTCCTCATTCAAGCGGTCGAGTTGCACGACCCCTTCGAGTTCTTTGATCGTCTCGAACTTCTGACCGGCGGTGTTACCATCTTTGACTGGCTCAGTGAGTCCGGCGTTCTTCGTGATGCCGTCCGTACTGATCTTCATCACGCCGCGAGCGCTGTTGGACATCAACAGAAAATCTTTGCCGTCCTTCTTGTAAACGATCATGTCGAGCGGCTTGTTGCGATTGCCCAGTTCGGCGACTGTAGTACCGCGAGTCTTCTCGCCAGACTTCAAATTGTTGATCGGGAACTTGACGAGCGGCGTGCAGACAAAGCCCGCGAGTAAGCTCGCTTCACCATCAATGTTGATCGGTACAAAGGTTCGAATCGCTGCGTAATCTTCCACGCGACCGTGGGCAGCGTGATAAATCTCAACGCTTGATCCAGCGCTGGAGTCTGAGAACGGGAACGGAATCTCGCGCACGTTCGAAGATGATTTCTCGTTGGAAACGCCCGACACAAAGACTTTTCCCTCTGCGTATGCTAGGTCCGTGATTGAATCGCTACGCAGATTCATCGATCGTCCATTGCGAGTGATTTCTTTGTCTTCGGCAGCGTTCGGCAGCTCAACTTTCTGGAAGGCCACTTTCTGCAGGCCGACTTGGCTCAGCTTTCCATCGCCACTCACTTTGACCAAAGCGGCACTCCCGGCTTTTGTGACGGAAAGAAAAATGTTTCCCGTCAGTGGATTCACGGCGAGATCGTTGATCGTGATCTTGTCCGCATTCACTCCGAGCAACTCTGCGACCTTGGCATTCAAACCGGAGACATTGATGTTCGCCGTAGCCGGGTTTCCTTTTGTGTCGCCAGTTCCGATGGCGAACACCGTCGCTGATTTCGTGTCGCCAACAAACAGAATTCCATCCGGGCCAAACGCGAGTGAACCCGCTGACTTCATTTCTGGAGTACCCTCTTTGAGTCCCCATTCTGCTGCTGATACTGCGAGGCCAGACAGTATGCTGCCTACGATCGCCACAACCAGAACACATTGAAACCGCATGATTCGCTCCCAAGCCAAGTTCTCGTCCGGAGCATCTCGCTGCGCGAGTCTGTCACCGAGCGACCACGAGCGGCCAGTATGCGTTTTGTGCTAGGAAATGAAAACCGACAGTCGCCGTGTGTAGCGGCAAACTTCTAGCTTGCTTGCGGGCTATGAACACAAGCTGGCAGCCTGTGGCTACGATTTTCAGCAACCCGCCGATTATGCTGTGCGTCTTCAAACAACTGCCGGAATTTATGGGTTCCGATCAACGGCGTCCTGCCGATAAGATCGGTGCTAGAGTTTCCGACCAACCATGCACGTTTCCCAATCGCATCATGACGAGATGACATCATGCAATTTCCAAAGCAAGTCTGTTCAGGGCCGATGAAGCGGCGTGAGTTTTTGGCGGCAGGGACCCTGGGTGTCGGTGGCATGGCGTTGCCGGATTTGTTCCGATTGCAAGCTCAGGCGGAGCAAGCCGGGCATGAGATTGATCAGCAAACGTCGGTCATCTTTGTCTGGATGCCGGGGGGACCACCGCACATGGATATGTACGACATGAAGCCCAAAGCTTCGTTGGACTATCGCGGTGAGTTCCATCCGATCCCGACAAACGTGCCGGGACTTGATGTCTGCGAACTGATGCCGCGACATGCGAAGATTGCTGACAAGTTCTCGGTCGTCCGCTCAATCTCGCACAACTTTGCCGATCACGGCGGTGGTCACAAACGCTTGATGACTGGCCGAATTCCTGCGACTCCGGTCGATACGGTGAACGACACTCCTGCGACAGGTTCGATCGTCGCTAAGTGCCGCGAACATGTCAGCAACGGTTTGCCCAATTACGTCTCGATGAATCCTGGCGGACGGATCAACGATGTCTTCGCTCAAGGCCCGGCCTATCTCGGCCAAGCGTATCTGCCCTTCAATGTTGAAGGTGACCCGACTCAGCCAAACTTCGCCGTCCCGAATATCGCGTTGAATGCCGCAGTTGCTCCGCGAGTTGATGACAGAATGAAGTTACTTGGCAGCCTCGATCGCATTCAGCGAAACATTGATGCTTCTCGCATGATGGAGTCGATGGATCGCTATCAAACTCGCGCGGTCAACATGTTGATGAGCGACGCGGCTAAGAAGGCATTTGATTTGTCTCGCGAGCCTGATGAGTTGCGCGATCGCTACGGTCGCCATTGCTGGGGCCAGCGTGCGTTGATGGCGCGCCGCTTGGTGGAAGCGGGAGTCAGCTTCGTCACGGTGGTTATGGAAAATCCGTATCAGTCGGGTGTCCCGTTCCTCAAGCAAGGGGTTTACAACTGGGACTCGCACGCCGTGAATTGCCACATTTGGGATGACCTCAAAGTGCGGCTGCCAATCTACGATCAAGCGGTGACGGCGCTGATTGAAGATGTCTATCAGCGCGGCCTCGATAAGCGGACTCTGATTGTGGTGACGGGCGAATTCGGTCGGACTCCACGCATCGAACAGTCGATCGGCTCGCAAACTGGAGTCATGCATCCCGGACGCGATCACTGGCCGCAAGCGATGTCACTGATCATGGCGGGGGGTGGAATGCGAACCGGCCAGATTGTTGGTTCGACGAACTCTAAAGGAGAACATCCCGCCGATCGTCCGCTGACGCCAAACGATCTGTGGGCCACCGTCTATCGCCATTTGGGCATCGATTTTGCCAACCAATCGTTCCCCGACTACAGCGGTCGCCCCATGCCAATCCTCCCCTTCGGCGAACCGATCAGCGAGTTACTGCGAGCGTAGCCGGGAATATTCATGGTTTCTTTGAAGTTCGAAGTGCGGCTTTTGAAGTTGTACCTTTCGACAAATCATGACGCGAAAACCTGATTGATTAGGGCGCAGATTGATTGCCGCCTCAATCATTGCACGTCTCCGAGATTTACGTGATCGGAATTCCGATTGAAACCTTCACCAGCTTGCTGTTTTCTTTCGTTGCGCACTTCGCCCCTTTGCGGTAGAAAAAGAAGACTTCAACTTCACCGTAAAGGGGCGAAGAGCGCTAAAGAAAAAGCACGGTGCGCCGTCGCTGACACTTCGGGTTACAAGCGGTGATCACGCCATCGCGTCCATTGGGACTTGGTTGGCTTTGATCGCTTCCCATTGCTCGAGGTTATAGAGCACTTCGCGAGCTTGGCTGCCGTTGTAGTCGCCAACGATGCCGTCTTCGGCCATGTAGTCGATCAACCGTGCTGCGCGGCCATAACCGATACCGAGATGCCGTTGCAGCAGCGAGACGCTTCCTCGGCCTTCGCGAATGATGATCTCGACAGCAGGCTCGTACATGTCGTCCTTCTCGCGAGCACCTCCGCTGCCACCGGTACCTTCACCAGTGACACTCTTTGCGGCGACCTGAGCCAACTCGGCGCTGTACTGCGGCAATTGATCGCCGAAGTGGTCGATGATCCGATTCACTTCGTTGTCGCTGACGTAAGTTCCCTGCGCGCGAACGAGGTTGCTCGTCCCCGGAACTAGAAACAGCATGTCGCCGTTGCCGAGCAATCGGTCAGCACCGTTCTCATCCAGAACGACGCGGCTGTCGGTACGACTCGCTACTTGAAACGCGATCCGGGCCGGCAAGTTCGACTTAATCAATCCGGTAATGACATCGACAGTCGGCTTCTGCGTGGCGAGCACCAAGTGGATGCCGACTGCTCGCGATTTTTGTGCGAGCCGAATGATGTGCGCTTCGACGTCTTTGCCGGACGTCATCATCATGTCGGCCATTTCGTCGGCGATGATGACGATGTACGGCATCTGTTCTGGGATCAAATCTGCTTCGGCGGAATCGATCGTTGTGTCGATGCCGCAACGGCGTAATACATCTTCGCGCGACATCGCGTTGAAGCTGTCGAGATGCCGTACGCCGCAACGAGCCAGCAAGTCGTATCGCTCTTCCATCTTTTCGACGGCCCAGCCTAAGACCGCTTCAGCCTTCTTCATGTCGGTAATCACCGGGTGCATGAGGTGCGGAATGCGTTTGTAGGGTGACAGCTCAACCATCTTCGGATCGATCATCAACATCCGCACTTGATCCGGGCTGCGGGTCATCAGGATCGACAGGATCAACGTGTTGAGGCAGACGCTCTTCCCCGTGCCGGTGCGCCCCGCGATGAGCAGGTGCGGCATCTTCGTGAGGTCCACGATCATCGGCCGGCCCGATACATCCTTGCCGAGAAACAGTGGGATACGCTTCTTCTCAATGTCCTGCGGGCAGGCTTCGATCAGCTCGCGCAGGCGAACCATTACTTGCTTCTCGTTGGGGACTTCAACGCCAACGGTGTTCTTTCCAGGGATAGGCGCGACAACTCGCACTGCCGGAACACGCAAGCCGATCGCTAGGTCGTTCTCCAACGCAACGACCTTGTTCAATCGCAAACCCGCTTCGAGCGACAACTCAAACTGCGTGATGACCGGGCCGGTATCGATCTCATTGACCTTCACGTTCAGGCCAAACTCTTGAAACGTTTTCTCCAATGTCACTGCCGCGATCTGTGCTTTCTTCGCCAACTCTTCATACGGAAACGCCTCCGCGTGTTCGAGCAGTTCAAGGCTCGGCATTTCGTACTTTGAGCCGTCCGCTTGGGTCATCGCATCTAACTGTGCGATGACTAAATCACGATCTGATTTCACGTTGACCGGCGGATTCACTTTGAACGGCATTCGTTCGCCATCTTTGGTTGCTTCGCCAGATGTCCCATCAACGACAAGCGGCACCGCTTCACCGAGCGACGCTGCAATCTCTGCGTCCATGACATCGAGTAGACCAACCGCACTATCAGCCGCCTGCTCCGCAGTGGTGGGCGGAGTGGCGAGTTCGAGAGCCGTCTGCAGCCCATTTGATTCGCGGGCGGCGAGCGGAGCGTCCGCCTTCTTCTTCGGCGTCCTCACCTTCGAACGTTTCTCTTCAGGCCACAGCGTCCACTTCCCGGACGCGACCCAATTCACGATCGACATCGGAGCGGCCAAGAAACTCAAGGCCGCATCCACGAACAACACATCGCCCGCGAGCAGCATTCCCGACGCGGCACACGCTCCGAGAAAAATCATCAGCCCCGATTTGGAAAACAGCGGGAGCAATATCGCCATACCCCACGCGCCGATGTACCCGCCACTCCCCACAATCTGGCCACCGGCAAATCCTGGCCCGACCAATTGCAGTCCCAAGCAAACTGCCACTAGCAACAGGCACCAACCGAAAGCGACGACTCCCCAGTCGGTGACCTCTTTGCGAACAAACAATCGCGCGTCGATGGCAACCAACGTGAGCCACATAAAATAGGCCCCCACGCCAAACAACGATCGCAGCCCATACGCCAAGTACGCCCCGGTCGCGCCCCCCAAATTACGAGCCACTGCACGCACCGGGTACGCCGAGGTTGATGGCGGATCAGCCGCATCCCAGCTCATCAAGCAAATGCCGACATACGCCACCACGCCCAACAGGACGAGTGCCAAAACATCGTTCCGCAACCGACGAACGTCAAACATTGTCATCTCGTAGCACAGGCGGCTCGCCTGTGGTTGCAACGTGAAGCACAAGCAGGCGAGCCGCCTGCTCTACGTTTTTCCACACTCCGCTAACACTACCACTCAGACTTCAGTCCGATGTGTCACGGCGAAAAAAGCGTTGCCAAAAAGCATCATCCCGCGCGACCCAACGCATTGGAGCGATCGAACCAGTCTGTGAAGAGGATCCGGATGTAGGAGTCGCAACGAAAAGGAATCTTGCAGCTAACCAACGAAAACAGCCCGGTCACAAAAATCGTGACCGGGCTGCGAGGTACTCGCTCACACCGCCTCAGTGAGAGCGAGGTCAGACGGCAAAGCAGGTTGTGCTTGTCACCTTCGTTACACCGGGTGAATGGACTCAGTCGGCTTGGCGAGCTGCTTTCGAGCTTGGTTCTCGGACAGTTGCTTCTGAGTGACACGGATCGCTTCGGTACACGACTCAGATTCTGCGATCTTACTGTCCGTCACTTGACGTCGATGTTGTCGGCCGTTGTCTTCGGCATTTATCGTGCGGCCGATGTCGGTGTTTTGATCTTCGTTGACTGACGTCTCTGAGGCAGGCACGACTTGAGGTTCGCTTCGTGATTCATCGCCAATCTGCTGTAAATAGTCATCAACTTTCTTCAGATCCAAGTCCCTGACGGTGTTATCCATCAGCAAATCGTTCGTTGAATCTGATGCATCGGATTCCTTTGACTTGCCAACCTTCGATTCACCGTTGTCGCTGAAGCTTTCGGCGGAACTGGGCCTGTCCAAACGGAGTTCGGAGCCATTTTCGGTCGATTCCTGTCGCGTTCCGTCATTCAATTGAGCCAGTACGACAGGAGCAGAGGAGATCACGTTCTGTGACGCGAACAAATTGGCCGCCGAGTTGTTTGATCCGGAAGTCACCGGAATTGTGAGGCTGTTGCTGACGTTCAAAGGAGAGCGACTCTCGGTGTTAGAAGCGGCCGCTGGTGCGGACGTCTGCTCGACAACAGACGCAGTTGCCCCGGCGAAATTTGGGACACCGCCAAAGCTGAGATTTCGAAACAACATCGGATTTGGACCTGAATCAGCCAAACCAGATTCCGCTGCACCAAAATCATCGAACGCCACCATGTCATCAAAGACGTAATCTTCTTTCTGCATCAGCGTCACGTCATCAACGTAACCATCAATGGCTTCGAGATCGGTGACTTCCAATTCCGAGTCATCACCCTTTTCGCTACCGATTCCGCCTGACATCCCGAAGTAGTAGATCACTTTGATCTGCTCGCCACTTTCTGGATCGCAGCCTTCAACAGTTTCAAATTCGTCAGCCAATTCTCCTTCGATTACTTCGCCATCACCGGTGTCAGTTTCATCACCTTCAGTGACTCCACCTCGAAAATTCATTCCGAACGAATATCGAATCGGATGAAATTCGTCAGAGTTCTCGTCGGTGACTTCGCCACTCTCCACGTCTATCTCGCCATCCTCGACCATCAAGAAGTCGCACACCTCGAACTTCCAGTCGGCCAGATCCTCCGATTCAACGGCGATATCACCTTCAACCGGCGAATTGTCATCCGCCGCCTCGGCAGGAGCGTCGTCCGAAAGAACGGCAAGCGTGTTGATTGCAGACAAGAGAAACTTCTGCTCCAGGATCTCAGCCGATGGAGCATTGTTGAGCGAGCGGCGTTGCAGCGAACGGACAAATCCGAGGCGACGTGCATGATGTGATTGACGCAACCAATTCAGTTGAAGCATGCCGATCCCCTTGCTGTCTGACTTTCCCGACCCGCATCGCCGTGACTGGATTCAATCACCCGATCAACCGCAGGAGGCGATTCACGGCCAGCGTTCTACATTTGGGATTACCGACACCAATTCACAGATCCCGCCACACACTCCTCGGATTTTTCCGACGTAGACCCCGTTTGCGCTGCATAACGCTTGATTTTCAGGAAAGCCCCTACACTTGAGCGTCAGGCTTATCCGACAGCCAGCGTTCAAAAACGGACTGCCCCGCAGTTGGAGTCGAACTCGAAGTGGTCATCGCTCAATTGATGAATTCGCAAGAACTCAACTCACAACGACATCGACTGGCTCCTGAGTTATTGGCCGTCTCACTTTTGGCCCAAATTGTCAGAAGTGTCCGGTGCGCGTTCAGCGTCAGCCGGAGCGGTTTTCGTTTTTTGCTGTGTTGGTGAAACGAGCATGATCACACCAAAAACGATGATCGCGACCGCAAAGATGCGAGTGAGAGTTTCACTGCGAAAAGCCTTGATCGTGTCCGCCACAAAATAGCTCGTCAGCGTCGCTGCAATCGCAGTTGCCACCGCAATTTTCCAATCGATCAGCCCGTTCTTGTAGTGTTGACTCGTCGCTGCGATTGCCGTCGGTACGATGACGGCCATTGATGTTGCGATCGCCGTCTTCTGATCGAGTCCGAGCAACATGACGAATGCCGGAACCATGATCACACCGCCGCCAACTCCACAGAGTGCAGCGAGCATTCCGCTGGCGGCACCGATTCCAAACGGGATTCCTATCAACGACAAAAATTTCATGATGAGGCTCTTCAGTAAAGCGGCGCTGAGTTTTAGAGATGCAATGCACGGCGACAGTCTAGCGCCGCATGTGGCCGATTCCCAAAGGGGTGTTGCGTTGAAATTTCAAAAACGGCGGACGAAACGTCTGCCGTATCTCACGACTTTATTCAGCCAATTTTGAACGCAACACCCCCACGTGGACTCACTCCGTTCGAAGCGGGCCGGTTTCGATGCACTCTAGGTCGTGGCCTTTGATTTTCTTGATCGCATGCAGTTCATCATCGTTCCAGCGGTTGTCGGGTTCGCCGGTGATGAACCAGTCACTCCCGTTATCGGCGAGGAACATGCCGTATTTCTTCAACGCCGTTAGGATCACTTTGGCTGACGGCGGAAACTTGCTGAGGTCGTAGTCCGCTCGCAGGCGAACTCGCAACCCCATCGGGGGGAGCTTTGGATCGCGTGACTGACTCGCGAAATGTGTTGCCGGAAGAATGTAAGCATGTTGTGAACGGCGTACGGTGAAACGGAGCGCGTGTCGTATTTCTCTCTGCGTGATCACTTCGTCGTAACGCACCAAGCCGGGAAAAATCGGCAACCCCGCAGCATCCGCTGACGTCCATCCGATGGGTCGCAACTTATTCGAACCAAGATCAAAGATCGCGCCGCTTCCCGCTTTCCATTTGCTGGGACCATTCGGCATCACGTGAAATAGTTCATACAACAGCTTGTTTTGAGCGTCGATCAAGATTACGTGGCGATCGCCTTCGGGATCAGCCTTCGGACCACCTTCGATCTTCGGGTTCATCGGAATGGGATACGGTCCTGGATCGCTTTCAGTGGCGTATTCAAATTCGACGGATTGCTTGGGGTGATCTGCTGCGACGAACTCAAATGGAATTCCGTTTGGAGCACCTTGGTAATCCGCCCCAAAGCAGGGAAACAGCGGTTTGTCTTCGCCGATCGAACGGATGTAATCGCGCGACCGCTCGTGAACCGGCAAGCGTGAGATGTCTTGGTTCCACGGATTGTCCGGCGGCAGAACGGCCAGTTCACCGATCGGAGTTTTCAAAAGGGGACTCGTCGCAGCCGACTTCGTCGCCACGGGGTTCGATGTTGTGGCGGCCTTTGTTTCCGACTGCCGTTCATCACTCGCGGTTTTCTTTTCAGTCGCTGTTGCTGCCGCCGGCTTCTTGCCGGTCACCCCCGTGTTGCGGGTTTGCTGAACCGCCGCAGGCCCTTGGGCTACAGTGTCCTCGCTGTCAAGAAAATAATTGATTCCTCCAAATGCCAGCCCAATCGCGGCACTCAATCCCAACGCTTCACCACGGCTCATGATCATTGTTTGTCTCCGTCAGAGTCAGCAATTCCCGCTAACTCTAACTGACTGATGAACTCTTCCGACATTCCCGCCGCTCGACGGGCTTCTCGCTGAAAGACCTCGCCGCGCGCCTTCTCCGCGCGCAACGGCCACTTCAAGTGTGATTGAAAAGCGTCCCAGTCCGACTGATCCGGTGATTTCAACCGCCGCAGCCATTCCATTCCAAACGCCACATGCTGAATCTCATCGCGATGGATCGTTCGCATCAGGGCCGCGCTACGCAGATCGCCCGCTTGCTCGAATGCATCCGCGAACTCCAACGTGTGATCGAGATTCGCTCCCTCAAAAACCAAAGGTAGTCCCGCCAAGTAATCCAAGACACTTTCAAACTGTTGCGACTTCTTCCAGATGTAACAGTTGACCCGCAAAGAGCCGAACGGCAACCCCAAATTTGCGGCTCGCTCCAAATGCATCCGTGTATGTCGCTGCTCGTCCCCCATAATCGCCACCATGCCTTTGCGAAACTCACTTGGAGCATCCGGAAAAGCCACCAAAACCGACGCCATCACTTCCAGCGCTTGCAGCTCGTGATTAGCCATAATGTGGTGCGCGACCGCCCGCTTCGCCGCCTCCTTGAACGCCCCTAATTTCGGCATCGAAGGAGCGGTGCGTCGCGGTGCGAACTGCAATTCCGCTGATCGAACCGGCTGCTCAGGACGCCAGACATCTCCCGGTCGCTCGTCGGTCAACGGCTCTTCCGCGCGAGCCAGCTTCGCTTCGAGTGACTCGCTTCGCAGAATGCGTTCGGCAAATTCACGCAGTTCCATTGTCCGTCTTTCCCCTGAGCCTTTATTCACACAATTTTGCCCAACCCCAATCAGTTCGGCTTATCCTCGACCACCTTCGCAGCAGGTCTCGCAAATGGTGTGACACTGCGAGCATTGCAGCTTGTGTCTGATCTCCAATAACACTCCGCCACAGACCGGGCATCCCGGTTGGCAGGTTTCTGAAATGGACTCCGACAACTCGGACGATCTTCCGCTTTGATTCTGCTCCGACATTCTTGCCTCCAGTGCTGCGAACTTTCACGCTTTTAAATTTTCAAACCGCACACCGTTCTGGATTCTGACCACAGAACACGCAGAAAGACACGGAAGCGAAAGGCTCGTAAAAGGAACAAATTGCTGTGGGATATCTGGTTCAGTGGATCTTCAACCTGCCGCTCATCCGAGTGGTGACAAAGCCGATCATGCGATTGGTCATCAAGCTGGTGGCGATCCCGATCTTTCGCGTCATTTTGAAATACCTGATGCGGGTTGAGGTCATCAGCGAAGAGTTGGAAAAAGATTTGTCACAATGGTTTCGCGCATCAATCTTGCTGATGATTGCCACGCACAACATGGAAGAAGTCTTGTTTCAGACTGCAAAGATTAACTATCGCCTAGAAACATTGGTCGACGCTGTGTTGTTTGGACTGCGGCTGATGCTGGCGATTGGTTGCATTGAGGGGATGCCCGATCAAGAACTCTTTCGTCTGATTCATTCCGGTCCACCGAAAGTGAAAAGCAAAGGACCGCGCGCGGTCGTGCGTGAAGTGCGTCAAAACTGGCGCGCATGGCTGTGGGGCATTTGCTGCATTTATCTCAGCCGCACGTCGCCGGTGTTTGCGATCGTCTGTGTCTTTAACAAAGGTCCGGCCGGCTGGATTTGTTACAGCATCGCGATCGCGCAATATCTCGTTATCGGCTTGGTCACATCGCGTGACCGGGCGTTGGATGTTCTGGCCTCCTTCGACGCAGAAGTCGCCGCCCGCCGCGAAGAATTGCTCGCCGACATCGAAGGACGTCCACACCATTCGACACTGCTTGACCCGCCGACTGGGGTTTGACATTCGCCTTTGGGTGTTTGACTTCAGCCAGTACAACTCCGCGTCCGTTTTTTCGTAAACACATTTAGCCTTGTCACTGCGATGTCTGAGCCCGATCAACAAACTGTTGCTCCGCAACCGCGCCATGAAGGCGGGTTGCGGTATGTCGTTGAGTCGCTCATCTCGCTGGCGATTGCAGTGCTGCTTGTGCGATCGTTTGCCGTCGAAGGTTACATCATCTCGACTGGTTCGATGGCCCCTTATTTGTTGGGCTATCACAAGCAAGTCGTTTGTCCCGATTGTCGTTTTTCGTTCGCCGTTGGCGTTCCTGTCGACGAAACCTATGAATCCAACGGGCCGGTCTCCTGCCCGAATTGCGGACAGACACAGATTGACCTTGAGCACGTTCCTCGCAACGAGGGAGATCAACTGCTCGTGCAAAAGTTGGCATATCTTTTTCGTCAGCCGAATCGCTGGGAAGTCGTCGTCTTCCAGAATCCGAGTCGCCCCGTTCAAGCTTACGTGAAGCGAGTCGTCGGCCTGCCAGGCGAAGCAATCCAAGTCAATGCCGGAGACGTTTTCATCAACGGCGACTTGATTCGCAAGAACCTCGCCGAACAACGGAGCACGCGCATCCCGATCTGCTCGCAGCAACATCACCCCGACGGTTGGGACGATCTACGTTGGCAAGCCGATGAACCGTGGCAAACACTCTCAAACGGGTTCGACCTTCGTAACCCGAAGCGTGAACGAGGGGGAACGGTTCAAGACTCGCCGAAGAGGGGGTCGAGTGAAGAATCCGCCCTCACTGACACTGCGAATCACTTCGAGTCAAAAACCTCCGCGACTCAACCCACATTCGATTGGGTCAATTATCGAGGCGACGCGCCGCAACGTGATGGTACGAAACTCCCGAAAGCGCGCGGTCCACAATGGCCAGCGGATGATTACGCTTACAACGGCCTCTCAGAAAGATCGTCGAGATTTTGGAGTCGCGACTTGATGTCATCGATGCAGTTGGAATTACACAGCGGTCGTGGCGAGTTCATACTCGTGATGCACGACGGCTGGGAGGCGTTTGAGTTGCGGCTCAACGCGGATACTCGTGAACTGAGCCTGTACGCGGCCAACAACGACAAACCGCTGCATGTCACCAAGTTGGCGAACCAACTTTGGCGGCGGCAAATGTTGCTAGAGATGTCTCTCTTCGATCGACAAATTCTGGTTGCCATCGATGGCGATACAATTTTTTCTCAGAAACTTCCGCTTCGAACGAATGAGGGGCTTACCGTTGGTAACGCTGAATCTGGGCCGGTCGCAGTTCGGTTTGGGGCGAGTGACCTGCAAGTTTCTGTGCGAGATTTGGTCTTGTATCGAGACGTCTATTACACACGCGGCGACGCGAAACATGGCGTCAAAGAACCGCATCAACTGGGGGACAACGAATATTTTTTCCTGGGAGACAACAGCCCGGTCTCACTCGACAGTCGCAGTTGGCCGGACGCAGTTGTGCAAGACCACATGCTCTTGGGAAAACCCTTTATGGTGCATCTGCCGTCACAACCTGGTCGAATCAAACTCGGTTCTTCCGAATGGCACATCCGCGTTCCCGACTGGGGACGCATCCGGTACATTCGCTGACCTTCGACAAATCGCTAACCCAAAGCGTGAGCGAGGGCGATCACTTCAAATCGTTTGTAATCGGAATCACTTGAAGCGTTCGCCCTCGCTCACGCTTCGGGTTAATGACGCGATCAACCAGACGGAAAGCTGAACTTAACATGCCTTCTTCCAATCCGACAAAGCCGAACTCATCCGATGCCTCCAACTCGAAAAAGCCCGCCGCTCGCCAAGAGAGCATGCGCGAAACGGTCGAATCGATCGTCGTTGCTTTCTTACTCGCATTTCTCTTCCGCGCCTTCGAGGCTGAAGCGTTTGTGATCCCGACTGGCTCAATGGCCCCAACGCTTTACGGTCGTCATAAAGAAACCAACTGCGATCAGTGCGGGCATCTCATCACGATCGGTGCGAGCGAAGAAGTGGATGACGCCGGATACCTCCGCAGTCGTTTGGAAACATCACTTTGTCCTAATTGTCGCGCCCCGAATTCGATCAAGAACGCTCCGGTGTTTCGCGGCGATCGGATTTTGGTCAACAAGTTTCCTTATGAATTGAAGGAACCTCGCCGTTGGGACGTTGTCGTCTTCAAGTACCCGGAAGAACCGAAGACTAACTACATCAAACGGCTCGTCGGACTCGCAGGCGAGACGATCCTCATTCGACAAGGTGACCTGCATCGCGTTGAAAAAGATGGGGAAGTTCGTGTCCTGCGCAAGACTGATCCGTACAAGCAACGTGAACTGCAAATCCTCGTCTACGACAACGACTATCCAGAAACACCGCTGCTCGAAAAAGGTTGGCCGCACCGCTGGACTACGGTCGTACGTGATACTGATCACAGCAAACAAGCCGACGAGATCGATGACGATGGAGCCAATTCTGGCGTTATCGCCGGTTGGAGTGAAACAACTGATGGTTGGCAACCGCAAAAAGATAACCATTCCTTCCGCTTGGACGGAGCGGGGACAGCCAAAGGAATTCATTGGCTGCGATATCGGCACTACGTTCCGAACTCAGACACATGGAGAAGCGTCATCGAAAGTGATGCTGACCAAGCTACTGATGAACGAGACTCACTCGACGATTTCGGTCGCAAGCCGCCCAAAGAAGCGAAGCCGTTGCGTCGTCCGATGCCGCAGTTGATCACGGACTTCTGCGGTTACAACGCATTTTCGCAAGGAAACAACGTCGATCCCGATACCTATTTCTGGGTTGGCGATCTGACTCTGTCGTGCGACGTACAGATCAAGCAGTTGGACGAGAATTCGGAACTGTTACTGGAACTCAACGAGGGAGCGCATCGCTACCGTTGCCGCATCAATCCGCACACCGGTGAAGCGCAGTTGGTCTCGCTGATCTGGATGAATCGCGACAAAGAGGAAGAAGCAGAACTTGGCAAAGCAACGACGTCGATCACTGGTCCCGGTGACTATCACTTAGAATTTGCGAACGTCGATAATCGATTGTGTCTGTGGGTCAACGGCAAGCTGATCCCGTTTGGTCCGAACGCCGAGTATCCGTTACCAGAGTCAGAAGACTTCGGACCTCAAGACGATGATCTGACTCCTGTCGGCATCGCGGCGCGCGGCATGAATGTGGATGTCGCTCATTTGCAGATTCATCGCGACATCTACTATCGCAGCAGCCACGTTGAGCAACCTCAAGATTTCTCGCCGTGGGGTCACGAACAGGATGAATGGAGTCCGTGTTCCGCACATCCCCACTTGCGATCGCTCTTGAGTGATCCCGTTCGTTGGAACGAGTCGTACAAAGCGTGTGCGCGCGATGCGAAGTTTGAGCTCGGCGCGGATGAGTTTCTGATGCTTGGCGACAACAGCCCACGCAGCAAAGACAGCCGCCTGTGGGGCAACGATCGTCGTGCTCAACATCGTCACGCGGTGCCGCGATCGGCGTTGGTCGGGAAGGCGTTCTTCATTTATTGGCCTCATGCGCAGCCATTTCTTAACAACGGCGAAGGTTATCCGATCATGAATCACAGCGAGTGGAAACCTGAGGGCGACAAGTTGGTTGAACGAAGTGTGAAGGATTACCCCAGCGACCGATTTCCGTTTTATCCGGGCGTCGGTCGAATGCAGCGCATTCGGTAGCACGGTTTTCCAAACCGTGTCGTGCAGTTGATCATCAATAGTGACTACAACCGGGATGGGATTCCGGCCTACTCATCAAGGAAGAAATCATGGCTTTGCTGGAATGCCACGGACTGGTGAAAGATTATCCCGGCAAGCGTGCGGTGGATGGTGTTGATTTCACAGTTGATCGGGGCGAGATCGTAGGACTGCTCGGTCCCAACGGAGCTGGCAAGACAACCTCGTTCCGAATGTCATGCGGAATGGTTTCTCCGACCGAAGGACAAGTCTTCTTGAACGGCCTCGAGGTGACTCAATGGCCAATGTATAAACGAGCCCAAGCGGGCATGGGCTATCTGCCGCAAGACGAAAGCATTTTCATCAAGCTGACGGTCGAGCAAAACATTTCCGCCGTGCTCGAATTCCTGCCGATGACCCGAGCCGAACGTCGTGACAAGATCGACCACTTGCTGCAAGAGTTTGGTTTGACCGAAAAGCGACGCCAAATCGCATCGACATTGTCGGGCGGTGAACGACGACGATTAGAAATCGCCCGCTGTCTCTCAACCGACCCTGTCTTGATCCTGCTCGACGAACCCTTCACCGGAATCGATCCAGTCACGATACACACCATTCAAGACATCATCGCTGGTCTGCGCAATAAAGGGATCGGCATTCTGCTGACCGACCACCGCGAACGAGAGACGCTCACAATCACTGACCGAAATTATGTCATCTGCGCCGGTAAAGTGATCGCCAGTGGCGACGCCAGATCAGTCCTCGCCAACAAGGATGCTCGCAAGCGATACTTCGGTGAACGCTTCGATGCCGACTCTATCATTCAAGGCAAAGAAGCGTTTGATGCGGGGCAAGATGCAGCTTGAGTTTGCACATAACACAGGCCGCTTGCCTGCGAAGTTACTTCTTCATTCGCGACACCAACCACTTTGAATATTCGGTGTGGGCGTAAGCAATGACGTTCACGCCAAGCTGGTAGCAGAACTCGTAGATTTCCGGTTTGACACCCGCATGGCCATCGGCCCAAGCGTCGCCGATGTCGCCGGGGTGATAGTAAGCAACGAGGCGGCCATCGACACGCCAGCCGAGCGCCTCTTTGCCACCGTGAGGTGCGACGTATGGCAGGAACGGAATCGGATACGGAATGCGGTGAATCAGATCGTCCAGCGGAACTGGCGTGGGACGGATATTAGGAAGCACTTGCCGCATCATGGCCAACATCTGGTTGTGGAAGTGGCCGCTCCCGCCGTTGTCGAGGAACAACATGCCATGCTTGTCGAGCAGATACTCGCGGAGGATTTTGGCCTCGTTTGCCGTGATCGAAATATTCTTCTCGCCGGTTAGATACATCAGCGGCGGTGACTTCTCGGCAGCGAAAGCCTTGAGTTGCCCGATCGTGCGAGTTTCTTCTTTCTCAGCGACCTTTTGCTTTGTTCGCAGGCCATATTCCCGCAGCATATTCTCGCCGGCGAACGCGCTCATGTCTTGATCCCAGTCGCCACCACCGTATTCCAATCGCAGGAAACGGACCTTTCCTTGGCTGGTTCCGCCAGCGAAACCGGCACCGGCCCCTTGGCCATATCCGACCGTGTATGCGTGCTGTGTCACCTCTTGAAGTTGCAACTTGATCTCGTCGATCGGCGGTACTTTGAAGCTGATCGCCGAGAATGGATTCACGACGAACTTTTTCTTGATGACTTTCTGAATCTTCACAGCCTGTGCGATCTGAGCCTGTTGGCCACCGCCAGCTGGCATTTCATAGATGTCCGTGCAACCACCCATTTGCGTGAAGACCAAGAACGCAATCAAGAAGCAGATCGAGTAGCCCGACATCCATGCCAGCGACTGATTCAGCTTCCGCGAACGTCGTCCAAAGTACCAAGCATGTGGATCCAGTGGGTTATGGACTCGCTCTTTGTCTTGCTCATCATCATGCGTCGCTCGATGTCCTGATCTAGCGAACTCGAAGGCTTGTGGGTGTTCTTGTCGGAGACGTGCGTAACGCTGCTCTTCGTAAAAATGTGACGCTCTCTCGACCAACCAAACGACCCACAGCATCCCTAGAAAGTAAAAACTCCAAACGCCCCAATTGGCCAGGCTGACTCGCACAGTGTGCAAGTCGCAAGCGTCCGCTAGAAAGACAGCAAGTTGCCAAGCGAAGATTGCTACGACGCTCCAGACCAAATGACGCCGCACCAAAAAGACTGATCGGTCATCTTCTGGGCCACACTTCCATCCGGCCCAAGACATCCAACACGCCGACACTGGAATGCTCAGCGCGAACCAAACTCCTTCCGGCCACGCTCGCCACCACGTCTCGATGGAACGGCCCCACATCCAATCCACCAAGCACAAAAACCAAACTGCCACATAAATAGCAGTCTGCTTCAACAGCTTGGGTGGGAATGTTAGGTGCGGAAACATGGCTCGACGATCTCCAAACTCTCGTGATGAATCGAATCGCTTATTCCAACTTGTCGAGCAGGTTGTCCAACTTGTCGAGCGGATTCTTTTTCGGATCAGCGGTCTTCGTTTCGTCCAAGCCCATCGCCTTACTGGCCTTCTTCACGTCTTCTTCCGACGGAGTGTCGGAGCTGGCCGCTGATTTCGCGGCACTGGTTTTGGCTGGATCCGCTTCAGCGACGGCTGCCACCGGCTTTGCGGCCTTGGCTTTCGGTGGACCGAACAAAAGGTATGGACCGATCGTTAGCACGCCAATCAGTGCGACCGACCCAATCGTCGAGCCGATCACCGCTTGAGCCAATGCGCTCGACGAAACGATTCCCATGACCTCTTGAGGGCTTCGTCCCTTCAAGTTTCGCACAAAATCACGCAGTTCAGCGGTCGTCAACGCGGTATCTGTTGCCAGTCGCTTTATGCTTGCTTTTGCTGGCTGTCCGTCGGTTCCCAAATGCTCACGGAGTTTTTCCACAATACACCCCTACTTTTTCTTTTTGTCTTCCAGAATGTGAACCAACTCGCCTCCGGCTTGGCTGATCGCCTCAATGACCGGCTCAAACTTTGCCGCCGTGCAATCGCGGTGAGCTTTCAACATCACTTTCCGCTGCCCGGCCGGCGCGTTACCAAGATTGCTCTCGATTCGCGCCGCCAATTGAGCTTCGGAAAGCTCCTGCCCATTGAGGTACAGTTTCTGATCTTTGTCGATCGTGACCGTGACCTTCGTATAACCAGATCCCTTGAGATTGTCCGCTTTCGCTGGAGTCCACTGAATGTGGCTGTCATCTTGCGACTGAGCCAAGATCACAAAGAAGATCAACAAATTAAACGCAATATCTCCCATCGCCACGCTGGGGATATCGACCTTCATTTGTCGTCGTTGAATTTTCATCAGATGTCATCCACTCCACCCGGCTTGTCGCTCTGGCTTTCGGGCTTCAGCATTACTTAGGTGAGCCAGAATTACGAATAGTGCAAAAGCCGACGAACCTTCGGGACAAGCCCGATGGGGTTGTTTCCAATCTATTGCGGTAAATCGACGGTACGTTCTTCCTCAAGTTGAAGAGTGATGATTCCGCCCGCGTCCTCGATCTGCGAAGTGACTTCGATCCAGTTGTAGTACGGGACATCCTTGGCGCTCTTCACGATTACCACGCGATCTTCCATTCGAGTCTTTCCAGTCAACTTGGCGATCACTCTCGCTTTGACCTCGTTTGTCTTCACTGGATCGCCGTTGACCAACACTGCATTGCGTTTGAGATCAACGATTAGATGCTCGTCAGGCTGCTGTTGCTGCTGTTGCTGCTCGCTCTTAGGCAACATCTGAGGTCGCCCGGTGTCCGGCTGCGTCGAGGCGCACACCAAAAAAAACACGATCAAATTGAACGCGATATCTCCGCTGGCGACAGCCGGGACATCGACAAGCAATTTACTGGTACGGCGAAACTTCATGGCAAACTCAAGCGGGGCGTGGGCAAAAGAACTTCATCACAAATCGACGATTGCCAGCTAGGAGACAGCCCTCTTCGCGTCGTCGGCTTCACGGTTCTCAATTGCCAACTGCAACGTCACGGTCTCAATGAGTTCTGTCGCCGTTTCTTCGACTTCAAGCACGAACTGGTTGATGACGCCGGTAAAATAGTTGTAGCCCGTGAATGCAGGAATACCGACAATCAGTCCCAGTGCCGTGGTTAATAATGCTTCGGCGATACCGTCTGCCGCTGCTTTCACAATGTTCTGTTCGCCAAGAGTCGCGACGATGTGGTCGAAGCCGTTGACCATGCCGCTGACAGTTCCCAAAAAGCCGAGCATTGGAGCAACGCTCGAAACCGTCGCCAAGATCGGCAAATGTCGTTCGAGCGCCCCAATGACGTGAACTCCGTAATCGTCCATCGCCTTGATGACTTGCTCTTCAACTTTGCCCGGGTCGTAGTTCAAACGCCGCAATACGACGAACTTTCGCAAACCAGCCGACAAGATCGCCGCCACGGGACCTTGTTCGGCATCGCATCTGGTCAGTGCCTCTTCGACCTTGTCGTCATGCAGTAAATCGGTCACTTCCTTGCGCAGGCCGCTGGCGTCGGTCGTCAACATCTTTAAGGTGCGGTATCGTTCGACGATGACTCCAGCCGCCAAGATGCCGCAGACCAGGATCGGCCACATGAACATGCCGCCGCGCAGCATCAGGCCCATCGCTCCGGCGTGGCAGACCTTATCCAGCCAATCCGAGAGACCGAGACTCGATTCCGCCCCGGCCTCTTCTGCGGCAGGTTTTTGGCCAGCGGAACTTTCGGATGGCTTGGAATCTTCCACTGCGGTTGGCTGAGCGGAGGATTCAAAGCCCGGAATGCTGGGCTTGACGTCATTCGCCCCCGGAGTCACGGGCGTCGCCGGTGCCGCAGCAGTCGGAGGCGGTGCCGCTTTCTTAATCCCTTGCTTCGCATCGAGCGCATCCAACGGGTCTTGAGCCAACAACGCGAGAACCAAAATCAGGTGAGTCATGGTGTGAATTCAACAGAAGGAGGGATGCTGGTTACTTTAGCTTGCCGAGATCGACAATGTCTTGCGGGCGGGCCGCGGCTTGCTTGTTTTTGATCAAGTCTTGCAGAGAGATGAATGAGACGTCGACTCCATCGAGCGTTCGCTCCAGTTTGTTCGGATAGCACTCAGAGAATTCGACTCCCAACGTTGAATTAAAAATATCAATTCGATTTGGAGGGAAACCGAGTTGAACAATTTGATCAAGCTCCATGAAGTCTTGGGCGGTGAGTTGCAACGACGCGAAACCAAATTGCTCGATCGCCTTTTCCATCCGAACCGCATTGTCTGGAGAACGCTCGATCCAAACATCAATGTCTTTCGTGTACCTCGGATGACGACGGCATAGCTTCCGATGACTAAGTATCGAACGCCATTATCGTTTAACGATTGAAAAAACTCTTTGAAATCGCTGCTCAGCATTTCCCATCCACCGGTGATATTGCGAACGAATTTCTTCGAGTGCTGCGATCCGTTCCTCGGGCGGACGGGAACGCCAATATTCAACGTCATCATCCGGATCATCAAGCCGACGCTTGCGAACGACGCACGCGATTGAGCGTTCTTGTCGTGGTGTTGTCATCTCCGATGCTCCTGCTCTTTCAAAATACCGTCACCCATTTGAACCTCCTTGTTCGAGCAATTGGTGCCAGAAAACAACCCTACTGATTCTCAATCGCGTTCGCCTCCGATTCAAATTGCTGCAAAACTTCCGACAAAGCCAATCGAATCGAACGCGATAACAAATAATTCAATGTGACATGACAGCGACCTGACGAGTGGTTTTCGCAATTGCTTTGCCGATGTCTTGTGCGGTAGCTCCCATGGCGAGCATCGCTCGCACAAACAACTCCATCGGAACCGATACATCCCCTTTTTCGGCCTTCGCCAACCTTGGCTCAGTGGAGTCCAGTTTGTCAGCCAATTCAGCCAAGGTCATGACGGACTCGCGGCGACGTTTCAGTGACCGACTCAACGCGAGTTTAATCTCAATCAAAGTCTCTTCTTCTGGACTGAGCCCCAGAAACTCGGCAACACTGCCGACCTTCCAACCCTTCTTTTCCAGACGCGTTTGTTTGATCTTTTCCATAGTTCATTTCCGGACCAGCAGTCGTATTCCACGAGTCGCTTACGGCATTTGTCGATCACAGTTTTCGGAGTTTGTTGTGTCTTCTTTGAAAAGACTGCCACGATTACGATGGCATCATCATCAATCCGGTACATGATCCGCCAGTTCTCGTTTTCATCTCGAACTCTCAACTCAGGACATCTCAGAACTCTTGAAGGACGAACGAGATCACTGATTCTCAATCGCGTTCGCCTCCGATTCGAACTGCTGCAACATTTCTGGGAGTGCGAGTCGGCCTCGCGAGTATTTCGCCGCTTCGCTCGATGGATGATTCCAGCGGCAGTTGTTGTAGCGGCGGAAGGCTTCTGACGTTGATCCGCCGGTACGGAAGGATTCACCGGCCCAAAAGAGAGAGTCAGCCGCCAACGCATCATCGGGGAATTGTTTGCCGAAGCGGTCAAACGCTTTGCCCGCGTCGGTGTACTTCTTCGCTTTGTAGAAACATTGCCCGATACGGAACGCCATGCGCGGTGCGTGTTGATGGCCTTCAAATTTTTCGAGGAACTTGTCACCCACTTGAGCGGCGATCGTGTATTCCTCCGCTTTGTAGAAGTGATCGCTGATGCGGATCATGACGCTCGCGATCAGCGGACTCTTCGGGTACGTCGCCGCCAGCGTGACGTACGCCTCCAACGCCTCGTCAAAGTCACCGCGCTCTTCGTGGCATTGAGCCAGCTTGTATTGAGCGTCTGCGGCCAGCGTATGGTCAGCATATTGATTGATGATGACTTCATAGCTTTCGATGGCGTCGTCCCATTGCCCTAATTCCTGAGCGAACTGCCCGAGCAAATATTGAATGCGCGGGACGTACTTCGGATCGGGATAATCTTCCATCACCTCTTGCAGAATGCGTCGTCCCGCTTCGAGGTCAACTAATTCTTCCGCCTTGCGGCCGAGTCCTTTGTGAGACTTGAACAACTCGAAGAAACTCTCCGCGATATGGAACTTCGTTTCGACAGCGAGTCGTTCGTCGTTAAACGTCTTGCTGAAGGCCGCGACGAGGCCGTCGGTGCCAATGACGATCGGCAGACTCTTGTCTTGTTCGAGCTTGCCGGTTTCTGTGCTCGCCGCAGTATCGACGTATTTCACTTTCAACGTGTCGCCGAAGTAGCACTCGATGATCGGCTCATCCGCTTTCAAGTTGCCGGGTGTCGGCTTCTCGTTGGACTTCAATTGCAGTGAGCCGGTGAAGACGCCGCTGTGAGCGAGCGTCTCTTCCAGCTTGACCGTTTCACGTTCGCCGAACTCCGTCGAGACATCGACCGAAACGTGATCACGCTCGTCCGACGCATCCTGGTCGGCGTCGGTGACCATCAGATAAAGCTTCTCGCCGACGTGCAGTTTGTTGATCGGTTTGTCGTAATCGCGATCAACGACTGCGAGGAGACCGTTGCTAATCAAGCGAGCTTTCGCGGTGACGTTCGGGATTTCGGGCTTTTCAGGGACTGCCGCCACAGTTCCGGTTCCTGTCGGCGCAGTCGTACTTCCCTTCGTTGTCCCTGTCGTCCCTTTGGTCATCGCGGGCTTCGTGTTCGGCGTTGCCGCAGCGGTCTTGGTTGCACCGTTTGTGATTGGCGGAGACACGTTCGTTGTCGGCACAGGCGAGCCGCCTGTGCTACGAGGCTTTGCATCGGGACGTTTCTCATCGGCATAGCTGGCGAGGATTTTGTCTTTGCCGGTGAGATTCAGAACTCGTGTGACCAGACTACGGTCTTTGCCTTGATTGGTTTGCGATTCATCGAGCTTCCCGCCGCCGATCAAGTTACGTGGCATCTCCGATGTGAGCGGAATCACATCCGCACTCGCTTTGCTGCCGAGTTGCAGAATGACTTGGCCGAGGAAGCGGCCCTCTTCCAGTGCCCAGTGTGTCGCGTCTTGTTGCTGATAAATGTTGAAGTGCGAGTGTTCACCGCTAACGATGCAGCGGCATTCGATCTTCGCACCATCGGTCGTCGTCAGCGTGACGAGCACTTCGCTGCGGCTGTCCTTCGCCATGTCCGGATCAATGACCTCGATCGTCAGCGGCGCTTCAAACGCGACGTTTGCGACTTCCTTCTTATCCTTTGCGTCGGCTTGAGGCAGATAGACGAATTGCGGCGGTGCATTTTGTTGTTTGTTGCCGGGGACAACTCGCGTTTCGACGATCCGAATTTGCGCGGTCGTCGGCTTATTGACGTAAACAACCGCCTCACGTTTGACCGCGTGCCCGGGGAATGTGTTCTGGGCATCGAGGTATTTCACGACGATGCGATCTCCCGGCTTCACCTTGAGCTTGCTCGCGTCCGCATCGCTGCTCGATGCCGAAACCGTGTCGATCTCTTTCGTGAATGTGCCGCTGAATTGCAGTTCGCGTTCGATTGCCGACAGCTTGATCGGTTCACCGTCGTTGACCGAGACCTCGAATTCGAGCGTGTCTTGTCCGATCGTCGTATCGAGGTCGAAGTCGGTGATCGACACGACGAATCGCTCTCCAGGATCGACGCGCATCACGGTCTTTTCGATGTTCTGCACCTGACCGTTATCCAGCCGGATGAAGTCGTAGTTGATCGCATCGACCGTTGAATTGAAGTACGTCGCAATCAACTTCTGAACGAGCAACACCGACGACGAATTCTCGTTCTGCGTGAACTCGTCCGTATATCCCGCCGTGACGACATCGCCGCCCGCGATTTCCAGCGTGTTGTTGCTCGACAGCTCCAGCACATCCGCGTCAGTCGGAATGTAGTTCCGTAGCGTAGGCGGCCCGCCTGCACCTGCATCTGCGGTTGCCTTCGCAGCCGCACCGTCAGCATGCGCATCACCAGCCGCTCGCGGAAATCCAGAAACCTCCACGTGATTCACGGCGACAGCCTCGCCGAGATACTCATTGATCTTAAAACGCACGAAGCGAACATCGTTTTCCGGGAAACGGAACTCCCAAGCACCGGTAGTCATGACGACTCGGCTTCCTTCTGCCGGTTTGAGCTTCGCACCGCGCAGCTCCATCAGTCCGCCGCCGTTGATCGCGATCGGCTTAATCGCCAGCTTGTACGGTCCCGGCTTGTCGATGAGCACCGTCCCAAACTTCGTCAGCACCGCAACGTGCCAACCGGGCGTCGCAGGAACGGTCCCTTTGATGATCGACCCGGCGACGTCCATTTCAAACGTCGATTGCCCGCCTCCGCCGTGAGCCACATCGAGCCACACGTCATAAACTCCCGGCTGCTTCGCCTCAAATTCCCACCAAGCGTTGTCTTCGAGCGCGGACCATGTGCCAATGTGGGGCGGATTCCGTCCTGCAACGAGTCCAAACTGTTCGGTCTTCTTGTTGAGCTTGATCGTCTCCAAAGGGAGCACAATCTCCGCTTGATCGGGAGTCGGTTTCGATTCATCAACCGCACGAGCGGTCGCTTGTTCGAGATCGAAGTCGGACTTCAAAAACGGCCCGACTTGAATCAACTGACGATTGATGTCCGCTCGCGCCCAGATCGCTTGTGAGACCTGCACCGCTTGATTCACGGCGGCGAAGATCGTCACATCATGCAAGCCTTTGTCGAGCCACACATCGACGCTGCGATTACCTGGTCCGACAGGCATTTCCAAAACGCCGTCGATCGCCAGCGCGGTCGTCACTCCTTGCACCTGAATGCGAGCCGCTCCCGCTTTCGGTTGCACGAGCTTGCCGGACCACAACACACCGAACGGATTTTTTGAATCCTCCGCGTCGTCATGCCGTGACCATGTGAGTCCGTTGATGACTTCCTCTTCTTCGCTCGGCTTGTTGCTCTTCGCAAGATTCTTGACCTGATCCCATGTCGTGAATCCGGTGAAGTTGCCCGCGTAAACTCGACGACGCATAGCCGCGTATTGCTCAAACAGGTTGTCCGCTTTGAGCGGCTCCGGATGAGCCGCGAGACGGAACCAGAACTCACCGTCGTTGCTACCGAGCAACTCGCCACGAATCGGAATCTGCGTGTCAGGCTTCGGCGACCAGATTTTCACTCGATTGACTGAGTTCAAATCTTTCATGTCGATCGTCAGGAGTTTTGGCACCGCACCATCTGGTTCGCTTAGCCAGAACGATTCCTTCTTTCGATCAATCGCCATCAGCGGGCTGTGATCAATCGAGGTATCACTCGCCAACGCACCGGCAGGTAACTCACCGGATTGAGCGGTTCCTTCAAAGATGCCTGTGTGTGGACCGGTTTCTTTGACCGGAACTTGCACTTGATCGCCGCTGTCAGCGGTCAGCTTGACCATCACCGTATCGGCATCGTCGGTGAGATCGCGATCCGGATCAGTCACTTTGATGAAGACTTGGTTTCCCGGCTTGACCTGATTCTTGGGCCGAGCTTGCGTCCGTCGATTTTGCTCGCGGTCTTGCTCTCGTTCTTCGCGAGCGAGCTTTTCTGAGAACGTCTCTTCCTTCTCATCGACGATCTTTTGACTGGCGATTTCAAACTTGGCGTTCGACGCGATTTTGATTTCGACATCCGAGAGCGGAACGCTCTTGAACTCCTTCTTGAACTCGTCCGGGTAGTCGCACTTGATCTGATCTTTGCCGGTCAGTTGCAGAATCTTGTCCCGCTTTTTCACTTGGCCAAGTGCCGTTTCGAGGTCGGTGCGGAACAAGCCTTTGCCCGCGCCGCCGCTCGTGAGATAGACCAATTCTTCGTCGCCACCGGGGATCGTGCGGACGATGACCGGAATCTTGTTGTGCCCGCGACTGATGCCGAGATCGCTGTCTTGCACAACGATCGACAACGCCTGTCCGGGAGCATGAAACCGCTTGCTGCTGCGACCGAGACGACCGACCGTGCGGAGCAGATTGAGCTGATCCATGTACCGCTCTTCCGAGCCGTAAACCTCGGCCAAATTGAAGAGCGCTTGATTCGCCAGTTCGACGTTTGGAACTCGATCGAGCACGTTGCGGAAAATCAAACGCGCTTCGTCTTGGTCGCCGCGCCGATGTGCGAGCACACCGCGCAAGAACTCCGCACGCACCACGACTTCGGCGTCGCGGCTGGTCGCCAATTTGTCGAAGACTGATTCCGCTTGGTCATAAACTTTCTGCGCCATGAACGTCTCGCCGATTCCGAATTCGGCTTCGGTTGAATACGCCGTGTTCGGGTAACGATTGATGACCGTCGTATATTCCGAGCGAGCGACGTCATAACGCTGCGCACTGTAAAACGTCTTCGCGAGCAACAATTGCACTTGCGCCTTCGTCTGCGCGTCGTAGCTCGTGCTCATGTCATTCTTGATGAGCCAACCACGCAACACGTCTTCGACCTTGTCGAAGTTTTCGTTGCCTCCCGCCGCCATCAAGTTTTGGCAGACAAACAGAATCAAATCGACGGGGACTTCTTCGCGGTGATCGTCGAACAGCTTCTTGTTGACCATGTAGGCTTCGAGCGCCAGCCGCTCGTCGCCGAGCCGCAGATACATCGCCGCTTGCAACAGCGGCGCGATCGGCGACTTCTCGTCGATCGTCAGGCCCACCGCGCCGATGCGCGTGTAACACTGGCTGACGAGGTTACGAGCCGTCGCCTTCCGCGGTTCATCGACGTTCGGAATGTTCGTGAGCAACCCGGTCAGCAGCGTCGCCCCGCTGATGTAGTCCTTGTTGCCGACTTGCTGTTGAGCGACCGTCATCAGCATGTCCCAGCGATGCGCGTCCGCGTACAGCTTGCGAGTCGCGTCAGCGATAATCAGCAGCCGCTTGATCGGCGGCACTTGCAGAAGCTCGGCCGGCGTCAGCCCTTCCAGGTGGTAAATCTGAGCCTGCGACGAACCCCAATCGAAATTGATGTCGCGGACCAGAGCGTAAATCTGCTGCTTCCCGGCGGGCGGCAACTCTTTCATTTTGTCCGGCTGAGTGCGCACGCCGTAGACCAAGTTGTACCACTGCGTCGGATCCCAGTTCGCCGGCTGGAACGTCTTCTCTTGCTGCTTCGTCAGTGCATCGCGAGTGACTCGCTCGACGCTGGCGATGTCACCCTTTTCCATGTAGGCGTTCACTGCCCACTGCGCGAATTGCGTGTTGTACGGCGTGTTGGTTTGCAGCATCTCGTTGGCGAACGCGATGCGTTCGTCCGGCGTCTTCAACGGGGCGAAGAGTCGTGCTGCGCACGTAGCCGACTCGCTCGATTGCCGGTCGTGCGTGCGGCCGAACTGCCAATAGGCCGTCGCTTCGGCCGGCAACAGATGCCGCGTCAACGCGTCACCGGTTGCGGAGGCTCCGACACTGTCCTTGCCGAATTTCACCTGCGACTTCTGGATGTACTCCAGCGTCCGCTTCGCCAGCGATTGGTCCTTGTGCTGATCGGCGATCACGAACAGCCGCCGCCAATGATCCGAATTGTTTAGCAACGGCTCTTGAGCGACGAACAAGTCGAAGATCGGCTTGCTGATGTCGATCGGCCCGTAATCGCTCACCGAAACCAACGCCTCGTCAATGTAAGACCGGTTCTTGGGGAACCGCTTCGCCAGTTCCAGATAGGTGCGTGCGGAGTCCTCACGCTGCTTGACCTGCGGCGGGATATGCCGGAAGTAGTACGCTTCCTCGGCCATGAGCTGTTCCCACATCGGCTCGGGCAACGTGGCGAGATGGTTCGTTCGCAAGTTTGCTCGGATCGGGGCATCCGGGGCGTGATAAATGTTGTGCGTCCACTTCAGCCACAACGCGACAACGGGGTCGTCGTTCTGCTTCTGGAGTTCCGCCATCGCGTACGAGACGCGGCCAATCAAGTCTTTGTTCGGCTTGGCCTGATCGATGTACGACTGCAAGTAGGAGGCAAAGGTGCCCATGTGCAAATTCTTCCGCCGAGCGGCCAGATAACGCTGCACGTCCTGCTGAAACTCGGTGTCATTCGTCGCCTGGAATAACAGGTGCGAGAGAATGTTCCACGTGTGCCCGTCGTTGCCCGGCACTTGATCAAGGTACTCACGGCACATTGCCTTGGCCTTGGCGTCGTCCTTCAAACGGTCGCGATAGATTTCCAGCGCGAGGCTATGTCGCAAGTAGTACGCGTTGTATTTCGGATTCTTAGCCAGAGCGTCTTTGAGCACCGCTTCCGCCTGCGTCCATTGTGCCGGCTCCGCGCCGCTGTTCTGGGCGAAGACCGAAGCGATGCTGCTCATGTACGGATTAAACGCCAACAACGGCTTGATCATCTCCGACCCGCGAACCTTGTCGCCGTCGCGAATCAACGCGGTCGCGAGTAAAGAGCGCTTCTCAAATCGCTCCTCACGATCCGGATACTTCGCGTCGAACTCGTTGACGAGCGGCTCAAACTCAACAGCTTTCGCCTGCGAGTAGTACATCGAGAAGATGAGCTGATTCAGAGCGGACCAGTCATCGCGGATCGCTCGCACCTGCCGATAATGATTCGCCGCGTTCGCATATTGGCCGAGGTTGTTGAAGTTCTCTCCCTGCATTCGTTGCAGCTCACGAGTCTCTTCCGGAGTGTATGGCAAACCCTTGGCCAGCATCTTGGCTCCGAGCGTATTCGCCTTGGCCCACTGCCCGTACTGCCGCCACCGATAATGCGCATTCGCCGCTAGTAACTTCGTGAACTCACCGGCAGGCAGCTTGTCGAGCATCTCTTCGGCCAGAACGTTCCCCTCAAAGATTTCCTGCACCGATCCTTGATTGAACCGTGTGACCGCCGCCTCACCGAACTTCCGCCCGTTGACGTTCGGCTGCCGATTCCACAACGCGCGATAAGTCTCTGCCGCCTTCTGCCGCTCACCCAACTTATCGAGAGCCTTCGCCAGCCGCTCTTCCAACTCCGCGTTCTGCGGAGCCTGCGGATACTTCTGAATGAACTGCCGAATCGAAACCGTCAGTTCTTTGTGGCGAGACATCGCCTCCAGCCCGTCGATCAGCTTGAGCATCACCGCTTGATTCCGAGGATCGCTCGGATGGGAGGCCGAAAACCGCTGCCCGGCACGAATCAACCCAAACGCTCGCCCATGCAAGTGGTACAAGTCAGTGAGCTTCAACAACAACTCACCCGCCTCCGGCGACGTATCCTTGAACTTATTCAAGTCCGCCTCCAGCTTCGCCGCCTCTTGCGAGACAGCATCAAGCTGTTTGGAATCTTCAGCTGTTGCCTGAGCCGGCGCATTTGCCTGTTGAGCGAACGCGAGCTGAGCCGATGCCAGTGCCAACACAATTCCGAAAACGAATGAGGTCAATCGTGGCATTTCAGTCGTCCTGTAGATTCAGGCCAGGCAAGTAATCAGAGACTTACCGAACTCCGAACAGTGATTTTCTGGAAACGAAAGGCAGATCTCAACGACTCGACCCGCCAACCGAAACTAATTTCCTTTAGGGGCCGCAGTGCGGTCCGCCTTGTTCAACGCTTCTGAGATCTTCTTCGCATCGCCTGCGAGCGGACTTTCGGGGTAGTCACCGATGAGTTGATCGAAGCGTTTTCGAGCTTCTGCCTTGCGGTCCATGCGATAGAGACAGCGACCGTAGTTGAACAAGATCACGTCGAGAAACTTCGCATCTGGATGGTTCTCAAGCACTGTCTCGAAGATATCTACGGCGCGAGCGTAATCTTTTTGGCGATAGTAGTAATTCGCCATTTGAGCGACCGCTTCGCCAACTCGACCGCTCTCCGGAAAGTTGTCGAAGACTTTCTTGTATTCCTGAAACGCGCGGTCGAAGAGTTGTGCCTTACCGGCCTCGTTCGGCTGTTGATCCGCCATCTTGTCGTAACATTGCGCGATGCCAAATTGAGCCTCGCCTCGAAGTTGGCTGGTCTGCATTTGAACGAGCCGTTGATAGACGCCAATCGCGCGATTGAAGTTGCTTTGCTTCAACGCCACATCGGCAAGTTGCAGTAAAGCATCGTCGACGAAACCGCTGTTGGGAAAGTCGCGTTGCAGTCGTTCTGCCATCGCGGCAGCCAACTCCAGCTTGTCCATTTGATAGTAGATCTGCCACAGTTCAACGTAGGTTTCTTCGAGTAATTTCCCGCCAAGCTTTTGAGCTTCCGCCATGATCTCTTCGCAGAGATCGAGAGCCTGCTCGTATTTTGCATCTGCGTTTTTCTTCAGCCCGAATTCTTTGTAGCGGTTACCGATGTTCGTCAGCGCGTGAGCGGTCTTGAGTTGCGTCTGCACTCGCAGCTCGCGATCGGAGATCATCGCTTTTGTGACGCGCACGCCGCCGAGATTGCCTTCAATGCACTTTGCGTCGAAGGTCACCGTGCGAGCTTCGAGTCCTGTGTTCTTTTGATCGACATAGCTCACTCGGACCAGGTCGCCGGGCAACGCTTGAAGAGTGTCGTCCGTTGAGACGACTTCGTCGGCCTTCACGAGCGGCAACGTGACTCGAAACACGCCAGAGTGAATCGAATTATCTTCGATGACTGGCTTTGCGGGACTCTTCGATTCTGGTGCGTTTGCTGCTTTTGGATCTGCTTTAACATCCGGTTTCGGCGGCGGAGCACCGGCAGTCGTATTGATTGTCGAGTTCTGTGTGGTCGCCGCAGGTACCTTCGTTTCTTCAGCGCCTTCATCGTCAACCGGCTTCTTGCCAAGCGACGTGTCGACCTTCGCTTCAGTCAGCGTGACCGCAACCTTATCAACCTTTTTGAATCGCTCGATTTTCGGTTCGCCATCATCATCGGTCGCGACGGTCTTTCCGTCCTTTTTAGCAGTGATGATTTCGTTTTCGATTTCTTCGTCTGTCTTGGGTCGAACAACTTCAATCACTGCTTGAATCGTGTCCGCTGCATCAGTGAGATCGCGGTCAGCATCGATGATCTGCACGTTGACAGTCTTGCCTAGCACTACGCCACGCAGAGTCTCCTTGAATGCACCGTCGTTGATCGAAAGCAGACCGTTGCCGACGACCGTGACTTTGTGAAGCAGCTTTCGATTGAATTGCTTGTCGGCTGTTTGCTCGTCGATGTAGGAAACTTCGACGTTGTCGTCACCTTTTAGTTCGAGTGTTCCGTTACCCGGTTGCGGTTTGCCCAGTTTGGTTAGCAGGCTGCCTAATGCAATCCGAACGTTGCGACCAACGGAAAAACACTCTACGAGTTCTTTGTCGCCGCTGGTCCCAATGCATTCGACTTTAATAGATTGACCAGGCTCAATCGCCGCGAGGTCCGCGTCCTCGATCTTCACAAACAGCCGTTTTCCGGCTTCGAGCTTTTCGACTTTTCCTTCTTCGCTCGAAAGTGTCGTACCAACTTTCTCAAGTGCTTGAATCGCACGGCTGTAGTGTCCGAGTTGGAAATGCCCTAAACCAATGTAGTAGTAGGCCTCGTTGACCTGCTTGCTGACGGGGAATTTCTCGATCACGTCCCGCATGACCTGAAAACACTTGCCAAAATTTCGAGCTTCATAAAAGCAAATTCCAGCTTTCAGCGTAGCCTCGGCACGTTGCTCTTCATTGCGGTTTTCTTCGCCAGAAACTTGTTCGAACTGAGCACGAGCTTTGTCGTATTGGCGATCGCGCTGGAGATAGAAATTCCCCAACTTCATATAGGCTTCATACCGCACTTTGCTACGCGGGTAACGTTCAATGACCGATTGCCAAATCTCGACGGCCTTAGAGACCTCGTCCGCCTCGTATCGAGCATCCCCTGCCTCCAGCAACTTCTTTGCCGCCCGATCCTCAACGATCGAGCCCTTGGAGACTGCGGCTTCATCTTTCTTCACGGGCTCTTGGCTGAAGGCCGAACCAAAGACCAGTAAGCCAGCGAACAAGCAGGACGCACTCAGGCATAACAAACGCTTCACGGCAAAGGTCTCCGAATTTTGTTCGACTGCACCTCCATGTGCCGCACAAACTCTCCATCTCTCCATGCACTAATTTTTAGCAACTTCAACCGCCTTGGGTGTCAGTCAAGAATCGCTGAAACCCATAACGATGAATGAGTCTAGCGATCGAGTTAGTCTACCTTTGAGCGTTCTTTGGCTTTCAAAGCCTTTCAGCAATGAGATACACAAACTTCAAACAGCACTACAGCAAGGATCACTTCGCGAATTCAACTCGCTTTACTTGGCGAGTGGGATCAAACGCCGCCACTTAAAGCAAGACTCTTTTGAGAACGATAACCCAGCTTGAGGCACATGCAATCACCCGAGACTCGCGACAGAAATATTAAATCAGTTGCCGCTGCTAGAGTTCCCAAAGATTACAGAAGGTGGGGCATCAGATTTTCGGATGAACGCGTTGGTCCATAATTACAAAACGCCGTGAGGCAGGCTTGCACCTGCCTCACGGAATGTTTGAGGTTCATTCAGGTCGGTTGACCTAGGCGAACAATTCTCTGATCGAAGTGCCGTCTTCGACGAGCTTGAATGGTCGTTGAAGTGGCGTCATGACTTTCTTGTCTGGGTCGATACCAAGAGCATGGCAGAAAGTCGCATGAAGGTTCGAGACCTTTACAGGACTGTCTTTTGGTTCGTAGCCGTCTTCATCGGACGTGCCGATGACCGTACCGCCCTTGATGCCGCCGCCTGCCATGAAGCAGGTGAAGACGTTGGCCCAGTGATCGCGACCAGCGTCCTTGTTGATCTTCGGGGTGCGCCCGAATTCGCTAAGCATGACGATCAGTGTCTTTTTCAACATGCCGGATTCAGCGAGGTCAGTAATCAATGACGAAATGGCCGGATCCATGACTTCGCCATGAGCTTCCATTGCAGGGAAGTTGTTCATGTGTGTGTCGAAACCGCCACGATTCACTTGCACAAACCGAACGCCAGTCTCAACCAGTTGCTTTGCCGTGAGACAGCCTCGACCGAACGGCGTATCGCCGTATCGGTTCAACTGGGAGGTTGGCACCTTGTCGAGTTCAAACGCTGCCAGTGCCGGGCTGCGCATCAGTGTGAGCGCCTCGTCGATTGAAGTCTGTGTGGATTTCAATTCTTTGTTGCTGCTCTTCTCGGCGAAGCGACCGTTGAACTTTTCTAGCACTTCCAAGCGTTGATTGCCCCGAGCCGAAGCGATCCCTTCTGGGAAAGACAAGTACGGGTCTTTTTCGCCAGGAGCACCGATGAAGTACGCTTCGCACTTCTGACCGAGGTAAGCGGCCTTCGGAGCGCGGCCACTGATCGTGACATAAGCTGGCAGATCACCGAGTTGCTTCTTTTCAGAAGTTACGACGGAGCCGAAACCAGGATGCAGCAGGTTGGCTGTTTGCTGATAGCTGGTCTGCAACTGGTAAGTACCTCGTCCGTGATCACCGTTCGTACCGGCGATTGAGCGTACCAACGCGCAGTGGTGCATTACCTTAGCGATTTCGGGGAAGATTTGCGAAATCTTGATCCCTTCAACTGACGTGTCGATCGCGTCGAACTCTCCCCCGGTCGGACGGCCCGGCTTCGGATCCCATGTGTCGATGTGCGACATTCCGCCGCCGTTCCAGAAGAAAATAACATGTTCGGCCGTCGGTGCGTGGTCCGTCCCACCAAACGCGATTAAGTCGCGCATCGAAAATCCGAGGATCGAAGCCATTGATGCCTGCAACACAGCTCGGCGATTCAGTTGGTAATCCAAGCAGCCCATGTCGAGTTCCTTTCTGAAACAAGATTTGTCTGGCAAACATGCCAGACGTCAGTGATTAAGTGAATCTAATCGCTACCAGAGAAACTTTTGTAGCCTTAGTCGCTACGGAAGGAATCGGAATTCATTACAGTTGAGCAGAATCCAGCGAAAGTCGGCCATGCCGTTCAAGACATCTTTGTTGGCTTTGATCACGGACTTCGCTTCAGTCACTTCGTTGGCTGACGGTTCGC